>JALYYI010000257.1 GCA_030946705.1 Actinomycetota bacterium | reverse complement strand
CGCGTTATGGGCGGCCGCTGAGATCTGCTTGGCCAGCTCGATGTCCCGGCTGGTGACCTCGCCGCCGACGTCGTGGGAGATCAGCCGGACAAAGAGCAGGTTGTACCGCCAGTCGACATCGGGATGGTGGTTGGCGTGCTCCGCCAGGTCCCCAATGCGGGCCATCAGGTCCAGTGCAGCGCGCGAGGTGGGCAGCTTGAAGACCGCATGCAGTCCGCCCAAGCGGTACCGCCAGTGCGGCAGAGCTTCCAGTTCGTCGTCGATCTGCGGCCTTGTCAGGACATCCGATGCGCTCAACGTGGCTCCTTCCTCAGAGGTCCGGTCGGCCCTCCATGGCAGAGGATGCCAGCGCGTGCTGACGCTTGGGGATCCGGCCGGACTGTGCCGCCAGCCTACCGCCGATCACCGCGTGTTTGAAGGCCCGGGCCATCCGGACCGGATCCTGCGCGCGGGTCACAGCGGTAGCCAGCAGGACCGCGTCGCAGCCCATTTCCATTGCCAGCGCCGCGTCGGAAGCCGTGCCGATTCCGGCGTCCAGCACAACAGGGACCCCGGCACGGGAGACGATCAGCTCAATATTGTGCGGGTTCAGGATGCCCAGCCCGGTGCCGATCGGCGCGCCGAGGGGCATCACCGCCACGGCGCCCAGGTTCTCCAGCCGCAGGGCCAGTACGGGATCGTCATTCGTGTAGGCGAAGACCTTGAAGCCCCGGTTCACCAGCTGCTCGGTGGCTTCCACGAGTTCGACGGCGTCCGGCAGCAGGGTGTGCTCGTCGGCGATGACTTCCAACTTCACCCAGTCCGTTTCCAGTGCTTCCCGGGCCAGTTCCGCCGTCATCACGGCTTCGCGCGCGGTGAAGCAGCCGGCGGTGTTGGGCAGCACGCGGATGTTGTTCTCAACCAGCAGGTCGAAGAGGGAATTGCCGGCCGGGCCCGTCGGTGCGGCGCTGTAGCGTCGCATGGCAACGGTGGTCAGCTCGGTTCCGGAGGCCTCCAGGGCAGCCCCGAGACCATCGAGGCTGGGGGCGCCGCCGGTGCCCATGATCAGCCGCGAACCCAAGGCCACCCCGTCTATCAGCAGCGCATCGGCGCCCGGTCCCGCTTCGGCGACCGGCACGTAATTCGTTGCGTTCATCGATTTTCCCTCCATCGGGCTCAGATCCAAGGTCCTAGCCGCCCTGGACTGCGGTCACAATTTCGACGTCGTCCCCCGACTGCAGGGCGGTGGCGGACCATCTGCTGCGGGGCACGATGTCGGCGTTCAGAGCCACGGCGACACCCAGCCGTCCGCCGTCCGCAGCCTTGCCGCCGTCGTCGATCTTCCGGCCGGTGAGCGCCGAGACGAGGGTGGTAATGGTTGCTCCGGCAGCGAGCGGATGGTCCTGGCCGTTGAGCCGGATGCTTGTCATGGCTGCCCCTTGTCCGCTTGGTGCTCGTGATCGCTGGCGGAATACTTCGGCCGGTCGGGCGAAAATCTGTCCGGCCGGTAGCGGGTCCAGGCCAGGTCGGTGATGCCGTTCATCAGCTGCCGGCAGATCTGCGCCGCGATGGGCGTCAGCAGAACGCCATGGCGGTAGAAGCCGGTTGCAATAATCAGCCCCTCAACGTCCCCGGCGGGGCCCGCCACCCGGCCCAGCAGCGGCGCGTTGTCCGGCGTGCCCGGACGTGCCCTGGCGGTGGCCTCCAGCAGTTCTAGCTCGACGACGGCGGGCACCAGCACCTGCGCGTCGCGCAGCAGCCGGTAGACCCCTCCGGCGGAGACAGCGCCGGCGGCGGCGCCACCCCCACCACCCGCCAGTGGACCATTTTCACGCTGCGTCGCACCGATCACCACGGTTCCGTCGTTACGGGGCACAATGTATACCGGAACGCCCCGCACCAGCCCGCGGACGGTGGCGGTGACCAGCGGCCGCAGATGGTCCGGCACGCGCAGCCGCAGGATGTCCCCGTAGACCGGACGCAGCGGAAGCCTCAGCCCGGCCGGCAGTCCAGCCAATCCGGCGGCGTCCAGACCGTTGGCCACAATGACTTCACCGGCGTGCACTTCGCGGCCGTCCTCAAGCCGGACGCCGGTCACCCGCGAATCCGGATCGGCAGCGTCCCGGTGCAGCAGCGACACGGCCATCCGGCGGACAGTGGTCTGCTCCTCCGTCAGCCGCCCCGACTCGGCGGCCACCACGTTCAGCTGCACCCGGATAGCCGTCGCCAGACCGCGCGGGTCCACCTGATGATCTTTGGGAATCCGTTGGGCGCAGGAGAGCTGCGGTCCAAGCAGCGGTTCCAGCGCGCGGGCTTCGCGTACGGTCAGGGGTTCCACGTCCAAGCCGTGGGCGCGCTGGACGCGGCGCAGGTCCGTGAGCGCCTGCCGGTCCGCGGCATCGTAGCCCAGCACCATGGTCGCCGCGGTGCGGAAGCCGGTATCGGCATGGCCGGCGGACTGCAGCGGGGCCACGAACTCCGGCCACAGGGCTGCCGACGCCAGTGTCAGCTCCAGCAGGTTCTCTTCCTGGTAATGCAGTTCGCTGACCGGGGCCAGCATCCCGGCGGCCGCAAAGGTCGCCCCGGTGGCCGGGCTGGGGTCGATCACGGTGACGGACCGGCCCGTCCGCTGGGCCTCCCAGGCGATGCCCAGGCCCACAATGCCGCCGCCGATAACGGCGACGTCGCACTGAATGCTGGCTGGTGGCATGCGGTTTCCTTCCCTACGCCGGTACTAACCGGATCAGGTCCTGTGGCCAGGGAAACGGTCCCTGGAACAACTCGGTCGGCGCGTGGTGGATCACCCGGCACCCTCTCAGCCAGCTACCCTGGCTCCCGCGGTACTCGTCTAGTCTATGAGATATGACCAGTTCCTCCGCCCCGGCCGACGCTGCCGCACCCGCCGCCGCGTCTGCCTCCGCGGCACACTCCCCGGCCCTGGCCACGCTGCAGGAACCCCAATCC
>JALYYI010000250.1 GCA_030946705.1 Actinomycetota bacterium | reverse complement strand
TCGGGCGTTTGACGATGGCGCCGGTGCCCAGGATGCCGACCTGGGGCTGGTTGATGATCGGGGTGTCGAACAGGGCGCCGACGGAGCCGATGTTGGTGATGGAGAAGGTGCCGCCGGAGAGTTCGTCGGGGCCGATCTTGGCGTTGCGGGTGCGGTCGGCGACGTCGGCGATCCTGGCGGCCAGGCCGGCGAGGTTCAGGGCGCCGGCGTCGGCGATGACGGGCACCAGCAGGCCCTTGTCGGTGTCCACGGCGATGGCCAGGTGTTCGGCGTTGTGGTAGGTGATTTCCTGTTTGTCCTCGTCGTAGGCCGCGTTCAGCTTGGGGTGCTGTTTGAGGGCTTCGGCGACGGCCTTGGCGATGAAGGGCAGGTAGGTGAGCTTGACGCCGTTCTGGGCGGCGAAGGAGTTCTTGGCGCGGGCGCGCAGTTTGGCGACCTTGGTCATGTCCACTTCGTGGACCTGGGTCAGCTGGGTGGAGATGTCCAGGGATTCGCGCATCCGCCGGGCGATGACCTGGCGGATCCGGGGGGCCTTCTGCACGGTGCCGCGCAGCGAGGAGGCCGGGCCGCTGGCCGGGCGGGCCGGGGCCTTTTGGGCCTCGGCTGCGTCGATGACGTCCTGCTTGCGGATCCGTCCGCCGACGCCGGTGCCGGAGAGGGAGGTCAGGTCGATGCTGTGCTGGTTGGCGAGCTTGCGCACCAGCGGCGTCACATAGCCGGAATTGTTCTCCGCCGGCCCGCGGGGCGAGCTTGGTCGACCACCGGAAACCCCGTCACCTTGCCCTGGTCTCCGCGCGCTCGCAGAGCTCGCTCGGTCGACCACCGGGGCGTGGGTCTCGATGGGCCCGGCCACCGGGGCGTGGGTTTCGCGGAGCTCGCCCACGGGGACGTGGGTCTCGATGGACCCGGGGTCGGCCGGCGGGGCTGCTCCGATGCGGACCAGGGGCGCGCCGACCTGGGCGGACTTGTCCTCGGCCACCAGGATTTCCTCGATGATACCGGCGAACGGCGACGGGATTTCGGTGTCCACCTTGTCGGTGGAGACCTCCACCAGCGCTTCGTCAATCTCCACCCGGTCGCCAACCCGCTTCAGCCAGCGGGTGACCGTGCCCTCGGTGACGCTTTCGCCGAGGGCAGGCAAATGTACGGCTACAGACATGGTGTCTCTCTGTCCTTCTGGTGGGTTCGGCTGGTGGATCCGACTAGTCGATTTCGCCGCGGCGCAGCAGTTTGCCGGTGGGGGTCTGGCCGTTGATTTCGCTGCCGCGAAGGTAGGATTTGCGGACAACGCCGGCGAGAGTTTTGCCGGCGTAGGGGGTGATCGGGTTTTTGTGTTTGAGTTTGGAGACGTCGACGACGTAGGCGTCGTCGGCGGCGAAAACGGCGAAGTCCGCGTCGAAGCCCAGGGCCAGCTGGCCCTTGCGGCTGAGCCGGACCAGCTCGGCGGGGCGGGTGGACATCCAGGCGATGACCTGTTCCAGGGCGATCCCGCGCTGGCGTGCCTCGGTCCAGATCAGCGACAGCCCCAACTGCAGTGAGGAAACGCCTCCCCAGGCGACGGCGAAGTCGCCGTTTTCGAGGTCCTTCAGATCCAGGGTGCTCGGGGAATGGTCGGAGACGATGCAGTCGATGGTGCCCTCCTGCAGTCCCTTCCAGAGCAGTTCCCGGTTGGAGGCTTCCCGGATCGGCGGGCAGCACTTGTAGGCGGTGGCGCCGTTCGGAATCTCCTCGGCCATCAGCGTCAGGTAGTGCGGGCAGGTCTCCACAGTGAGGTGGACGCCGTCGCGTTTGGCGCTGGCGATCATGGGCAGCGCGTCGGAGGAGGACAAATGCAGAATGTGGGCGCGGACCCCGGTCCAGCGGGCGCGTTCGATGACGGCGGCGATGGCGACGTTTTCGGCCCCGCGCGGGCGGGAGGCGAGGAATTTGTCGTAGTGGTCCCCACCGGCGGAGGGGGCGCGGTCGATCGCGCGGGAGTCTTCGGCGTGCACGATCAGCAGCGAGTCGAAGGACTTCAGTTCGGCCATGTCCGCTTCCATCTCGTCCTCCTCCAGGTGCGGGAACTCGTCCACCCCGGAGTGCAGCAGGAAGCATTTGAAACCGAACACCCCCTCGTCGTGCAGCGGGCGGAGGTCCTCCTTGTTGCCGGGGATGGCCCCGCCCCAGAAGCCGACGTCGACGAACGCCTGGTCCTGGGCCACGCTGCGCTTGAGCTTGAGGGCCTCCACGGTGGTGGTGGGCGGGATGGAATTCAGCGGCATGTCGATCAGGGTGGTCACCCCGCCGGCGGCCGCGGCGCGGGTGGCCGAGGCAAAACCCTCCCAATCGGTGCGGCCGGGCTCATTGATATGCACATGCGTGTCCACCAGCCCCGGGATCAGCGTCTCGTCGTCGGCCAGCTCCAGAGTCTCGGTGCCGGTCAGGGCGTTGCCGAGGGGTTCGATGGCGACGATCACGCCGTCGCGCACGCCCACCTCGCGGGCCACGATGCCCGCGCTGGTCAGGATCCGCCGGCCGCGGATGACCAGGTCGAAGGCCGGTTCTGTTGAGGCGGCCGAGCCGGGGGTTGAATCGTTAGACATGGAAGACTTCCTTCGTTGCAGGGTCCTTCTTCGCAGTGTTCGTCTCGTTGCTGAGGACCAGCCCGGTGCCCATCTTGGCACCAAGCTGGACCAGCAGGTTGCCCGCATCCGCAATGCAGGCGCTGAGATCAGGTTCGAGCTCGGTCAGTGCGTAGGTCCGCGCAAAACCGGCCCGGGTCAGGCTTTCTGTTCCAAGGGTAGTGCGCCCGCAGACGGCCATCACGGGCACCCCGGCGCGGGCGGCGGCGCGCGCGACGCCCATCGGTGTTTTTCCGCCCAGGCTCTGCTCGTCCAGACTTCCCTCGCCGGTGATGACCAGATCCGCGTCCCGGATCCGTTCCTCCAGCCCGGTGAAGGCCAGCACGACGTCGATCCCGGGACGGCGGGCGGCCTTCAGTACCGCCAGGGCGGCGTAGCCCACGCCGCCGGCGGCGCCGGCTCCCGGAGCGTCCGCTGCCCAGACGGCGTCCGTGCCGATGGTGTTGGCCAGGATCCGGAAGAAGCACTCCAGACCGATTTCCAGGGCGGCGACGTCCGCCGGCGAGGCACCCTTCTGCGGTCCGAAGACCTCGGCCGCGCCGTTGGGACCCAGCAGCGGATTGTCCACATCGCTGGCCAAAGTAAAGCGGGTCGAGGCCAGACGCGGGTCCAGGCGGGAGAGGTCCGCCGTCTCGATCCGTGCCAGCGCTCCGCCGCCGTCGGGCAATTCCCGGCCGCCGCCGTCGAGCATTCTGGCCCCGAGACCGGCCAGCAGCCCGGCGCCGCCGTCCGTATTCGCGCTGCCGCCGACGCCGAGCACAATGTCCGTGCAGCCCAGATCCAGGGCGGCACGGATCAGCTCGCCGGTGCCGCGGCTGGTGGCCCGCAGCGCGTCCGGTTTTCCGCCGGGGAGCACGGCCAGCCCGGAGGCCGCGGCCATCTCGATGACCGCCTGGCTGCCGCGGACCGCGAAGTCCGCGGCAAGCGATGCGCCGGTGGGTCCCGTCACGGTCGCCGTCCGCCGGGTGTAGCCGGAGCCCCCCCCCGCCAAACCGGTTAACAAAACCCCCCCCCCCCCCCC
>JALYYI010000234.1 GCA_030946705.1 Actinomycetota bacterium | reverse complement strand
GTGCACGGTGAACCTGGCATGGCCAAGTCGTTGAAACTCGACATGCCGGGGACAGTGTTGACTTTTGGTTACCCGGAGGGCGGCAACTGGACCGTGTATGTCCTTGGTTCTGGATCCGAAAAGAGCCATGACTCCAATCAAAGGTGGGCGCAGGGAGTGGTTCGAAGGTTTTGGGTTTGACGGCCCAATTCTGGTCCGTCCGACGTGTTCTGGTCGTCAATTCGAGCTCCATCCGGCCCGTATAAGAGATGCCAGCCCAGGCGCGCGTGTTTCACGTGAAACAGAGCACGGCGTCCCCGGGCTGCACAGTTTGAACCCGGTCGATGTTCGGCGGACAATCGGGCAGCGCCAAGCGGGGATCCGGTCTCTCACCGGCGCGACATCGTTAAGTACGTCAGCCTTCGGGAGCACGGGGCCCGAACAGCTATCCAAACCTATGGAATGTTATGCAGTCATATTCACCCCTACGTCAATCCTTTGCGCTTCAAAACCAAGCTGTGCGCCTGCTCCCATACTGAGGATCGCCTTCACCGCTGGATGCAGGATACGTATGAATCAGCTGCATATGGGCGAATTAGACCTTTTGTGGCCGACCTATCATCAGACCTGGGACGAACTATCAGCTGACGGGGGTGGCTGGATTGTTTGTTTCACGTGAAACCTCGGCTCCAACAGCACCGTCTCCGCTATGTTGCCTGGGTATCCGAGGTCTCCCTTCATGGTCTTCCGGCGCCAAAGCAGCCGAGGGGAATGGGGGCGGGACTCTGCCGTCACGTCCATCGCGAGGCGAGCTGGCACCAATGCCCTCTATACTTTTGCCGTTTCACGTGAAACGACACAGAACAGTCCGACACAGGGCAGTCCGACACCGCGCAGTCCGACACAGGGTCAGTCCGACACAGGGTCAGTCCGACGCAGGCCGGGGAGGGTCTGTCCTTCCTGGTCCTCACCGGGACTTTGGCTTGCGAGGGCATAAAAGGAGGACTGGATTCACTGAAGGATGGAGCGGAAGCCGCCGACGCTGGCGTCTCATCAGTTCCATCGGGCCGTCAAATTGCGGCGAAACACGTCTGTGACGGCTTTATTCGAGTTATAGCCGGCAAAAGCACGACAAACGGCTGGTCTTGTCCGGTGCGCCGGCTTGAGGTCATCCGTTTCGTCTTGGTGGGGGCGACACCGCCGGACCCGTCATTCGGTTTGGTGGTGTCGTTTGTGCGGACCGGCAGGCAAGCGTGCGGTGGGCTCCGGAGCGGCCCGCACGGGGCGTTGGCCGGAGCGGGTTAATCACGGAGTACGGAGTCCGGGTGACCGGCCAATTGGGGCACGCTCCGGCGATGCCCGGGGCAGGAGTCCACCCGGCTGCCGTGCAGTTGGATCAGGTCACGTTGGCGGATTCCTCTTGCATTGGGTTTCACGTGAAACACCCGTGGGCCATCCGGTTGTTGCGTCGGTCTGATGCCGCGGGCAGTGGCGGACCGTACGTTGAAGTGGCATGGAAACTGCCACGAAGTGGTTTACCAACAGTTGGGGATTATTCTGTGGATATTCATAAATGGCGACTCTGTCCACTGGTCGCATTACGGGGCCACCCAACGCAGAAGGCCCGCACCGTGGACTTGGGAGTCCTTGGTGCCGGCCTTCTGCGTTGGCGTGTTGACTACTGTAGGTAGTCGGCAAATTCCTTCTCGAAGAACTGCTTCGGCCTGGCGCCAATGACGGTGCTCTTCACCACGCCATCCTTGAAGAGGTAAACCGCAGGGATGGAGGTAATGCCGAACTCAGCGGCGATGGCGGGATTCGCGTCGACATCCACTTTCACTACGTCGACCTTGTCCGCGTACTGGACGGAGATATCATCCAGGATCGGACCCAGTTTCCGGCAAGGCCCGCACCATTCGGCCCAAAAGTCTACGATGACCGGCTTCTCGGCCGTAAGAACGTCGGCCTGGAAGGTCGCGTCCGTGACACTCTTGGCGTTGCTCATTGTGCTCTCTTTCTGTTTCAAACTAATTGGGAGGTGGTCCCAGGGCTAGTGGCCAGCGAGGTAGTGCTCGACGTCGATGGCAGCCGTGCAGCCTGAGCCGGCAGCAGTGATGGCCTGCCGGTAGGTGTGGTCGACTACGTCTCCGGCGGCAAAGACACCGGGAAGACTTGTCTTGGACGAGCGGCCCTCAACGGCGATGGTTCCCTCAGCGGTCAGGGTCAGTTGGGCCCGGACAAGTTCAATGCGAGGATCGTTGCCTATAGCAACGAACACACCCGTCACCGGCAGTTCGCTTTTCACCCCGGTGAGAAGGTTGTTCAGCCTTAGCCCGTTGACCTTGCCCTCGCCGTCGATGCCGACAACCTCAGAGTTCCAGATGAAGCGGATCTTGCCGTGGTTGAGGGCGCGGTCCTGCATGATCTTGGAGGCCCGCAAGGTGTCGCGGCGGTGCACCACGGTGACGCTGCGGGCGAACTTCGTGAGGAAGAGGGCCTCCTCCATGGCGGAGTCGCCACCGCCGATAACGGCGATGTCCTGGTCCTTGAAGAAGAAACCGTCGCAGGTGGCACACCAGCTGACTCCGTGACCGGACAGCCGCTTCTCGTCGGGCAGACCGAGTTCACGGTAGGCGGATCCGGTGGAGATAATGACGGACTTTGATTTAAACGTTTGACCATCCGCGAGAGTCACGGTTTTCACTTCGCCGTCAAGCTCAAGGGAGGCGACGTCGTCGAACATAATCTCGGTACCGAAGCGTTCCGCCTGCTTCTGGAACTGCTCCATCAGATCCGGACCCATAATGCCTTCGGGGAAACCCGGGTAGTTCTCGACATCAGTGGTGTTCATCAGTTCACCGCCTGCGGTGACGGATCCTGCGATCATCAGCGGCTTCAGGTTGGCCCGGGCCGTGTAGACCGCCGCGGTGTAGCCAGCGGGGCCTGAACCGACAATAATAACGTCGCGAACGTCGGCGGCCGTGGTTGCTTCGGTGCTCACAGGGGAGTGAACCTCTTCCTTCATTGATGGGCCCATCCTTCGGGGGCTTGCCACCATCACAACTGTTTAGGAGCAGACCTTATTCCGGATGGGTATAGGTCACGTCAACACTACCGGTTGAGACCCTCCTATTTGATGCCCACTCCGTTACTTGATGCTGATTTCGGCGATCTTGGCGGCGTACGGATAGGTCTGGAAAGACTGCTGTTTGGGCAACTGCGTGAAGCTGATGATGACGTATTGCGCTTTGGTCCCCTGCGGGGCGGGCAGGGTGATGTCCGGCGCCGTGAAGCTTCCGGTGCCGATGTCCTTGGCGCCGTCAAGGCTGGGCTGGCTGTTGGTCAGGAGCTTGAAACTGCCGCCAGAGCCGCCCAGTTGAGTCAGTGTTACGGACTTGATGTCAGAGACCTGCTTCAGCTGGACGACCAGATTGACGCTGCTGGTCAGGCCGGCAAAGTTGTCGTTGGAGAACTCCAGCGTCTGCCAGAAGGTTCCGGGGTTGCCATCGAAGGTCGCGGGCAGCTTGCTGTCGTAGGCCTTACCCATGTCCGGGGCGCCAGGAACCAGCCGCGAGACGGAGCCGATGACCGGAGCCACCACGGGCGCGGCCGGGGACTGCGCGGCCGAGGAACCGGCAGCGGACTGTTCCGCCGACGCCGACTGAGAGTGCCCGGCGGTGGTCGCGGCGACCGGTTTATTACCGAACAGACCCCCGCCGATGGTGGTCACCGCGAAAATGAGGGCCGCGACCAGCAGAACGGCAACTACGCCCCCGACGAGCCAGCGACCGCCCGTCCTGGGCGCGTTTTCCTCATCGTCCTCGTAGTCCGTCACGTCCTCGTCGAAACCGGCGCTGGCCTGGCGCGCGGAAGCGGGGAAGCTGCTGGCCCGGCGATCGCTCCCGGCCGCACCGGCCGCTGCCCCGGCGGCCACGACTGAAGTGGGCTCGCCCGTACCGTTTCTGGAGCCCTCAGAGTCGGCGGTTCCATAGTCATCGGCTGACCAGAGGGTGACCTTGGCTGCTGCCGGTTCGCCCGACTCAGCCGCCGGCCTGGGTGCGGACGGCTGCCCCGGTGCCTGCCGGTTTCGGGCTGGTTGGTCCCGGGCCGGCTGTGGCGCGGTCCCGGGTGCGCGCGCCGGCGTGGATTCCGGGAAGGAGGTCGGTATGTACTCCGCCGATGGTACCGCCGTGGTGGGGATGATGCTTGGCGGTTCCGGCGGCGCAGCCGGGAGGCTGGTTGCCGGAGCGGTGGGAGCCGCGGGGGCCGGCGGGATGGGCGCAACCGGGAGAGCCGGTGCTACCGGGCTCTGCGGCCGCGGGGCGGCCGGGCGGGAGCCGGCCGCAGGACGGGAAGGGACATTGCGGGCCGGCGGGGCGGCAGGTTCAATGTCGGCCTCGCGTTCAACCGGGGAATCGTCCTCGTAGACGTAGTCGTACTGGCGGTAGTTATCCGGTGCTTCCGGGCGCGGCATGCCAAAGATTTCCTGGCCAAGGGTGTCGGTGAAGAACGGCTCCACGTAGGGATCACCGGGCACCACCAGATCCAGCAGATCCGCTGCCGGGCTCTGGTTCGCGATCAGGTAGGTGGTTCCCTCGCTGCTGCCCAGATCCAGGATCTGCAGGTTGGCGTGCCGTTCACCGGTAGCAACCTCCCGGGCGCCCTGGGTGAGGTGGTCTCCGTTGTCCGGGCCGGCCACAAGAATACTGACCGGCCGGTTTAGGACTTGGTCGACGCCGTCGAGCACCACATCCTGCTCACCGGAAACCAGCACACGGGAAGTCACTTTGTAGCGGCCGCCGAGCACCGAGCCCACGTCCACGGGTTGTGCCACCGTATCCTCCTCAGGAAACCAGAATGGCCTGTGAAGTTGTGCCGACACAGGTCGTATTAGCTTCTGATCCTATCGGACTACCGCCGCCGGGGGCGTGCAGCAGCCGCGGAAACTACC
>JALYYI010000146.1 GCA_030946705.1 Actinomycetota bacterium | reverse complement strand
TCGGGGAACTCCGCCAGCAGGCTGGGATGGCCGGGCCGCATGGCAACGCCGTCAATGACCATGGTCCCGCCGAGCTCGGCGATGGCCGGCCGGAGGAAGTCCGCACTGGAGCGGCCGGTAGCCCCGGTCGTGATGATGACGTCCGCAGGATCCTCCACCGAGTCCTCCAGGGCCTCGATCATGGCTGCCAGGCTGTCTCCGGCGCGCCGCTGGCCCACGACGGCGCCGCCCAGCATCCGCACCACGGAATCCAATTGCGGCGAGAAGGTGTCCCGGACCTGCCCGGGCGCCGGCAGACCGGAGCTGACCACCTCGTCGCCGGTGAAGACCAGCGTGACGGCCGGCTGGCCGAGCACCTGGACCTCGTCCAGGCCGGCCAGTGCGGCGAGGGCAATCTGCGCCGGGTTTAATGTGACCCCGGCGCGGACCAGCTGCTGACCCTCCTGGGCTTCCTCCGCGGCTTGGCGGATGTGCTGACCGCCCTTTGGCTCGCCCGGCCGGGCCTGTTCGCTGAGCACCAGGACGGGCAGGCCGTCGTCGTCCTTGGATATCCGGCCGGACTCGCTGCGCAGCACCGACTTCGTGCCCGGCGGAATCAGCGCCCCGGTGACAACCGGGCTGGCCTGTCCCGATGCGAGCCGATGTCCAGGCTCGGCCAGGATCCAGGGGCCGCTTCCGGCCACTGCCCAGCCATCCATGGCCGACGAAGGGTAGTGCGGTATGTCCTGCAGCGCCACGATGTCCGCGGCCAGGATCCTCCCGGTTCCGTGCCGCAGCGGGACGGCGTGCGCGGGCAAAGGCTCAGTACAGTCGTAGGCACGTCGGCGCGCCTCGTCCCAGCTGTGCAACATGCGGACAGGTTCCGCGGCCGCGGGGACGCGGCCCGATTCAGGATCCGGTGATGTTGGAACCTTATCCAGCCCCGTCGGCCGAACGGTCTCCGCCTGCACGGTCTCCGCCTGCACGGTCTCCGCCTGCATGGTCTCCGTCAAGGCCGGCGCGGCCCGCAGCGGTTCCGTCGGCTGTTCCACTAGCTCTGTCCGCCAGCTTCGGCCAAGGTCACCCGGCCGGCCACCTCGATGGCGGAGCGCATGGCCACCGCGTCCGGCGCCTGCCCGGAACCGGCCGCCAGTCCGGCCGCATAGCCGGCGATGAAGGTGGTCAGCGGCGCCGCCGGCCGAACCACGGCGTGCGCCGCCTCACCGGCGAGCTTGAGGACGGCGTTGGTATCAATCTCCGCGTCGGGAATCTCGAAGGCCTGCAACAATGTACGGACCCATTCGTCCAGCACTTCTTCCTGGCTCTTCATGACAGGTCCTCTCTGCTTCCCTGGCGGTGGACTCCAAGGACCTGGGCATCGGCCCAGGTATCGACGTCGGCTGTACAGCCCGTTGGCACCTTCAACCGGGTTAACTCCAGACTAGCAACCAGCCGGAATACTGAACCGTTTTTCACTGTGCCGCTGGCCCTTGCGTCCTGAACGGCCCGCCGCAGTGGGCCCGCCCGGTAGAGCGCCGCCAGCGGCTGCTTCCGGCCGGCGTCCACGGCAAGCCAGCCATCCGGCGCCTCGCGGTCTGCGGCCCCGGCCAGCAGCGCCTCAACCGCAGCCCCGACCCCGGGCATGTCGCAGGCCAGGACCAGGATGAGTGAGTCAGCGTCTTCCTCTGCACCCGGCGGGCCTGCCAGCGCGTCGAGGCCGGCGGCAAGGCCGGCGGCCGGTCCGGAGAACGGCGGGTCTTCGCGGACCAATCGCACCGCTTCGGAATCGGCGAGGAGCGGGCGCAGCAGTTCAGGAGGTCCGACGACGACGATGGGCAGCTCCCGCGGCGAGCCGATGACCGCGGAGCCACCGAGCGCCGCAGCGGCGACGGCGACGGTCCGCGCGAGGAGGGTCCCGCCGTCGAGCATTAAGGCAGCCTTGGGCACGCCACCCAGCCGCGACGAACGCCCGCCGGCCAGGATCACGGCCCCCGTGGGCACCCTGCGGCGAAGGGTCACGTTGCCCTCCTCAGCGTCCGGGACGTCTCCAGCTTACGCCGCGGAAACGGACACTGACGCGCCGAGCGGGGACAAGAACGCGTCCCATTCCGGCGTCGGCCGGTCCAGCTCCTTGATCTGCCAATGTCCGCTCCGCGGGGGGCGCGGGGGGCTGCCCAGCTTCCAGCCCATCTCCGCCAGCGTACGGTCGCTCTTGGCATTGTTGCAGCGCAGGCAGCAGGCCACCAGATTCTCCCAGCTGTCCGCGCCACCGCGGGACCTGGGCTGGATGTGGTCAACGGTACTGGCACCCTTGCCGCAGTAACCGCAGCGGTGCTCATCCCGGCGCAGCACTCCGCGCCGGCTCACCGGCGCACTCCTGTTGTACGGCAGCCTGATGTAACGGTTGAGCAGGATCACGGATGGCCGGCCCAGGATTTCCGTGGGCCCGACCACGGGGTTGTCCCCCTCCGCGATGACACTGGCCTTGCCCGACAGGACAAGGATCAGCGCCCGGCGGAAGGTCACAACCGCCAGCGGCTCATATCCGGCATTCAGAACGAGAGTGCGCATGCGCAAACCTCTTCCGGCAAGGCCCGGAGCACCGCCAGAGAGCCGGCTGCCCTCCGCGTGTCCGGGCCGTGGATCGTCAGCACTAGCCTAAACAATGAGTGCCTGTTCGGCCAATCGACGGTCTAATCCGGGCCGGCCGGCCAAAAGTCCATCCTGCGTCCATCCGGGCACTGCCCGGGAACAGTAAAGGCCCCCACCGTAGGCGGGGACCTTTAAACCGTGTCTGAGTCGGCGGTCGTGGGCCGGATCAGTGACCGATCGCGATGAAGACCGGACCGGAGCCCAGGTAAACGGAGGCGAGCACGGTGCTTCCGTTGAAGCCTCCATGAACCGCTTTCCCGTTACCAACGTAGACACCGATATGGGGGACACCGGCACCCGCATTGTCGTAGTAGACCAGGTCGCCCGGCTGCGCCTCAGCCTCGGAGACCGTCCGGCCCAAGGAGAGGTAGCCGGCCGGCCAGCCGTGGTAGTTGATGCCGGCCGCGGCCAGCGCGTTGCTGACCAGGGCGGTGCAGTCCTGGTGGACGCCCAGCTGGGCGTAGGCAGCGGACACGATAGCGGCGCCGACGCCGCTGGCAATAGCCGGCTTGGCCGCGACATCCGTGGTGGAGGCCAGGGCAACGTTGGTGGTTGCACCAGCGGCACCATTGGTGGCGACGATGGTGTTGGACTTCGCTGCAACAACGGCCTTCGCGGGAGCCGGGCTGGAAGTCACCTCCGACTTGGCGAAGGGGATCTGGATCGAGGAAGCGGCGGTGATGGCCTTGGCCCCGGCGTCCTGGATGTTCATGGTGGAGGATGCGTCCGAAACGCGCTCCGCCGTCGGAGGGGCAGCGTTGGCTGCGATGCCGCTGGTCAGTACCAGACCGGATGCTGCAGCAATAACGGCTGCCTGCCGGCCAACGCCACCGGCGTTGGAACTGACAGCCTTCGCGATGACAGCAATGGAGCTGGTCTTCGGAGCTTCGGCGCGGTGCCGTGCAATGGGCGCACGAGTGGTCATGTGTTGCTCACTTTCAATTTCCTCAAGCTGAGGGGACCAGCTTTACGAGTATTTCGGGCTCGGCAGATTTTGTTGCGCGAGCCGCCGGCCCGCAATGGGGGGGTGCTTAGGGAAGCGTGTAAAAAACGGAGGTGCCGGTAGCCGAGGCAGGCAGCAGAAGGGTTCCGGCGCTCGGGTTCAGCGCGCTGATCACCATGCCGTTGCCGACGTAGATTCCCACGTGGACTCCGCCGTTCTGGACCACCAGATCTCCCGGCTGCGGATTCGCCGTCCGGACCATGCCGGACCACTGGTTGGTGCGCGGTACGCTGATGCCGGCCTGGGCGTAGGCCCACTGCACGAAGCCGGAGCAGTCCCAGCCGGACGGGCTTGTTCCGCCGTAGACGTACGGGTGGCCGATGCCGGCGTAGGCCGCCGCGGCCACTCCCGCGTGCCCGGACCCGACCGCGACGGCCGGTGCGGCCGTGGCGGCAGCAGCCTTGGAGGCAGCCGGCGTCGTGGTGGGGATGACCTGGTCTGCCTTGACCGCAACCTTGGGGGCCACCGGAGCCGGCGTCGAGGTGACTGCCGGGCGGTCAAAAGAAACAGCAGCCGTGGCCGGTACGGAGACGGGCCGCTGCTGCTGAACCTGGATGGCGGTGGAGGAATCGGCACTAACACGCTCGGCCTGGGCAGCCTGAGCCGGTACACCGATGCTCATAATCAGACCCGACGCCGCTGCGATGACGGCGGCCTGGCGCCCCACACTTCCAGCGTTGGAGGATACTGCCTTGGAAATGGCGGTAAGCGGATTAACGCTTACCGAAGCCGCTCGATGGCGGCCAAGAGTGTTGCTTGAAGACACGACTGAAGCCTCTCCCAATGCCTGCGAGGTAAGCTGTCGGATTCGGATGGGAGTCACCCGGCCGTTCCACACTCCACGGAATCTTTCCCGCTGAATGCTTCCCGGCTTCACCCCAAGGACTTCTTGCGAAGCCCGTTATTGGTTCCCCCGCCTCTGCCAGACGATTGTTGCGAACGGACCGTGAGTGGTGGCAGAGCTAGGCAATCCACGCACGGGCGCCGGCTTCTGTAAAAGTCGGCGCGTTCTAAACGGTACAGGAGTTTCGATTCCATGTCACATTCCGATCACGGCGGGTCGCCAGCGCGCCGGACACCCCCGGATCGTTCATTACAGCCATCCGATGGGGTCCAGGGTCTTCGAATCGACCATGACTTCGCCGTGCAGGTGGCAGCCGGTGGATGATCCGGTGGTGCCGCTTTGCGCAATAGCCTGCCCCGGTCCAGCTTTTGGCCCAGCTTGATGCCAATCGAGGACAGGTGGTCATACGCGGTGGACAGGCCGTCGCCGTGGTCCCCCAATGCGGTTTCCGCTGCTGTTTAAGGCCGGAGCAGCCCTGGCCAGCGATAGGGCCGCGCCGCGGCGGCCACGTACTTTGTTCATTGACATGTCCCACCCTCTCGAGGAGGCGGCGGCCAGGCACAGGGGTGTCCAGGCCAGATGCGTTCATGGATCGGCACCGGAACAGGTAACGCTTTGGTCTCAGCCTCAACAAACAACCATACGAGCCCGATGCCGGACGTAATAGTGCCGTTATCAAGGCGTGAACAACTGGTGGGTTGTCCTACCTCAGCCCAGAGAGACGAAGACGTGTGCCGCTACTTCGGGCGGGAGTTCCAAGGCGCCGTCAATGTTTGGCACCCGGACGGAAATGTAGTCGCCGACCTGTTCCAGGGAGATCTTGGCGCCGGGACGCAGCCCCCCCTCGTCCAACTGCGTCAGCAGCTCGGGCTCCACCTGGATCCGCTCGGAGATCCGGCAGAGCACCACCTTCGAGGACGGTGTATACAGCGGCATGGCCTCCAGCAGGGTCAGCAAGCCATCGGTGGAACCTTTGGCGGATTCCCCACCGAGCGCTTCCAGACCGGGAATCGGGTTCCCGTACGGAGACTCCACCGGCCGGCCCAGCAGCTCGAAGAGCCTTTGCTCCACCCGCTCGCTCATCACATGTTCCCAGCGGCAGGCCTCGTCGTGGACATAGGCCCAGTCAAGGCCGATGACGTCCGAGAGCAGCCGCTCCGCCAGCCGGTGCTTGCGCATCACCTCCGTGGCCCGTTTGCGGCCCAGCTCGGTCAGCTCCAGGTGGCGGTCGCCGGAAACGACGACGAGGCCGTCACGTTCCATCCGGCCGATGGTCTGCGAGACGGTAGGCCCGGAGTGGTGCAAACGCTCGGCTATGCGCGCCCGCAGGGCCACGATGTTCTCTTCTTCGAGTTCCAGAATGGTCCGCAGATACATTTCCGTCGTGTCGATCAGATCCGCCACGTCAACAACCCTCCCTGCGCTATTTTGTCCTGGTTTCCTGCGGCTATACGGCCCGACTGCGCCACCCGCTGCACCGCTGGACTCCGCGCGCGGGCCATGGGTGTACGTGATCTAGGTTAGCTTGCCGCCACAGCCGCCGGAAATCGCCGCTTGGTGCATGGCTTGCTGCCTGCGGCCGCGCCCTGGACGGCGAACGTTACGTCCGGCCGCCGGACGGGTTCGTGCTGCGGGCGGCTCTGCGGCAGAATGTTTTCAGGCCAATGACGTCTTCACCGCCCGTTCTAACTTTGGAGCCCCTCGTGAGCGAATCCACAGCCCAGACCACCCCCGCGACGCTGACCATTCCGGCGCAGCTGCTGCCCCAGGACGGACGCTTCGGCGCCGGCCCCTCGAAGGTCAGGGCGGAGCAGGTGCAGGCGCTCGCCGCCGCCGGAAGGAACCTGCTGGGCACCTCGCACCGCCAGGCTCCCGTCAGGAGGCTGGTGGGTGAAGTCCGCGAGGGGCTCAGCGAGCTCTTCACCGCTCCCCGGGGCTACGAAGTCGTCCTGGGCGTGGGCGGCTCGACGGCCTTCTGGGACGTCGCCGCCTTCGGCCTGGTGGAGAAGAAGGCCCAGCATCTGAGCTTCGGCGAGTTCGGCTCCAAATTCGCCGCGGCCACCAACAGGGCCCCCTTCCTGGAGCCGTCCTCGATCATGGAATCCGCGCCCGGGACCCGCCCGACCCCCTCGGCGGAGGCCGGTGTGGACTTCTACGCTTGGCCCCAGAATGAGACCTCCACCGGCGTCGCCGCACCGGTCCGCCGCGTGGCAGGGGCCGACGACGGCGCACTGGTGGCCATTGACGCCACCTCCGCGGCCGGGGGTCTGGCGGTGGACATCGCGGAAGCGGATGTCTACTACTTCGCCCCGCAGAAGAACTTCGCGTCCGACGGCGGCCTGTGGCTCGGTCTGTTCTCGCCCGCGGCGCTGGACCGGGCTGCCCGCATCAATGCCGGCGACCGGTGGATTCCGGACTTCCTGAACCTGCAGACGGCCATCGATAACTCCCGGCTGAACCAGACCTACAACACGCCGGCCCTGGCCACACTCGTGACCATGAACGAACAGATTAAGTGGCTGAATGCCAGCGGCGGCCTGGACTTCGCGGCCGCCCGGACCGCGGATTCCGCCGGCAGGCTCTATGCCTGGGCCGAACAATCCGGCGTTGCCACACCGTTCGTGGCGGACCCGGCGGACCGTTCCAATGTGATCGTGACGATCGACTTCGACGATTCGGTGGATGCGGCGGCGGTGGCTAAGGTGTTGCGGGCCAACGGGATTGTCGATGTTGAGCCGTACCGCAAGCTGGGACGCAACCAGCTGCGCGTGGCCACTTTCGTGGCGATCGAACCGGACGATGTCACCGCGCTGACCCGCTGCATCGACTACGTCATTACGAACAGCTAAACAGCACTGTCCTCGGCCGCGGACTCGTGGTCGTCGGCTGCGTCACTGTCAGCGGGATCGCTGTCGGCGGCGTAGTCCTCGGCTGCCCCGTCGTCGGCCACCGCGGTGTCGGCATCGCCGGCCGCAACGTTGTCCGCATCGCCGTCGTCGTCACCGGGGCGGACGCGGTCGGCCCACGGCACCCACTCGGGTGCCAGCACCGACTTCTCGGAGGGCAGCAGACCGACCTCGTCCACGGTCGCAACCTTGGAGCGGGAAACCCGCGCCAGCACGGCAAACCACTGCCAGCCGAGATAGCCCGGCATGGTGCATTCGAAGAGCTGGGTGACTACGCGCTCCCCCTCGCTGCGGGCGCCGAGGTGGGCGCCGATCTGCCCGGCGTCGGCGATGCTGAGGATACCTTCGCGGGCAACGTCGACGGCGGCAGCCAGGACAGCGTCCGGCTTTCCGGTGCGCCAGACCGGAAGGCCGGCCGGGGTTTTTGCTGCCTTGGCCGCCGGGCGCCCGGGTTCAGTGCTCATCACGTCAGCCATTAAGCGTCGAAGTTCTCGGCGACTTTGCGCAGGGCCGCGGCTATCTTCTTGGCGTCACCCTCCGGGTATTTACCATTGTTAAGCCCGCCGATGGACTTCTCCAGCAGGCTCACGAGGTCCTGCACAATCGGTGCCAGATCCTGGGCAGGCATCCGCTTGGACTTGGCCACGGACGGGGCCTGGTCCAGGATCCGCGCGGCCATGGCCTGTGCACCCTTGCGGCCATCCGCAACGCCGAATTCCATCCGCATGCCGACCTTGACGTCGGCCACGCCGTCCGGCAGCGCATTGGCGTGCAGGAAGACTTCCTTGCCGTCGTCGGTGGTCAGGAAGCCGAAGCCCTTTTCGTTGTCGTACCACTTAACTTTGCCGGTGGGCACTTGCTTACCTCATTCATCTTGACTGGGACATGGCCGGCCGCGCCGCCGCTTCTGGAAAAGGGCGCGCTGGCAGCGGACATGCGGGTCTACTGCCTACTAGATTAGCTTGTTGTCGCTTGCACCGCGGCTTCGTGGTCCATCTGTCCGCTGTTAGCGTTACTGCATGACTGATAGTGGCACGGCTGTGCACAAAACCGACCGGCGCTGGTCGCTGTTCAACATCGTAGCGGCCGTACTCGCGGTTCTGGGCGTCGCTTCGTTGGCTGCCGTGCTGTTGATCAAGCTTGCCGGCGGAGTCCCCTGGACAGGGCTGGACTGGATCGCGATGATCGGCCTGCCCCTGGCTTTCATCCTGATGGGCATCGGTGTCCTGCATGCCATCTCCCGCCGGCGGAGACTTTGATTCCGCCGGCCGTAGCGTCCGTCCGCCGAGCGGGGATTAGGCCGCCCGCGATAGCGTTAGAGGGATGTCCTCAATTCGGGCTTTGACGGCGGAACTGGCGGCGCGCAGCGACAATGCCCTGCGCACGCTCTTTGATGCCCGACCGGACCTGATCTACCCGCCGGTGCCGGATTTTGCCGCGCTGGCGGCCCGCGCCTGTGCCCGTGCCAGCGTGGCCCGTGCCCTGGACCGGCTGGACCAGCCGCAGGCCCAGGTGCTGGAGGTGCTGCACCTGACAACCAATGAGGACCTGGGCCAGAGCGCCACCGCCGCAACGCTCAAACCACTGATCGAGGGCAGCACACTCGGCGCCTTGGAGGGCATCCTCAAGCATTTGCACGCCATGGCCCTGCTGTACCGCGCTCCGGCGGGAACCACAGGAACCCCAGGACCTGCCGGAGCCGCGGGAACGCCGGTGCAGGCAAAATCCCGGGGCTATCTTCCCGTCAGCAGCCTCAAGGACGTCATTGGCCTGCATCCGGCCGGGCTTGGCCGCAGTTATGTGGACCTGGTCCGCAGCCAGGCCTCGGCGGGCGCCCGGCTGCTGCAGAGCGTCCGGGCCCTGCACCGCGCCGGCGCAGGAGTCCGGGACGCAAGCACGCCGATGGAGGCAGCATTGGCGATGCACGCCTGGCTGGGAAAGACCGGCTCACTGGAACTGCTGCTCAAAACCGCGCCGGAAAACACGGACACCATACTGGCCAGGTTCAGTGCGGGCCCGGTGGGCGCCATTCCCAAGGCCCTGCGACCCGCCCGGATGGAACGGCCGGATGCCTCACCGGTGGACTGGCTGCTGGCCCGCGGACTGCTGATACCGCTGGACGGCGAACACGTGGAGCTGCCGTCGGACGTGGCCCTGGTGCTCCGGGGGCACGTATTCATCCGCGGCTTTTCCACCAGTGCCCCCATCCCCGCGCTAAAGACCATCAGCGCCGCCCGCCGTTCCAACGCCGCCCTGGGGTCGATTGCGGAAGTCCTCCGGCTGGTCACGGAGCTGCTGGCACAGGTCCGTGACCAGCCGCTGGCCACCCTGCGCGCCGGCGGGGTGGGCGTGCGGGAGGTCCGCCGGCTTGCCGATTCACTGCGCATCGACCCGGAGCGCGCCACCCTGCTGCTGGAACTGGCCGCGCTCTCCGGTCTGCTGATGCTGGACGTGGACACCTCACACTGGCAGCTCTCCGATCGCGGCTGGATGCAGCGCCCCCGCGAAGAGCAGTGGCTCTGGCTTGCCACCTCATGGCTGCACTCGGACAGGGCACCCTCGCTGGTGGGCCAGCCCATCCCGCGCCGGGCCGGAGCGCCGGGAGCGTCCGGGGCGGTCAGCGCAGCGGCCGCCGCCGGGGCGGTCAGCGCAGGCGTCACGGGGGGCGGCACCGCCGGATCGGCGTCCGCCGGCCCCGGAACCATTAACGCCCTGGCTGCTGAAGCCCACCGGCCGGACGCGCCGGTGCTGCGTCAGCAGACCCTGGCCATTATGGCGGAGCTTGCCGACGAGGCCCAGCCGCAAACCGGCGATGGCGGGGTTCCGGTGCTGGACGCGGACTCCATCGCGCAGCGTTTCCACTGGCGCCAGCCGCGGCTGGCGCGGCGGCTGCGCCGGCTGCTGCCCGGTTTCCTGGCCGAGGCGGAGCTGCTGGGCCTGACAGGCTCCGGCTCGCTCACCCGGGTGGGCGCCGCCCTGGCCCGCGGCGAATCGGAAGAGGCGCTGGAACTGCTGCGGACCTCGCTGCCCCCGGCACTGGCCCACGTCCTGCTGCAGGCGGATCTGACCGCCGTCGCCCCCGGCTACCTGTCGCCGGAGCTGAGCACCGAGCTGAACCTGCTCGCGGAGGCCGAAGGCCAGGGCCCGGCCACCACCTACCGCTTCAGCACCGCCTCCATCCGTCGCGCACTGGACGCCGGCCAGGATGCGGAACGGATCCTGGATTTCCTGGGCCGGCATTCGGCCACCGAGATTCCCCAGCCGTTGCGCTACCTGGTGGAAGACACCGCGGCCCGGCACGGCCGGCTGCGGGTGGGCGGGGCCGCCAGCTACCTGCAGAGCGACGACGACGCGATTCTCGCCGAACTGCTGGAGACACCGTCGCTGGAGCACCTGGGCCTGCAGGCCCTGGCGCCGACGGTGCTGGTGTCCCGGGCCGGCCCGCGCGAGGTTGCCCTGGCGCTGCGGGAACTCGGACTGGCACCGGCGCTGGCTGACACCGACGAGGCGGTCGTGCGCGTGGGCCGGCCCGCTGCGGCTCCGGCCAGGCAGGCTCTGGCCAGGCAGGCCCCGGCGGCACACCCGGCCCGGAC
>JALYYI010000134.1 GCA_030946705.1 Actinomycetota bacterium | reverse complement strand
GCGGCGACCAGGCCGGCGACGGCACACGCCCGGCCCGCCGCGGCGGCCGAGACCAAGCCTGCCGCAGCGGCAAGTCCGGCCGCAGCGCCGGCCCAGCCTGCGGCGGCTCCCCGGCCGGCGGTGGCTGCCAAGCCGACGCCGATGCCGAAGCCGGTCCCCAAGCCGGTGGCCAAACCGGCCGCAAAGCCTGCGGCCAAACCGGCGGCGAAGTCTGCTGCCACCACCAAACCTGCTGGCCGGACGGGTGCCGCCAAGGGCGCGTCCAGCCAGAGCGCGCCAGACTCAGCCGAGTAGGGCAGCGGCCCCGCGGGGCAGTGAAGTACGCCAGCCAGTGACCCGACCGGTCGCTGCAAGAGAACCACAGGCAGCGCCGGTGGATACGTAAGGAGATCGGTTCCCATGCCGAAGATGAAGACACACAGTGGAGCGAAGAAGCGCTTCAAGCTGACCGGAAGCGGCAAGCTCAAGCGCCAGCAGGCCAACCGCCGGCACTACCTGGAACACAAGTCCTCGCGGCTGACCCGTCGCCTTGCCGGTGACAGGATTGTTGCTCCGGCGGACGCCAGGAACATCCGCAAGATGCTCGGCATCTAACCCCACAGTCAATCCGCCGCCGGCTGGCATCAGCCCGGTGGCACCACAAAAAGCCTTCTCAGGCATGTTTGGCTTGGGATGAAGAATTTGAAGGAGTACGCACGTGGCACGTGTGAAGCGGGCGGTAAACGCCCATAAGAAGCGTCGGGTAATTCTTGAGCGCGCAAAGGGCTACCGCGGACAGCGTTCGCGCCTGTACCGCAAGGCCAAAGAACAGCTGCTGCACTCGTTCGTGTACAGCTACGGCGACCGCCGCAAGCGTAAGGGCGACTTCCGCCGCCTGTGGATCCAGCGCATCAACGCTGCCTCCCGCGCCAACGGCCTGACCTACAACCGCCTGATCCAGGGCCTGAAGGCCGCCGAGATCGAGGTTGACCGCCGCATGCTGGCGGATCTGGCCGTCAATGACGCTGCCGCGTTCACCGGTCTGGTCAAGCTGGCCAAGGCCGCTCTGCCCGCGGACACCTCCGCACCGGTAGCCAGGTAGCTCCAATTCCGGGAGAGCAGTCCGAGACTGCTACAGTCCTAGAATGAATGACGACGGGCGCCCGCCAGCCACCGCAATGACCAATCCCCGAGCCGATCGGGTGAGGGACGTTGCGAAGCTGGCCGGGCGCCCGGTTCGTTTAAAGCGCCGCCAGTTCCTGGCCGAGGGGCCGCAGGCGGTGCGGGAGGCGCTGCGGGCGCACCGCGAATGCCTGGCCGCCGGGGGCACCGCCGTGGTGGCGGAGGTCTACGCGAACCTGGAGTGCCTCAAGCGGTATCCGGAGATGCTGGATCTGGCCGAGGACCCGGTCAGCCGGCTGCACATCCGGGTTGCCAGCGAGCTGGTGCTGGAAGCGATGACCGATACCGTGACGCCGCAGGGGATCATCGCCGTGTGCAACTACGTTGACGTTCCGCTCGATGAGGTGCTGGCCCGCAAGCCGAAGCTGATAGCCGTCATGTGCCAGGTTCGGGACCCGGGCAACGCCGGTACGGTGCTGCGCGCTGCGGACGCGGCCGGGGCCGACGCCGTGGTCTTCACCTCCTCCAGCGTCGATGTCTACAACCCCAAATCCGTCCGTTCCACCGTCGGCTCCCTGTTTCACCTGCCCGTCGTCGTCGGAGTCGACGTGGCGGAGCTCGCCGCGCACTGCAAGGCCGCGGGGATGGGCGTGCTGGCGGCCGACGGTTACGGGCATCTGAACCTGGACGCGCTCCAGGACGAGAGCGCCGCCCGCAGCTTTGAGCAGGAAGTCCCCGAGTCGCAGTATGAGCTGGAGAATCCGACGGCCTGGCTGTTCGGCAACGAGGCGCAGGGCCTGTCCGAGGAAGAGCTCATGCTGGCCGACCACCGGGTGGCCGTTCCGGTCTACGGCACCGCAGAGAGTCTGAACCTAGGCACGGCTGCCACCGTCTGCCTGTATGCCAGCGCCCGCGCCCAGCGGCGAGGCCAGGAGGCCTGAGCGCCACCCTGCCTGAGAGCGCAAAACCTGAGCGCGCAGGAAGGGCCGGCACCCGGAGGCACCGGCCCTTCCTTGTGAGCTGATTACAGGCCGTACTTACTGTCGCTTCAGAAGCTAGGCGTTCCTGCGCCGGCCGGTCACGGCACCGTAGATGCCAGCCACCACCAAGCCACCGACAATGGCAAGAATCCAGGAGCCGAGGTTCCAGAATTCCATTTTGCCTGAACCGAAGAGCAAATCACCGATCCAGCCGCCCACAATGGCTCCAACCACGCCCAGAACCAGACTGGTGATCCAACCGCCACCAACTCTGCCGGGCATGACCGCCTTGACAATTGCACCAACAATAAGGCCGAGAATGATCCATCCGATGAAACCCATGACTCCTCCTTCAGGTCAGCTTACGGTCTGAGAATATCACTGACGGACCCGGACAGACAGTACGCTTACCATGTTCGGCGGCCGTGTTCCTTGCTCGAGCGGACGGGCGGTGTTGGTGGCCGCAGCGGCCGGACTGTACGGTTACTGGGGAAATACCGTCGCGCTTATTCGCAGCCGGAGAACGGCGGGCCGAAGGAAGCCAAAACTGAGGGGTGCCACCGTGTCTGCCGGGGGAGGAAGCAAAGCGATCGTCGCTGCGCTTGCCGCGAATCTGTCCATCGCCGTACTGAAATTTGTCGCATTTCTGCTCACACTTTCGTCCTCGATGCTGGCCGAATCCATCCACTCCGTGGCCGATTCCGGCAACCAGCTGCTGCTCCTGGTCGGAGGCAAGCGGGCATCGCGCCAGGCCAGCCCGGAGCATCCCTTCGGCTACGGGCGTGAGCGCTACATCTATGCGTTCATCGTCTCCATCGTGCTTTTCAGCGTCGGCGGCCTCTTCGCGCTGTACGAGGCCTACCAGAAATGGCATGAGCCGCATGGCATCGAGCCGGAGTGGGCCTGGGTGCCCTTGGCCGTGCTGGTCGCTTCAATCCTGCTGGAAGGGTATTCGTTCCGGACGGCCATCAGGGAATCCAATCTGACGCGGGGGCGGCAGAGCTGGCCGCAGTTCATCCGGACCGCCAAGGCCCCGGAACTTCCCGTGGTGCTGCTGGAGGACACCGCAGCCCTGGCCGGCCTGCTTTTCGCCCTGATCGGCGTGTCAATGACTCTGGCCACCGGCAACGGACTCTGGGACGCCGCCGCCACCGCAATGATCGGCCTGCTGCTGGTGTGCGTCGCCGTCATCCTGGCGCTGGAGACCAAGTCCCTGCTGCTGGGCGAATCCGCCACCGCCGCGGACGTGCGGGCCATCGAGGCCGCCCTGGTCGGTCCCGGCGTGAGCCGCATCATCCACCTCAGGACCATGCACCTGGGCCCGGAGGAGCTGCTGGTTGCGGCGAAGATCGCCGTCGAAACCGCGGACACCGGTGTCCAGATTGCGCGCGCCATCGACGCGGCGGAGCGGCGGGTCCGCGCGGCCGTCCCCGCGGCGAAGGTCATGTATCTGGAGCCGGACATTTTTTCGGCCGCCAGGGCCGCGGAGTCGGCTGCCCGGACTTCCGCTGCGCCGGAAGCGGGGCACGACGACGGCGTCCCGGGCCAGCGCTGAAGCCTCCGAGCCGCTCCTGGATGCAGGCGCCGCTCCCGGACGCAGCGCCGGTGCGGGGCTACGGCGCCGGTGATACCAGCAGCGCAACCCGGGACCGCCGTCGTCGGGCATCAACCAGCCCGCTGAGCCCGGCAATGCCCAGCCCCAGCACGGCCAACACCACACCCACCAGCGCCGGGGCGACGTAGCCCCAGCCCCAGGTGATCACCACGCCGCCCAGGAAAGCGCCCAGGGCGTTGGCGACGTTGAGCGCCGAATGATTGAGCGAGGACGCCAGCGTCGGGGCGCCGGGGGAGACGTCCAGCAGCCGGGTCTGCAGTGCCGGGATGAGCAGGGAACCGGACGCGCCAACAATGAACACCAGCAGCAGGGCGCTCCACTGGGAATGCACGGCGGCGCTGTACACCAGCAGCACCACGGCAATGAACGCCATCGCGCCGTAAATGCTGCCCATCACGGACTTGTCCGCAATCCGTCCGCCCACCAGGCTGCCCGTCACCATGCCCAGGCCGTACAGGGCAACGATCACCGGCAGGAATGCGGCCGGGAAACCGGCGACGTCGGTCATGGTCGGCGCGACATAGGTGTAAACGGCGAAGAAGCCGCCGAAGCCGACGATGCCGATCAGCAGCGTCAGCCAGACCTGCAGGCGCTTCAGGGCCCCGAGTTCGGTGCGGATGCTGGCGTCCGGATGCACCTTCTGGGCCGGGACGAACTTGAGGATACTGGCCAGAGTGACCAGGCCGATCAGCCCCACCAGGACAAACATCAGCCGCCAGCCGAGCTGTTGGCCGATGAATGTTGCCAGCGGAACGCCGATCACGTTGGCGACGGACAGTCCCATCATCACCATCGATATGGCCCGCCCGCGCTTGGTCGGGGCCACCAGGGAGGCCGCGATGACGGCCGCCACGCCGAAGTAGGCACCGTGCGGAAGGCCGGCGATGAACCGCGTGACCAGCAGCCAGGAATAGTCCGGGGCAAAAAAGGAGGACAGGTTGCCCAAGGTGAACAGCACCATCAGGCCCAGCACAAGCCTCTTGCGGGGCATCCGGGCGGCGGCCGCGGCCAGCAGCGGCGCCCCGACCACGACGCCGAGTGCGTAGCTGGAAATCAGGTGGCCAGCCTCCGGAATGGTGACGTGCACGCCGTCTGCGATGTTGGGCAGCAGGCCCATCATGGCGAACTCGGTGGTCCCGATGCCGAACCCGCCGATCGCGAGCGAAACGATGGCCAGGGCGACATGCCCTGGGGATAGCGGGGTGGCTGTCTTGGTCATTCGGGTCCCTTGTCGGCGTCCTGATCAGAAAATTGAAGCAAAGGCGGCGCTGTCCTGCTCCAGTCTAGTTGGCCCTAAACTGGGGCAGTGATTGAGCCCAAGCAAATAGTCGGCGGAGCCATCGTGGATTCGCTGCAACGCCCCCGCCGGCTGCTCGTGGCCCGCCGCAGCGCTCCGCCGGCCTTCGCGGGGATGTGGGAGTTCCCCGGCGGCAAGGTGGAACCGGGTGAGCAGCATCGGGCCGCGCTGCGCCGTGAACTGCGTGAGGAGCTGGGGGTTGCCGTCCGCCTGGGCGCCGAAGTGGCGGGCCCGACGGCGGCGGGCTGGCCGCTGAACGCGGCCGCGGCCATGCGGGTCTGGCTGGCCGAGGTGACCCGGGGCGATCCGGCACCGCTGGAAGACCACGACGATCTGCGCTGGGTGCCCCTGGCCTCCCAGGACGAGCTGCTGGGATTACCGTGGATCCCGGCCGACTTTCCGATCGTCCGGGCGGTGCTGAATCTGTGCCAGAATGGAGCTTCGATGCCGGATAGAGGAGAACCAGATGACGCCGTCTGACGAGCACGAAGAAACGGGTACCACCGGTGCCGCGCAGCCCGGGGCCAGCGAGGACATGAAGAAGAAGTTCCGCGAAGCGCTGGACCGCAAGAACAGTCAGCACCATGCCACCGTTGAGGCCAACAACGGCAGCAAGATCAGCCAGGCGCACGGATCCGCGTCGCAGAAGCGTGAGTTCCGCCGCAAGAGCGGGTAGCAGGCGCGCTCACGACGCATCGGCGTAGACTTATTTGTGCCGCCGCCGCGTGTTGGGCTGCCCTGTTTGCAGCCAGCGGTGGCGACGCTGAGGACCCGTCATGACACTGCTCATCGTCATCATAGTGATGGCCGTAATCCTTCTGTGGATCTGGTTCTCCCTGTCGGTCCGCGTCGTGCGGCAGTACGAAATGGGCGTGCTGTTCCGGCTGGGCCGGGTGGTGGGTGTCAAAAGACCCGGGCTGGCGATCATCATCCCGGTTATTGACCGGCTGACCAAGGTGTCGTTGCGCATCATTACGATGCCCATCCAGTCCCAGGGCATCATCACCCGGGACAACGTCAGCGTGGACATTTCCGCCGTCGCCTATTTCCGGGTCATCGACGCGGTGAAGTCCGTGGTGGCAATCGAAAACGTCTACGCCGCCATTGACCAGATCGCCCAGACCACTCTCCGCAAGGTCGTGGGACAGCACACCCTCGATGAGACGCTGGCGGAGACGGACGTTATTAACTCCGGTATCAGGCGGATCCTGGACGAGACCACCCTCGAATGGGGCGTCGAAGTGACGCTGGTGGAGCTGAAGGACATCCAACTCCCGGACAGCATGAAGCGTGCGATGGCACGGCAGGCCGAGGCCGAGCGGGAGAAGCGGGCCAAAATCATCGCCGCGGAAGGCGAATCCCTGGCGGCGGCGGCCCTGGGTGAGGCATCGGACACCATGATGGCCCACCCGCTGGCCCTGCAGCTGCGCAACCTGCAGACGCTGCTGGAATTGGGCGTGGACAAGAACACCACTGTCGTCTTTCCGGCACCCCTGATGAGCACCATCAACGAACTCGGCTCGTTCCTGAAGCACGAGGCGGCCGCGGCCTCGGCCGCCGACGCGGGGCCCACCATCCTCGGGGCAACCGCTGCCCCAGGCACCGGCGCGGGGATGGGCCACCCCGCGGGACAGGCGCGTGCCCGGGGAACCGGAGGCCCGCGGCCGGTGCCCGCCATCCGCGAGCCCGCCAAGCCGTAGCCGGCGGACGTGCCGACGTCCCGTTTGCTGGTGTCCCGGGTGGCGCCACCGGCTCCCCATCTCCGGCGGTTGCAGACAAGCCAGCCAGGCGTGACGTATCGTCGAAGCATCCCGGCATGGCTGGATCTTTGAAGGAGAAGCTCGGATGGAGAAAATGTCCCTAACCGCGCTGGCGCGCGCGCAGTCGGAGCTGGCCCGGACCGCGACAGCGGGGCGCAGCGCCCGCACCGTTTACGGCGGACACGAGCATGTGCTGCGCCAGACGATGATTGCCCTTGCCGCCGGGCAGAATCTGGACGAGCACGAGAATCCGGGCGAAGCGACCATCTATGTCCTGCAGGGTCGGGTGCGGCTGCGCTCAGGGGATTCCAGTTGGGAAGGCATGACGGGTGATCTCCTGATCATGCCGTCGGCCCGGCATTCCCTGGAAGCGCTGGAAACGGCGGTTGTGCTGCTCACGGTGGCCAAGCTCCACTGACGGTTTCCAGTGACGGTTCCACTGACGGGTTCCGCTGACCGGCTCCGCCTGCCGGCCGTAATGCGCGCGGTGCCGGGCCGGTCCATAGTTAATCCATGGAGGATCCGCAGACCCTGCGTCTGGATGTCTATCTGACCAGGGAAGGCCCATGGAATCCGGAGTGCGGTGAGCTCGACATCCCCGCGGGGTGGGAATTTCTGCCCGCCGGGGACGTGTTCCTTACCCGTCATGTCGAGGCCGGCGGAGTGTTCTGGCTGGCGTGGCGCCCGCGCACCCGGAGTCAGCCGCACCGGCGGCGGTTGGGCCTGTGGGCACCGTCCGAATCCATTGCGGACGCCCGGGCGGCGGCCGTCCGGACTTCTGCCAGCCGAGAGCGTCAGCGGGAACAGGGTGCGCGGCAACGGAACCGCAGCGAACCCCGCTACCGGGACGAATTGGCCGCAGCAATCCTGGACTTTCTCTGCTTCGATCCGGCCTACCGGAAATTGGCCGAGGGCATTGCCCGGGGCGCGGCGCAGCAGGCCGCCGAGGTCGGCAGCGGGCGCGTCGGGCGTACCCAGAAGTTGTCGCTGCCGGAACGGGCCACCCTCGCCTCCCGAGCCTGGATACGGCACCGGTTCACGGAATATGAGGATCAACTGTTGCAGGTGCTCTACGGAGAAGCCGTCCAGGGCGAGGAACTGATTTTTGGTGAGCCAGATCTGCGGGACGTCAGACGCGCGGCGAACCTGGCCGTGGACGAGTTCCTCGCCGAGCACCGCAGGCCGCCCGGCGAGGCGCGCTGAACCCCCTGAACCCCTCGACCGCTGAACCGGCCGCTCCAGCGCCCTGCATCCCAACGTGGTGCAACTGCCCCGCGGATAGTGCACGTACCCGGCGGGGTTCGTGCACTATCTGCGGGCCAGTTGGTGTGAACCCCAGCGCCTCAAGCCGGCGGCCGATTAGAAGAGGGTCGGTTCCATGACTCCCTTCTGCAGGCTGTGCTGCCGCGGGGGAAGCTGTTCATCCGGCGAGGCTGCCTGGGGCAGACTCCCGCCCGTGTAATTCCCCTCATCCGACCGCGCATCGTGGATGAAACCCCCGCTGCCGGCGAAGCCGTGGCGTCTTTTGAAATAGCTGATCCGGCCGGCCAGCCACTGCCGGTAGTCCTTGGCCGCGTACGAACCGGTTGAGTACAGGCGCCGGTACCGGCCCACCAGGTCCGGATGCTCCTTGGCCAGCCACTGCATGAACCACTCCCTGGAGCCTGGCCGCAGGTAAAGCGCCCCGGCGCTGACCCCGGTGGCGCCTGCGGCGGCGAGCGCGCTGAAGAGCGACTCGAGTGCATCGTCACGGTCGGTCAGCCAGGGAATAATGGGCATCGCCATGACGCCGCAGGGAAGTCCGGCTTCACGAAGCCGGGCGATCAGCGCCAGGCGGGCCTTCGGCGTCGGCGTGCCGGGCTCAATGGTCCGGGCCAGGGCCTCATCCGTGAGGGCCAGCGAAATTCCCATGCCCACCTGGACCCGGGCGGCGGCCTCTTTGAGCAGGGGGATGTCCCTGCCCAACAGGGTCCCCTTGGTCAGGATGGAGAAGGGCGTACCCGAGTCCGCGAGCGCGCTGATGATGCCGGGCATCAGCTGGTAGCGTCCCTCGGCCCGCTGGTAGGGATCGGTATTGGTGCCCAGCGCGACGTGGTGGTGGCCCCAGCTGGGCTTGGAAAGCTCCTTCCGGAGCACGTCGCCGGCGTTGATTTTGACCACCACCTGGCTGTCGAAATCGACGCCGGCGTCAAAATCAAGGTAAGTGTGGGTCTTGCGGGCAAAGCAGTAGACGCAGGCGTGCGAGCAGCCCCGGTAGGGGTTGATGGTCCATTCGAAGGGCATCCTGGAGCCCGCCGCGACCTTGTTGAGTACCGATTTCGAGACGACTTCGTGGAACGTGATGCCGGAAAACTCCGGCGTGGACACGGTCCGGACCAGGCCAAGCAGCGGCAGCAGAGGATCGGTTCCCGGGGCGTCCGCGGATTCGGGGGGCCTGAGTTCCTGCTTTTCCCAACGCATGCCATCCAGTCGAACATATATTCGATTGATGTGCAAGGCCTGGGACCGCGCCGGCCAGCCTCTGGACAGGGGCGCTAGCCTTGGAACAGCGCCACTCCGGGACAGGCCGGACGAAGCCGCGCAGCAGTCGAGCAAAGGAGCCCGCGAATGTCCAATCTGGCCACTATTCTGAGCGATTCAGCGAAGTCCAACGCCGCCGGGATTGCGATCAAAATGGACGACATTGAACTCACCTACGCCGCGTTGGATGGGCTGAGCAAGCAGGTCGCGGGGCTGCTGAAGTCGCTGGGAGCGCAGCCGGGGGACCGGGTTGCGCTGATCAGCCCGAACCTGCCATCGATGCCCGCCATTTACTTTGGAATCCTGCGCTTCGGGGCCGTGGTAGTGCCGCTGAACCCGCTGCTTAAGGCCCGCGAAGTGGAGTATCACCTCGACAATGCCGAGGCGAGATTCGCGTTCGCCTGGGACGGCGTGCTGGCCGAGGTGGGCCCAGGCGCCCAGGCGGCCGGAACCGATGTCATCGCGATCAACCCCGAGCTCATGCAGACGCTGGCCGGGACTGCGCCGCTGGAGGGGATAGCGGAGGCGGCGCCGGATGACACCGCCGTCATTCTCTACACCTCCGGAACTACGGGTCGGCCCAAGGGAGCAGAGCTGACGCATCAGAATCTGCTCAGCAACGCCCAGGTCTCCCGCGACTTGTTCGCCATCGGTAAGGACGACGTTTTCTTCGGGGGACTGCCGTTCTTCCACATTTTCGGCCAGACCTGTGCGCTCAACTCAAGCGTTATGAGCGGGAACATGCTGACCATCCTGCCCAAGTTCGACCCGGTGAAGGCCCTGGAGATAATGCAGCGGGACAAGGTGACCATTTTTGCCGGCGTCCCCACCATGTACATCGCACTCCTGCGCGCCCTGACGTCGGGGGACAACAGGAACAAGTACGACGTCAGCAGCCTGCGCCTTGCCGCTTCCGGCGGCGCACCGCTGCCGCTGGAGGTCCTGCATGAATTTGAAAGCCTCTTCGGGGCCACCCTGTTGGAGGGCTACGGTCTGTCCGAAACCTCTCCGGTGGTCTGCTTCAACCAGCGCGACGGGATCCGGAAGGCCGGATCCATCGGCACCGAAGTCCGCGGCGCCCAGCTGCGTGTGCTGGACGAGGACGGGAACGACGTCGCCCCCGGCGAGGTGGGCGAGCTGGCGGTGGCCGGGGGCTATGTCATGAAGGGATACTGGAAGAACCCGGAGGCGACGGCGGCGGCGATCCCGGATGGATGGTTCCGCACCGGGGACCTGGGCCGGATGGATGAGGACAAGGTCTTCTTCATTGTGGACCGGAAGAAGGACATGATCCTGCGCGGCGGTTACAACGTCTATCCCCGGGAGGTGGAGGAGGTCCTCTACGAGCATCCGGCGGTGGCCGAGGCCGCCGTCGTCGGCCGTCCCGATGAGCTCCATGGCGAGGAGATCATCGCCGTCGTCGCCCTTAAGGAGGGCGCCGACGGCGCCGACAACCCGGAGCAGCTGGCCGAGCGCATCCGGGAATTCGTGAAGGAACGCGTCTCCGCCTACAAGTACCCGCGGCGGGTGGTGATCGTCGACGCACTGCCCAAGGGCCCGACCGGGAAGATCCTCAAGCGCGAAATCAAGGTGTAGTCAGAATCATCGAGTAGTCAAGGTCGCGGTCAGGTCAGCTCCCAGGTCACACTCACCGCAACGTCCACGGTGGATTCCCCGGCCTCCAGCGGCAGCGCACCGGTGCTGGAGGCGCGCAGCATGACGGGCACCGGTCCCGGTCCGACGGCGGAGGGCCCGCCTTCGCTGATTGCGTGCACCCGGCCCAGGGCGCGCCCGGCCAGCGACGCATAGTGTTCCGCCTTGGCGCGCGCGTCCTGCCACGCGTTCTCCCGTGCCAGCCGGGAGGCCGGGGCGGGGTCGGAGATGGCGGGTTGCAGCCCGTTGAGCCTGACATCGTCCCCTCCCGCCTCAACGGCGGCGGCGACAATGTCCTGGGCCCGATGCTGGGCCCCGTCCCGGTAGCTGAGCCGGACTGCCAGGGCACTACCCACCAGGTATCCGGTCACCACATTTCCGGCGCCTTCCTGCCAGCCGCTTTCGGCCCGGATGGTCAGGGCGCTGGTTACGGTGTCCTGGGGGTTCACGCCCAGTTCCCGCAGCCGGTCCAGGATGGCACGCATGGCGTCGGCCGCTGCTGCATACGCCTCCGGAACGGAGGCGCGCCTGGCCTCGATCCCGACGCTGATGTTCATGATGTCCGGTGCCTGGGCCGCGGATCCCTGGCCAGTGACAGTGATCCGGGCCGGCCCGGTCCGCGCCGGCGGCGTTGCAGGCCCGGGTGGTGTTGGCGGTGTTGACGGTGATGCTGTCATTGCGGAACCTCGGAGGTCCTGGCCGCGCGGAGCCGGCCGAACCGCTGCACGGTGGCACGCTCGCGGTAGCCGCCCGCCTCGAGCCCGGCCTGGCGCTCAAAGGGATTCCGGCTGCCCGGGTCGCCGGAGCGCCACAGCGACCAGAGCGCGCACAGACCGTACAGCGGCAGGAACGGCAACCCCAGGCAGCATGCGTATTGCGTGCTGTGCCGTGCTTCATGGGCCAGCAGTGCCGGACGCGCGTCGATGCAGTCGCGTCCTGCACGGTAGATCACTACGTTGCCCACGGTGAAGGCGGCTGCCACCGGCAGCCTGGGCCTGTAACCCGTGCCAAGAATCAGCCCCGCTGGCCCGCGGGCCAGCGGTGTCCGGGTCACGGCCGCCAACAGCACGCCGAGCGGCGTGGACAGGTTGAGCAGGTTCGCTACCATGCGTACGCTCTGGCCCGCAGTCATGCGCCCATCCTATCCGCCGTCAGCGGTGCCGGCACGGCCGGGCGACGGCGCCCGGATTTGCCGGGCGGCGCCGTCTACTAGACTGGATGGGGCGGGAGACGGAAGCAACCAGTCGAGTCGACCCGCCGTCCTGTCCTGACGAGCTTAGGTAAGAACTGCAGATGCCTGATAACCGGAACGTTGCCTCCCAAGCGCCGGAACCGACCACCGATTCCTTGACCGCGCCCGAGCCGACGGACGAAGCGGCCATTGGTGCCGCCGTCGAGCATGCCGTAGCAGCGTTTGCTGCCGCGGGTTCGCTGGAGGAGCTGAAGGCGGCCCGGCTGACGCACACCGGCGACAAGTCCCCGCTGAGCCTGGCCAATGCCGGAATCCGGGCGCTGCCCAAGGAGCAGAAAGCCGCCGCGGGCAAGCTGATGGGCGCTGCGCGCGGGCGCGTGAACCAGGCGCTCGCCCGTCGGAGTGCGGAACTGGAGGCGGAGGATGCCGCCCGGATCCTGGTCGAGGAAACCGTCGACGTTACCGCCGCCCCGCGCCGCCGTCGTGCCGGCTCCCGGCACCCGCTCTCCACCCTGCAGGAGCGCGTCAGCGACATCTTCGTCGGGATGGGCTGGGAAATCGCCGAGGGCCCGGAGCTGGAATCCGAATGGTTCAACTTTGACGCGCTGAACTTCAAGCCCGACCACCCCGCGCGGGACATGCAGGACACCTTTTTCGTGGAGCCGCCCGAGGCGCATCTGCTGCTGCGCACGCACACCTCCCCGGTCCAGGTCCGTTCCATGCTCGAGCGCGAGCTGCCGATCTATGTGCTGTGCCCCGGCAAGGTGTTCCGCACCGATGAGCTGGATTCCACCCACACGCCCGTGTTCCACCAGTTCGAGGGCCTGGCCATCGACCGCAAGCTGTCCATGGCCGACCTGCGCGGCACGCTGGAACATTTTGCCCGGCAGATGTTCGGCGATGAAGCGCAGATCCGGCTGCGCCCCAACTACTTCCCGTTCACCGAACCCTCCGCGGAGCTGGATATCTGGCATCCCGGGGCCAAGGGTGGTCCGGGCTGGATTGAATGGGGCGGCTGCGGCATGGTCAACCAGAACGTGCTGCGCGCGGCCGGCATTGACCCGGAGATCTATTCAGGGTTTGCCTTCGGCATGGGCATTGAACGCACCCTCATGTTCCGCAACGAGGTGGCCGACATGCGCGACATGATCGAAGGCGATGTACGCTTCAGCGAGCACTTTGGGATGGAGATCTAAGACGTGCGTATCCCTCTTTCTTGGCTGCGCGAGTATGCGCAGGTACCGGCGGCAGCGTCCGCCGAAGACGTGATGGCGGACCTGGTCCGGGTGGGGCTTGAGGAAGAAGGCGTCCACCGCCCCACGGACCATCTGCAGGGTCCGGTGGTGGTGGGCCAGGTGCTCACCGCCGACAAGGAGCCGCAGAGCAACGGCAAGACCATCAACTGGTGCCAGGTCCGGGTGGTGCCCGAGGGCCAGCCGCAGACCCTGACCGGCGACGGCATAGACCCCTCAGGGGTGCAGGGCATCGTCTGCGGGGCGCACAACTTCGTGCCCGGGGACAAGGTGGTCGTCACGCTGCCCGGCTCCGTGCTGCCCGGGAACTTCCGCATCTCCCCGCGCGATACCTACGGCCACATCTCCGCCGGCATGATCGCCTCCGTGCGCGAGCTGGGCATCGGCGAGGAGCACGACGGCATCCTGGTGCTGGGCACCCTGGGCCTGGATCCGGAACCGGGTACCGACGCGCTGGAACTGCTGGATCTCTACGACGAGGCCGCGGAAATCAACGTCACCCCGGACCGCAGCTACTGCTTCAGCATCCGCGGCGTGGCCCGTGAGTTTGCGCACGCCACCGGGACGGTGTTCAAGGACCCGGCCGACGACGTCCACGTCGCCAAGGCGTCGGGCCCCGGCTACCCGGTCCGCATCGAGGACGCGGCGCCGGTCTACGGCAGGACCGGCTGCGACAGGTTCGTGGCCCGGACCGTCCGCGGCATAAACGCTGCGGCGCCCACCCCTCCGTGGATGTCCTCCCGGCTGCGGCTCTCCGGCATGCGCTCCATCTCGCTGACGGTGGACATCTCCAATTACGTGATGCTGGAGCTGGGCCAGCCGCTGCACTGCTACGACCTGGACCGGCTCAGCGGGGACATCGTGGTTCGCCGTGCCAACCCGGGTGAAACCATGGAAACGCTGGATGGCAAGGTCCGAACGCTGGATCCGGAAGACCTGCTTATCACCGACTCCTCCGGCGGCATCGGCATCGCCGGCGTGATGGGCGGGGCATCCACCGAGACGTCCGCGGCCACCGTCAACGTGCTGATCGAGGCCGCGCACTTCGATGAGATCACGGTCGCCCGCTCGCGCCGCCGCCACAAACTGCCCTCCGAGGCCTCCAAGCGCTTTGAGCGCGGCGTGGACTGGCAGATCGCCGACGTCGCCGCGCAGCGCGCGGTGGACCTCCTGGTGGATCTGGCCGGCGGCACCGCGGATCCGACGGGCACGGACGTTGGAACGGCTCCGGCGCCGGTGACGATCGCGCTTCCGGCGGAATACCCGGGGCAGCGCATCGGCATTGACTTCACCGACGCCCAGATCACCAAGGCACTGGTCGATCTGGGCGGCACCGTGGTGAAGGGCCTGCCCGGCGGCGGTTCCGGCTACTCGGTGACCGTGCCGAGCTGGCGCAATGACCTGGAAAGCAAGGACGATCTGACCGAGGAGATCGCCCGCCTGGTCGGTTACGACAAGATCCCCTCCACCCTGCCGGTGGCCCCTCCCGGTCGCGGGCTCTCGCGCGTCCAGCAGCAGCGCCGCCGCGTAATGCACAGCCTGGCCGATGCCGGCCTCACCGAGGTCATGGCCTACCCGTTCGTTTCCAAGGCCAGTAATGACATCTTCGGCGTGGCCGAGGCCGGCGCCCCGCGCTCCGCGGTCAAACTGGCCAACCCGCTCAGCGAGGAACACGGCTTCCTGCGCACCTCCATCCTGCCCGGGCTGATCGAGGTGGCCAAGCGCAACCACTCGCGAGGCTTCCGCGACCTGGCCGTGTTCGAGGCCGGCCTGGTGTTCCTGCCGGACGGCCAGCTCGGCACGGCGTCCATTCCGCCGTTGGGTGCCAGGCCCGACGACGACGTCCTGGACTCGCTCTACAACGGTCTGCCCGGGCAGCCGCTGCATGTCGGCATCGTGCTCACCGGCAAGGATTCACCGTCCGCCGCGGCCCACTCACCCCGGTCCTGGGACTGGGCCGATACGTTGGACCTCGCCCGCCTGATGGGTGACGCACTGGGCGTCGACGTCGTCGTGGGCCAGGGGTCGCACCAGGCCTTCCACCCCGGACGCACCGCCCAGCTGTCGCTGCGCAGCGGCGAACTCGTCGGCTACGCGGGCGAGCTGCACCCGAAGCTGCTGGCCGAGCTGGACATGCCGGCCCGCTCCGTGGCGCTGGAGATCAACGCGGACCTGCTCTTTGAGGCCGCCGCGGACGTCATCGTGGCCAAGCATATCTCCACCTTCCCGATAGCCACCCAGGACGTGGCCCTGGTGGTGCCGGCCGAGGTCCCCGCGGGCGCCTTGCTGGATGCCCTGCGCGAAGGCGCGGGGGAGCTGCTCGAAGATGTGGCGCTGTTCGACGTCTACCAGGGCAGCAGCATCGAGGCCGGCAAGAAATCGCTGGCCTTCGGGCTGCGCTTCCGTGCCCACGACCGGACCCTGACCGCCGAGGAGGCCTCCGCCGCGCGGGCCGCGGCCGTGGCTGTGGCGGCCGAGAGGTTCGGCGCCGTGCAGCGTTGAACCGCCCGCACCACCCGTTGAGAGTGCAGTTGGCGCCCATGTTCTTCGACAACAAGGGCGCGAACTGCGTTCTCAACATCCCTACGGGACCAGGATGACCTTTCCGGTGGTCTTGCGCTCCTGCAGATCCCGGTGGGCCTGGGCGGCCTCTGCCAGCGGGTACCGCGCTCCGATCCGGACATCCAGCTTGCCCGCCGCGGCCGCGCTGAAGATTTCCTCTGCACGCCAGCGCCTTTCCTGCGGGTTGAGCAGGTGGTCCTTGAGCTTGGGGCGGGTCACGAAGAGCGAGCCCAGTGCGTTGAGCCGCTGCAGGTCGAACGGCGGCACCTGGCCGGACGCGCCGCCGAAGAGGACCATCATGCCGCGCTTGCGCAGCGTGGAGATGGACCCTTCGAACGTGTCCCTTCCGACGCCGTCGAACACCACATCGACGCCCTTGCCGTCGGTGAGCTCCCGGACCCGGTCCGCGAAGCCGTCGTAGCGCAGCACCTCATCGGCCCCGGCGCCGCGAGCCAGCTTTTCCTTCTCGTCGCTGGAAACCGTGGTGATCACCCGCGCGCCCCGGGACTTCAGCAGCTGGGTGAGCAGCAGCCCGACGCCGCCGGCGCCCGCATGGGTAAGCACGGTCTGGCCGGGCTCCACATGGTAGGTGGAGTTGATCAGGTAGTGGGCGGTCATTCCCTGCAGCGGCAGGGCGGCTGCCGCCTCGTCCGACACTCCGTCGGGGACGGGCAGAGCCTTGTCCGCGTCGACGACGGCGAACTCGGCATAGGTGGCCCGCCCTTCGGCGGTGGCGACGCGCTGGCCGACCCGGTAGTCCTCCACGCCTGGTCCGACCTGGGCGATCGTGCCCGAGGCTTCGGAGCCGGGCGTGTGCGGGAAGGGCACGTTGTAGATGCCCTGTCGCTCGTAGGTCTCGATGAAGTTCACCCCGACGGCGGCAACCTTGATCAGCAGCTGGCCGGGACCCGCCGTCGGCCGTTCCACCTCGGTAAGCTTGAGAACCTCAGGACCGCCGGGCTGACTGGCGACAATGGCCTTGCTCATGGAAATCTCCGTTCGTGCAGGATTCTTGTACGGGCGTTCTGATGCGGCGCTCTCTGTCCATGCTAGGGGTTTATCCGGTGCATAACTATCGGACACAGTGAATAAAATACTGTACAGTGGATCCATGAGCATTTCTGTTGCCGTATCCGGAGCAAGTGGCTACGCCGGGGGAGAGGTCCTGCGCCTGCTGGCCGGCCATCCCGGTGTGACGATCGGCGCCATCACCGCCCACAGCAATGCCGGTTCCCGATTGGGGGAGCTGCAGCCCCACCTGCACTCGCTGGCGGACCGGCTGCTGGAAGAAACCGCGGTGCAGAACCTGGCGGGCCATGACGTGGTGTTCCTGGCCTTGCCGCACGGCGCGTCCGCGGAGATTGCCCGCCAGCTGCCCGAAGAAACGCTGGTGATCGATGCCGGGGCGGACCACCGGCTGGAGGACTCCGCCGCGTGGGAGAAGTTCTACGGCACCGGCCACGCCGGCACCTGGCCCTACGGTCTGCCCGAGCTGCCCGGACAGCGGGACAAACTCCGTATGGCCAGGCGGATCGCGGTCCCCGGCTGTTACCCGACCAGTTCGCTGCTGGCGCTGACGCCCGGCTTCACGGCCGGCGTCCTGATGCCCGACGACGTGGTTATTGTTGCCGCCTCCGGGACCTCCGGCGCGGGGAAGGCCGCCAAAGCCAATCTGATCGGCTCCGAGGTCATGGGTTCCATGAGCGCATACGGCGTCGGCGGCGGGCACCGGCACACTCCGGAGATTGAGCAGGGCCTCTCCAGCGCGGCCGGGGAACCCGTCACGGTTTCCTTCACCCCCACGCTCGCCCCGATGAGCCGGGGGATCCTGGCCACGGCCACCGCCAAGGTGGCGCCGCAGCTGCTCAAGAGCAGCAGCGAAGCCGAGCTGCGCCAGCATTGGGTGGATGCCTACGAGGATGAACCCTTCGTCCACGTGCTGCCGCTGGGCCAGTGGCCCTCCACCAAGTCTGTTCAGGGCTCCAACCATGTGGCGCTGCAGGTCGCCTTCGACGCGCATGCGGGCCGTGTCATTGTCTGCTGCGCCATCGACAATCTGACCAAGGGCACCGCCGGCGGGGCGGTGCAGTCGATGAACATTGCCCTCGGCCTGGACGAGACGGCCGGCCTGACCTTCCAAGGAGTAGCCCCATGAGCGTGACAACACCCAAGGGCTTCCGGGCCGCCGGTGTAACGGCCGGGCTGAAAACCTCCGGCAAGCCGGATCTGGCGCTGGTGGTCAATGACGGCCCGCTCAGGAATGCCGCCGCCGTCTTCACCTCCAACCGCGTCGCCGCCGCGCCGGTCCAGTGGTCGCGCCAGGTGGTCGGCGATGGCCGGGTGGACGCCGTCGTCCTCAATTCCGGCGGCGCGAACGCCTGCACCGGTCCGCAGGGCTTCCAGAACACGCACGCGACGGCGGAGAAGGTCGCCGGGCTGCTGGGTCTGTCCGCGGCCGACGTCGTCGTCTGTTCCACCGGGCTGATCGGCGAGCAGCTGGCGATGAACAAGCTTATTCCCGGTGTGGAGGCCGCCGCCGCCGCCCTGAACGACGACGGCGGTGCTGCCGCCGCGGCGGCGATCATGACGACGGACACGGTGGCCAAACAGGTCCTCTGGGTCTCGGCTGGGGAGGCCGGCTATGCGATCGGCGGCATGGCCAAGGGCGCCGGCATGCTGGCACCGGGGCTGGCGACCATGCTCGTGGTGCTCACGACCGATGCCGTAGTTGGAGCGGATGGCCTGGACGCGGCCCTGCGCGATGCCGCCCGGGTCAGCTTCAACCGTGCCGACTCGGACGGCTGCATGTCCACCAATGACACGGTGGTCCTGCTGGCCTCCGGAGCATCGGAAAGCTACCCGGACATGGCGGAGTTTACCGCAGGGCTGACCTCCGTCTGCACGAGTCTGGCCCGGCAGCTGATCGGCGACGCGGAGGGTGCAAGCCACGACATCGCCATCACCACGGTCAACGCCGCCACCGAGCAGGACGCCGAGCTGGTGGGCCGGGCCGTGGCCCGATCCAACCTGTTCAAGACGGCCATCTTCGGCAAGGATCCCAACTGGGGCCGGGTGCTCTCGGCGGTCGGCACCACCGACGCGGTCTTTGAACCGGACCAGCTGAACGTTTCCATCAACGGCGTGCAGATCTGCCGCAACGGCGGGATCGGCGATTCCCGCGACCTGGTGGATCTGGAGCCCCGCGAGGTCAGCGTCGAAATCGACCTCAATGCCGGCAGTGCCATCGCCACGATCTGGACGAACGACCTCACCCACGCGTATGTCGAAGAGAACAGTGCCTACTCCTCCTGACGCTTCCCGCCGGTCGAGCCTGTCGATACCCCGGTGGTCGACCACCGCTACAACCTTAGGAACCCGATGAACACCGTCGCCGCAGCACAGGACAAGGCCGCAACGCTGATCGAAGCCCTGCCGTGGATCCAGCGCTTCGCCGGGACCGTCGTCGTCGTTAAATACGGCGGCAACGCCATGATCAACGAGGACCTGCGCCGCGCCTTTGCCGAGGACATGGTCTTCCTGCACCACGTCGGGATCCTGCCGGTGGTGGTGCACGGCGGCGGTCCGCAGATCAACGCCATGCTGGCGCGCCTGGGCATCGAATCCGAGTTCAAGGGCGGCCTGCGCGTCACCACGCCGGAGGCCATGGATGTGGTCCGGATGGTGCTGACCGGGCAGGTGGGCCGCGAGCTGGTGGGGCTGATCAACTCGCACGGGCCGTACGCCGTCGGCCTCTCCGGCGAGGACGGCGCCCTGCTGCAGGCGGAACGGACCGGAACCGTGGTGGACGGCGAGTCCATTGACCTGGGCCAGGTGGGCGAGGTGGTTGGCGTGAACCCGGGATCGATCCTGGATCTGCTCGATGCCGGCCGCATTCCCGTCATCTCCACGGTGGCCCCCGAGGTGGGGGACGCCGGATCGGTGCTCAACGTCAACGCGGACACCGCGGCGGCGGCGCTGGCTGTGGCGCTGCAGGCCTCGCGCCTGGTCATCCTGACCGACGTCGAGGGCCTCTACGCGAACTGGCCGGAGCGGTCCTCGCTGATCTCCGCCATCAGCGCCAGCGAACTGCGGGCCCTGCTTCCCAGCCTGGAGGCGGGCATGATCCCTAAGATGGGGGCGTGCCTTAAAGCGGTCGACGGCGGTGTGCAGCGGGCCGCGGTGGTCGACGGGCGCAGTGCGCATTCGATGCTGCTGGAAATTTTCACCGCCGCCGGCAACGGTACCCAGGTTTTCCCCGATGAGGAGGAGCAGTCGTGAGCGAGAAAAACAACGGGCCCGCCGAGCGGAGCCCGGCGGTCGTGCCAAGCCCGCCGGTCGAGCCCGTCGAGACCGTCGAGACCAAGGATGGCGGCCAAACAGTCTCGATCACCGACTCGCTGGTGGACTTGGTCCGCGGCAAGATCCAGACCGGCACGCTGCCCGGCTCCTCCGCCGGTGAGCAGTGGCTCTCCCGCTACTCGCATTCGCTGATGGGCGTCTTCGGCACACCGCAGCGCGTGCTGGTGCGGGGAGCAGGGGCCGTGGTCTGGGACGCGGACGGCAAGGAATATCTGGACCTGCTCGGCGGCATTGCCGTCAACGCGCTGGGCCACGCCCACCCGTTCGTCACCTCCGTCATTGCCAGCCAGCTTTCCACGCTGGGGCATGTCTCCAACTTCTTCACCAGCCCCACCCAGATCGCGCTGGCGGAAAAACTGCTGCAGTTGTGCGGTGCACCGGCCGGTTCCCGCGTGTTCTTCGCCAACTCCGGCACGGAAGCGAACGAGGCCGCTTTCAAACTGGCACGCTCGCACGGCAAAAGCAGCGGCACCGGACGAACCAAGATCGTTGCCCTGGAGGGTGCGTTCCATGGGCGGACCATGGGGGCGCTGGCCATGACGGCCAAGCAGGCCTACCGCGAGCCGTTCGAGCCGATGCCCGCCGGCGTGGTGCATATTCCGTTCAACGACATTGAGGCCCTGCGCGCCGTGCTGGATGACACCGTTGCCGCCCTCATCCTGGAACCGATCCAGGGCGAGGCCGGCGTCCGGCCGCTGAGTTCGGAATACCTCACCGCCGCCCGGAAACTGACCCGCGAGGCCGGCGCGCTGCTGATCCTGGACGAGGTCCAGACAGGCATCGGCCGGACAGGCGAGTGGTTCGCCGGAATCCCTGATCCCGAAACGGAGCCTGCAGCGGGGTCCGGAACCGCCGGAGCCCCCACCTCCGCCACGGACCTGCCGGACGCGATCACCCTGGCCAAGGGCCTGGGCGGGGGATTCCCGATAGGTGCCATGATCACCATGGGCGAGCAGACGTCGTCGTTGTTGTCGGCCGGCCAGCACGGGACTACCTTCGGCGGGAACCCGGTGGCTACGGCGGCGGCGTTGGCTACCCTCCATGTGATCGAGTCCCAGCACGTGCTGGCGCAGGTCCGCCGGGTAGGCAACCGGCTCGCGCAGGGCCTGGCCGCCGTCCCGGGCGTGACCGAAGTGCGAGGGCACGGGCTGCTGATCGGTTTTGACCTGGAGCAGGACGTCGCGGCGGAGGTTGTCCGGCTGGCCCTGGACGCCGGCTTCATCATCAATGCGCCGCGGCCGTCGACCATCCGTCTGGCACCGCCGCTTATCCTGACCGAGGAGCAGGCGGATAAATTCCTCGCGGCCCTCCCCGGCCTCATCTCGACGGCCTTCGCGGCCCCGCTATCCGCCGGAAACCACGGCGCCAAAGGAGCAGCATCATGACCCGCCACTTCCTTCTCGACACGGACCTGACACCCGCCGAGCAGGCCGAGGTCCTGGACCTGGCCGTGGCGCTGAAGAAGGAACCGTACTCGCGGAGCACCTTTGCCGGCTCGGGCGCCGGCCGCAAGACGGTGGCCGTCATCTTCGACAAGACCTCCACCCGGACCCGGGTTTCCTTCGCCACCGGCGTCGCGGACCTGGGCGGCGTTCCGCTGATCATCGGCGCCGGCGAGTCGCAGCTGGGCCACAAGGAAACCATCGCGGATACCGCCAAGGTGCTGGAGCGGATGGTCGCCACCATCGTCTGGCGCACCTACGCGCAGGCCGGCCTGGAGGAAATGGCCGCGAACTCGTCGGTTCCGGTGATCAACGCGCTCTCCGATGACTACCATCCGTGCCAGCTGCTGGCGGACCTGCTCACCATCCGTGAGCACAAGGGCATGCTGGCCGGCCTGACGCTGGCCTATCTGGGCGATGCGGCCAACAACATGGCCAATTCCTACCTGCTGGCGGGGGTGACGGCCGGCATGCATGTGCGCGTGGCCGGGCCCGAGGGCTACCTGCCCGACGACTCCGTGGTCGCCGCCGCCCGGAGCCGGGCGCAGGAAACCGGCGGCTCGGTCCTGGTCACGACGGACGCGGCCGCCGCCGTCGAAGGGGCCGATGTGCTGGCGACGGACACCTGGGTCTCCATGGGCCAGGAGGATGAGAAGGGGGCGCGCCTGGAGCTTTTCAAGGAGTACGCGCTCGACGGCGCCGCCCTCGCCAGCGCCGCGGCGGACGCGATTGTGCTGCATTGCCTGCCGGCCTACCGGGGCTATGAAATTTCCGCGGACGTGATCGACGGACCGCGGTCGGTGGTCTGGGACGAGGCGGAGAACCGGCTGCATGCGCAGAAGGCGCTGATGGTGTGGCTGGTGGAGCGCTCATGAGCGTCGCCGCTTCGATTCCCGGCGCGGGAATGCCCGCCACCAAAACGGCCCGCCAGGCCAGGATCAGGTCGCTGCTGACCAGCCGGCCGGTGCGCTCACAGGCGGAACTGGCCGCGCTGCTGGCGGAGGACGGACTCGTCGTCGGGCAGGCGACACTGTCCCGGGACCTGGTGGAGCTGCGGGCGGTGCGCGTCCGCGGACAGGATGGCGCGCTGGTGTATGCCGTGCCGCAGGAAGGCGGCGACCGGACCCCGCATTCCGCGGTCCCGCAGGAGCTGCTGGATACCCGGCTGACACGGCTCTGCGCCGAGCTTCTTGTGACGGCGGAGTCTTCCGGGAACATCGTGGTGCTGCGCACACCGCCGGGGGCCGCCAATTTCCTGGCGCTGGCGATCGACCATTCCGTGATGCCCTCCCTCCTCGGTACGATCGCCGGGGATGACACGGTGCTGCTCGTGACCCGGGATCCGCTGGGCGGGGCCGGCATGGCGGCACGGTTCCTGGCGTTCGCCGCCGAGCCCGGTTCCGGCGCCTGATGAAATATATACAACCGTGAAGATGTACAACCGATAACTAGGAGCATGTTGTGACTGACCGCATTGTTTTGGCCTATTCCGGTGGCCTCGATACTTCCGTTGCCATCGGCTGGATCGGTGAAGCCACCGGAGCCGAGGTCATCGCCGTCGCCGTGGATGTGGGACAGGGCGGCGAGTCCCTGGAGACCATCCGCCAGCGCGCCCTGGGCTGCGGCGCCGTCGAGGCCTATGTTGCGGACGCCCGCGACGAATTCGCCAACGAATACTGCATGCCCACCCTGAAGGCCAATGCCCTCTACCAGGGCCACTACCCGCTGGTTTCCGCCATCTCCCGGCCGGTGATCGTCAAACACCTGGTCAGGGCCGCCCGCGAGTTCGGTGCCACCACGGTGGCGCACGGCTGCACCGGCAAGGGCAACGACCAGGTCCGCTTCGAGGTGGGCATCCAGACGCTGGGCCCGGACCTGAAGTGCATTGCTCCGGTCCGCGACCTGGCCCTGACCCGGGACAAGGCCATCGCCTTCGCCGAGGAGAAGGGCCTGCCTATCGAGACCACCAAGAAGAACCCGTATTCGATCGACCAGAACGTCTGGGGACGCGCAGTCGAAACCGGTTACCTGGAGGACATCTGGAACGCTCCGACCAAGGACATCTACGACTACACCGCCACCCCGGACTTCCCGCCGGCGCCGGATGAGGTCATCATTTCCTTCCGGGAGGGCGTGCCTGTGGCGATCGACGGCGCGGCCGTCACCCCGCTGCAGGCCATCCAGGAGCTGAACCGCCGCGCCGGCGCGCAGGGCGTGGGCCGGATCGACGTCGTCGAGGACCGGCTGGTGGGCATCAAGAGCCGCGAAATTTACGAGGCCCCCGGCGCGATGGCGCTGATCACCGCGCACAAGCACCTGGAGGACATCACCATCGAGCGCGAGCAGGCCCGCTTCAAGGCCACCGTCGGCCAGCGCTGGAGCGAACTGGTGTACGACGGACAGTGGTTCTCGCCGCTGAAGCGCTCGCTGGAGGCGTTCGTCGAGGACACCCAGCAGTATGTCTCCGGTGACATCCGGATGACGCTGCACGGCGGGGCGGCGGTGGTCAACGGGCGGCGGTCGGACACCTCGCTGTACGACTTCGACCTGGCCACCTACGATACCGGCGATACCTTCGACCAGTCCCAGGCCCGGGGCTTCATTGAGCTGTGGGGCATGTCCTCCAAGGTTGCTTCCAAGCGCGACCAGCGCGTTGCCGGAAAGTAGCTCCGGTGGCTGAAAAGGGTTCCGGGACGAATGAGGGCTCGCTGTGGGGCGGCCGCTTTGCCGGCGGCCCGGCGGATGCGCTCGCCGCGCTGAGCAAGTCAACGCACTTCGACTGGCGGCTGGCGCTCTATGACATCGCCGGCTCCAAGGCCCATGCCCGCGTGCTGCACCAGGCCGGACTGCTCGACGACGGCGAGCTCGACGGCATGCTGGCGGCCCTGGACCGGCTCGCGGCGGACGTTGAATCGGGTGCCTACGTGGCCTCCGATACCGATGAAGACGTGCACGGCTCGCTGGAACGCGGCCTGATCGAACGCGCCGGCACCCAGCTGGGCGGCAAGCTCCGTGCGGGCCGGTCGCGCAACGACCAGATCGCCACCCTGGGCCGGATGTACCTGCGGGACCACGCCCGGATCATCGCCCGTGGCGTGCTCGCCGTCGTCGATTCCCTGGTCGCCCAAGCCAGGGCGCACCACGGCGTGGCCATGCCCGGCCGGACCCATCTGCAGCATGCCCAGCCCGTGTTGCTCGGCCACCACCTGCTGGCCCACGCCTGGGCGCTGCTGCGCGACCTGCAGCGCCTTCAGGATTGGGACAAGCGGGCCGCCGTATCCCCGTACGGTTCGGGCGCGCTCGCCGGTTCCTCGCTGGGACTTGACCCCAACGCCGTCGCCGCGGAGCTGGGATTCGACTCCGCGACCTGGAATTCGATCGACGGCACCGCCTCCCGCGATGTCTTCGCCGAATTCGCCTGGATCGCGGCCATGATCGGCGTTGACCTGTCCCGGATCAGCGAGGAAGTCATCCTCTGGGCCACAAAGGAATTCTCCTTCGTCACCCTGGATGATTCATACTCAACGGGCTCCTCGATCATGCCGCAGAAGAAGAATCCGGACGTCGCGGAGCTGGCGCGCGGCAAGGCCGGACGGCTGATCGGGAACCTGACCGGGCTGCTGGCCACGCTTAAGGGACTGCCGCTGGCCTACAACCGGGATCTGCAGGAGGACAAGGAACCCGTGTTCGACGCCGCGGACACCTTGGAGCTGCTGCTGCCGGCGGTCTCCGGGATGATCGCCACGCTGGTCTTCAATGCGGACCGGATGCAGTCGCTGGCCCCGCAGGGCTTCGCGCTCGCCACGGACATCGCCGAATGGCTGGTCCGGCAGGGCGTGCCATTCCGCGAGGCGCATGAACTCTCCGGCGCGGCGGTCAAACTGGCCGAGGGCCGCGGCGTGGAGCTGTGGGACCTGACGGATGCCGAGTACGCCGGCATCTCGGCGCAGCTGACGCCGGAGGTCCGGACCGTGCTGAGCACCGAAGGGTCGCTGAACAGCCGCAGCGCCCAGGGTGGTACGGCGCCGTCGGCCGTGCTGGCGCAGCTCGATGCGCTGGCGGCGCAGCTCGCCGGGGTCCGCGCCTTCCCGGACTGAGGGTTGAGTGCACACTTCGCGCCCATGTTTTTCGACAACATGGGCGCGAAGTGCCTCCTGAAGATGCAGCGGCGGCGGCCGCGGCAGCCCGGCATCCGCCCCGCCGCTAAGCTAAGTCCATGACTGAGCTTTCAACGACGCAGCTTGTGGCCGAAATCGAATCCGCGGCGGCCACTTTACGGCAAAAGGCGGCGACCCTGTCCGACGACGACGTCCGCGGCGCCACCGAGCTTCCCGGCTGGAGCCGGGGCCACGTGCTGGCCCACCTCTGCGGGATCTCCAACGCCATGGCCCGCCAGGTGGAATACGCCCAGCGCGGCGAAACCATAGAACTCTACGACGGCGGATACGAAGGGCGCACGAAGGCAATCGAGCTGGCCGCCGGGCACCCCGTCGTCGAGCACCAGGCCGATCTGGAGCAGGCGCTGGACCGGGCCATCGCGGCGTTCCGCGGCCTGGCTGACGCAGACTGGCAGACTCCTATCACCTATCGTGGCGGCGTGGTGTACGACGGCGGGCTGGCGCTCTGGCGCGAACTGGTCATCCACCTCGCGGATCTGGCCGTGGGACGCGGAGCCGAGATCTGGTCCCGGCCGTTCTGCGAGCATTTGTTCAGCTTCCTGCAGGCCCGGGTCCCCGAGGGCCTGCGGTTCAAGCTCCAGCCCCTGGGCATGCCGCCCGTCACGATCGGCAGCGGCGAACAATCCGTGGCCATCAGCGGCATGCTCACGGACATAGCCGCGTGGCTGGCCGGCCGCACACCGAGCCTGGGCAGCCTTCGTGCCACCGCGGCGGCCGACGGCGTCGACCTCCCGGCGCTGCTCCCGTGGCCCTCAGGCGTCCCGGCGTCAAAGTAGGCCGCCGGGAGGAATGCCCCTCAGCGGAGGGTTTTTGCGGACGCGCGCCACAGGTGCAGGGTGGCGTAGGACCGCCAGGGGCTGAACTGTTCGGCGTAAGCGGCCGCACCCTTGGGGCTGCTGGACGGCGCCGGGGCGTTCACCGCCGTGCCCGCCGAAGGCTGGGCGCCGCCGTCGAGCCTTGCCAGACCGTTACGGACGGCGGCATCGTTGGCCAGGAAGACATCGGGGGAGCCCAGCACCCGCATCGCGACGTAGCCCACCGTCCACGGGCCGATGCCCGGCAGCGGCAGAAGTTTGGCGCCCAGTGAGGCCAGATCATCCTCGACGCCGATCCTGAGCTCGCCGCTGGCCAGCAGGGCCGCCGTGCTGCAGACGGAATCGATGCGCCGGCGCGGCCCGCGCAGAATGCCGGCCCCATGTTCCGCGATTTGGGCAGCGGTGGGGAAGAGCCGGACCAGCGCGCCGTCGGGTGTGCGGCTCGGAGTGCCGACGGCGGCAAGCTGGTTGAGTGCCGTACGGGCCGCGGCCACGGTGATCTGCTGGCCGATCATGGCCCGGATCAGGATTTCGGCCGAATCCACCGACCCGGGCAACCGGATCCCCGGTATCAGGCCGACGCGCAGCGCCATGGCGGGATCGCGGGAGAGCACCGAGTCGATGGCGCAAGGGTCCGCATCCAGGTCAAACAGCCGACGGACCCGGCTCAGCAGTGCCGGCAGATCGCGAAGATCCTCCAGATGGACGGTCAGCTCCAGGCTCCTGCCGGTCCAGCGCAGGTCAAACCGGCCGTGGCCCTGGGGCAGGGCGAGAGTCCGGGCGTAGTGCGTGCCGTCCGCGTCCTCCACCCCGCTGACGGCACGTGCGGCGAGGAAGTCGAAAACGCCCGGATCGAACGGCTCGCGGTAGGGCAGCACCAGCCGAAGCACGGTCGGCGGATGGGGCTCCGTTGCCGGGACGCGGTCTTTGTGCCCTGGACCGGTCCCTGCCTTGGCCCGCAGCTCGGTGGGGGTGAGGGCGAAGACCTCGGTCACGGTGTCATTGAACTGGCGGACACTGCTGAAGCCGGCGGCGAAGGCGACGTCGGCAAATTTAAGCTGCGTTGCGGTCAGCAGCGTCCGTGCGGTCTGCGCCCGGCTGGCGCGGGCCAGTGCCAGCGGCCCGGCGCCCAGCTCGGCCGTGAGGATCCGGGTCAGCTGCCGGCTCGAATATCCCAGGGTCGTCGCCAGCCCGGTTACACCACCGCGGTCCACCACGCCGTCGCCGATCAGCCGCATCGCCCGGCCGGCCACATCGGAGCGCAGATTCCACTCCGGGCTGCCCGGCACAGCCTCGGGCAGGCACCGTTTGCAGGCCCGGTAGCCGCCATCATGGGCGGCGGCGGAGGTGTGGAAGAACGTCACGTTCTCCGCCTTGGGTGTCCGGGCGGGGCATGAGGGACGGCAGTAGATGCCGGTGCTGCGGACCGCCGTGAAGAATTGGCCGTCGAAACGCCCGTCCCGGGATTCGATCACACGGTAGTGCTGCCAGAAGTCCATGGCTTCAATAGTGCCAGCCCGCCGGGCGTGCTGCTAGCGGAAATCGGACACGGGCAGTCCGGCCGCAGATCCGCTGCGGCTCCTGCTGCCCGCATCGCGCACGGGACGGCTGCGGTATAGTCGGGAAAACGGCGATGGATCCCGCCGGGGCCACGGCCCGAACCGCTGCAGTGGCTGATGGTTCCTGCCTTGGAGACACGCTCAGGCAGGTGGACATGAAACCGGTGAAAACCAGCGGGCGGCCGCCACTGAAAGCCTTCTCCTTCATCCTTGCCTTCGGATGGATCAGCCTGCTGGGGGATTTCGTCTACGAGGGTGCGCGATCCATCACCGGCCCGCTGCTGGCGTCCCTGGGCGCCTCGGCGGCGGCCGTCGGTCTGATTACCGGCGCCGGTGAGGCCGCGGCCCTGCTGCTGCGGCTTGTCTCCGGGCCGCTGGCCGATCGTACCCGCCGGTTCTGGACGCTGGCTATCGCGGGATACGTCCTGACGGCTGTGTCCGTACCCCTGCTGGGATTTGCCGGGGTTCTGTGGGTTACAGCGGCCCTGGTGATCACCGAACGCGTGGGCAAGGCGGTCCGCAGCCCCGCCAAAGACACGATGCTCTCCCATGCGGCCTCCGCGGTGGGGCGCGGAAAGGGCTTCGCCATCCAGGAGGCGATGGACCAGGCCGGCGCGGTTGTGGGTCCTCTGACCGTGGCGGGGATGCTTGCCCTGACGGGAAACAGCTACGGGCCGTCGCTGCTGGTGCTGGCCGTTCCCGGCGTCGGCATGGTGGCCATCCTGCTGTGGCTCCGGCGGCGGGTTCCGGCCCCGGAGACCTACGAGGTCGCGCCAGTCGAAGCAGCCCCGCCCGAAGGACCCCGGCCACCGGATGATCCGGGACGGCACCGCCCTGCGCTGCCGGCAGCCTTCTGGCAGTATGCCGCCTTCACCGCGCTGACGGTGAGCGGCATCGCCACCTTCGGCGTCCTGTCCTTCCACATGGTCTCGCGCGGCATCATCCCGGCGCCGGCAGTGCCGGTGGTTTACGCCGCAGTCATGGGCATCGACGCGTTGGCCGCGTTGGCCAGCGGCTGGCTGTACGACCGTTTCGGGGCCGTGGCGTTGGGCGTCCTGCCGATCCTGGCCGCCGTGGTCCCGGTCCTCGCCTTCAGGGCATCCGCCGCTCCCGTCATTGCCGGCTCGCTGCTGTGGGGCTGCGCGATGGGAGTCCAGGAATCCACCATGCGGGCCACCGTGGCGGATCTGGTCGCGCCCATCCGGAGGGCCACGGCCTATGGCATTTTCGCCGCGGTCGTTGGTTGCGCGGCGTTGGCCGGAGGCGTCCTGGCCGGCGTCCTCTACCAGGTCTCCATCCCCGCGCTGATCGCGACGACGGCGGTCATCCAACTCGTCGCCCTGCTGCTGTTGGTGCCACTATTGATCAAGACGCGACAAAAGACGAAGAAGGCGACCGGTTCCCGTGAATAATGACCCCGTCATCCGAGAGTCCCAGCAACCGGACCGCAGCGGATCACCCGGACCCATTGTGGTGGGCGTGATCCCCGCGCAGCCGCCCGCCGTCGTCGACCAGGCCGTCACGCTGGCCGTGGCCCTCGGAACGTCCCTGGTGTGCGCGTATGTGGATCCGACCTCCTACACGACGACGGCCCGGCGCGAGGGTGCCGAGCGCGCGGTGGCGATCGACCCCGACGCGGGTGAGTCGCTCGCCCGCCAACAGGGCGCCCGGATCGAGAACGTGCTGACCGCCCGGCTGGAAGACTGTCCGGTGGGGTGGACGTTCCAGGCGCTGGCGGGCGA
>JALYYI010000127.1 GCA_030946705.1 Actinomycetota bacterium | reverse complement strand
CTTCCACCGCCGCCGCCACACCTCCGACGGCACACCCCTGCCCCCGGGCGAAACCAGCCACGACAACCTCGGAGCCCTCTGCCAGTACTGCCACCACCTCAAAGACGACCCCGACACCGGCTGGACCATCACCCAACCCAGCCCCGGCACCTTCCTCGCCACCACCCCCACCGGCCGCACCTACCGCCGCGACCCCGAACCCCCACCCTTCTAAACACCTGACCAAGGCTCTCCCTCCCGGTTCATCGGACGTTCCCTCCCGCCTGTTGATGGCATCCGGCGGCTGACCGGAGGAGCAGGGGGCGGGGGCAAACCGGTAAGGTGGAGGCTAACGCGGACCGCACCCAGCGGCCCCGCATCGCTCCTGGAAAGGGACGCCTGCCGCTATGGCCAACAAATCCTCACTTGACCCCATCATTTCCCTGGCCAAGCGCCGTGGCTTCGTTTTCCAGGCTGGTGAGATCTATGGGGGATCCCGCTCCGCCTGGGACTATGGTCCGCTCGGCGTCGAGCTGAAGGAAAACATCAAGCGTCAGTGGTGGCAGTCCATGGTGCGCGGACGTGACGACGTTGTCGGCCTTGATTCCTCGGTGATCCTGCCGCGGCAGGTGTGGGAAGCATCCGGCCATGTGGAGGTCTTCAGCGACCCGCTCGTGGAGTCCCTGCACACGCACAAGCGCTACCGCGCGGACCACTTGCTGGAGGCGTACGAGGAGAAGCATGGCCACCCGCCGGTCAACGGTTTGGCGGATGTCAAGGATCCCGACACCGGCCAGCCGGGAAACTGGACCGAGCCGCAGCAGTTCTCCGGCCTGCTCAAGACGTTCCTGGGACCGGTGGACAACCAGGAGGGGCTGCACTACCTGCGCCCGGAAACGGCGCAGGGCATCTTTGTGAATTTCAACAATGTGCTGACCACGTCCAGGAAGAAGCCGCCTTTCGGCATCGCCCAGATCGGCAAGTCCTTCCGCAACGAGATCACCCCCGGTAACTTCATCTTCCGCACCCGGGAGTTCGAGCAGATGGAGATGGAGTTTTTCGTCGAGCCGGGAACGGACGAGCACTGGCAGGAATACTGGATGGAAACCCGGATGAAGTGGTACACGGACCTGGGCATCCGTCCGGAGAACCTGCGCTTCTTCGAGCACCCGGCGGACAAGCTCAGCCACTATTCCAAGCGCACGGCGGATATCGAGTACCGTTTCGGCTTCCAGGGCTCCGAATGGGGCGAGCTGGAGGGCGTCGCCAACCGGACGGACTTTGACCTGTCCACGCACTCGAAGGCGTCGGGAGCGGACCTGAGCTACTTCAACCAGGCCACGAACGAGCGGTTCACCCCGTATGTGATCGAGCCGGCGGCGGGTCTGACCCGCTCGCTGATGGCGTTCCTGGTGGATGCCTATTCCGAGGATGAGGCGCCGAACGCGAAAGGTGGAGTGGACAAGCGCACCGTGCTGCGGCTGGACGCTCGGCTGGCTCCGATCAAGGCCGCGGTGCTGCCGCTGAGCCGCAATGAGGAGCTGTCCCCGAAGGCGCGGGCGCTGGCTGCGGCGCTGCGCAAGAACTGGAACATTGATTTCGACGACGCCGGTGCCATCGGTCGCCGTTACCGCCGCCAGGACGAGGTCGGCACCCCGTTCTGCATCACCGTGGACTTCGACACCCTCGAGGACCACGCGGTCACTATCCGTGAGCGTGACAGCATGGCGCAGGAACGTGTGTCGCTGGATAAGGTGGAGGGCTACCTGGCCGCCCGGCTGATCGGCGCCTGAGCGATGACTGAGCTCACCTACCGGGACTGGCATGATGGCGACGATCTGGCCCTGAACGAGATCTGGGGCGACCCGGAGACGGTACAGGCGGGCCAGTTTCGCGCAGCGCTGGCGCCCTCGGCAACGGAGCCGTGGCGGCGCTGCATTGTCGCCGAGGACCAGGGCATTCCGGTGGCTGCCGCCGTCGTGTATGAAACCAGTCTGCATTCCCAGCGGCTGTGGGCTTACATAGAGGTGGCCCGGGACCACCGGGGTGCCGGCGTCGGGGCGACGCTGCTGACGATGCTGCGCCGCGAGGCCGAGGACGCGGCGGCTGCGGGCGTGATCAGCGTGCGCAAGCTGCGGACCAAGGTGGCGCCGGGGACGCCGGGTGCTGCCTTCTCGGAAGCTGCCGGCATGGTGCCGATCCAGCGCAGCCGCATAGTGGTGGTGAATCCGGGTGCCCTGAAACTTCCCGTTTTTGGCGACGGTTCGGAGGGGGCCGCGGCCGCGCAGGTACAGGATTTGGCCACCGGCTCCGTGGAGCTGACCGACGTCGTCGGACGGTATTACAGCTCGGTGCACCGCTGGGATCCGCCGGGGGAGCTGCCCATGGGCACGGTGCAGAAGCTGTTCCTGGATGATCTTTCCGGCGCGCACGGGGCGATTGTGCTGCGCCAGCCGCCGGCAAGCGCCTTTGGCGCGTCGGTGCAGCCGGGCCGGAAGGGCCGGATCCGGGCGTTTGCCGTCAGCTATTCGCAGGGAGCCCAGGACGCGCCCACCGAGGTCTTCCTGGGGCATGAGCCGGAGCTCTCCGCGGAGGACGCGGCCGTTGCGCTCCGGGATCTGCTGGCGCTGGTGGCGCACCAGTACCCTGTGGTGCTGGAGCTCGATGATTCCATGGAGGCCCTGAACACGGTCGTCGAGCCTCTGCTGGCGGAGCGGAAGGCCACCGTCCAGGGGGCGGAGACCGTGGTCGTCAGCGACTGAGCCGTCGAGGCGTGAGGTAATGACGTTCCGGCGTTCCGGCGGTTTGTCATGTCTCACCACATCGTGGACGTTTGATGTCTCAGGAGTTCGTGGGCGTTTCATGTCTCAGGACTTTGTGGACGTTACGGCTTTGGGCTTGTGATATTTCTCGTGGGCCATGAAGCCTCGGGG
>JALYYI010000116.1 GCA_030946705.1 Actinomycetota bacterium | reverse complement strand
GCCCGATACAGGGCCGTACCGCGCACCAAATGCCCAGTGGACCCGGGCTCTCTCAGCGCGAGGGGTACATCCGCTCGGCTTCGCCCGTGTACAGCTGGCGCGGACGGCCGATCTTGGTCTGCGGGTCCTTCATCATCTCGCGCCACTGGGCAATCCAGCCCGGCAGCCGGCCGATGGCGAACAGAACCGTGAACATCTTCTCCGGGAAGCCCATGGCCTTGTAGATCAGGCCGGTGTAGAAGTCCACGTTCGGGTACAGCTTTCGGTCAATGAAGTACTGGTCCGTCAGCGCCACCTCCTCCAGCCGCATGGCGATGTCCAGCAGCGCGTCGTTGCCGCCCAGTTTGGCCAGGATCTCATGCGCGGTGGCCTTGACGATCTTGGCCCGCGGATCGTAATTCTTGTAGACGCGGTGTCCGAAGCCCATCAGCTTCACGCCGTCTTCCTTGTTTTTGACGCGCTCAACGAACTTCTCCACCGGCTCGCCGCTGGCCTGGATCTGGCGCAGCATGTTCAGCACCGCCTCGTTGGCCCCGCCGTGCAGCGGGCCGAACAGGGCGTTGATGCCCGCGGAAATGGAGGCAAACATGTTGGCGTTGGAGCTGCCCACCAGGCGCACCGTGGAGGTGGAACAGTTCTGCTCATGGTCCGCGTGCAGGATCAGCAGCAGATCCAGCGCCTTGACCACCGTCGGATCCATCTCGTACGGTTCGGCCGGCAGGCCGAAGCTCAGGCGCAGGAAGTTCTCCACCAGGTTCATGGAGTTGTCCGGGTAGAGCATCGGCTGGCCAAGCGACTTCTTCAGCGCGTACGCGGCGATCACCGGCATCTTGGCCAACAGGCGATAGGTGGACAGTTCCACCTGCTCGTCATCGAACGGATCCAGGGAATCCTGGTAGAAGGTGGAAAGTGCGGACACCGCGGAGGAGAGAACCGGCATCGGGTGCGCATCCCGGGGGAAGCCGCCGAAGAAACCCTTCAGGTCCTCATGCAGCAGGGTGTGCCGGCGGATCCGCTCATCAAAGGCGGCCAGCTCGGCCGGACTGGGCAGGTTCCCGTAGATCAGCAGATAGGAGACCTCCAGGAAACTGGAGTGCTCCGCAAGCTCCTCGATCGGGTAGCCGCGGTAGCGCAGGATCCCCTTGTCGCCGTCGATGTAGGTGATCGCGGAGGTGGTGGCCGCAGTATTCATGAAGCCGGGGTCATAGGTGACCGCCCCGGTGTCCTTGAGCAGCTTGGAAACGTCGTATCCGTCATTGCCCTCGGCGGCCGCGATCCGCGGCAATGCCAGCTCTCCGCCATCGTAGCGCAGGGTAGCGCCGGTCGATTCAGTCATGGAGTCCCCTTCATGAGGTTGCCCAGCCGCTTGGCAGAGGCATTGTTTAGATCTATGCGGACCGGTCCGTGCGCCGGTCCGCGTTCACGGAACCGGCTAACCAAACGAGGAGCAATTTGTTGGATCGCCACATAGACAGCTGTTTAGAAAACCAAGTATTTAGAAAACTCTTTTAAGAAACTACCGCCCAGCAGGCCCTCAGGCTAATCCGCGGGACCGATTAGGGCCCGGCTTGCCCCGAAACGTGACCATCGTCACGCGAGCGCCTGCAGACGGTCGACGGCGGCATCGATCCGTTCGTCGGTTCCGGTCAGGGCCACCCTGATAAAGCCGTTGCCGGCGTCGCCGTAGAAAACGCCCGGACCCACCACTACGCCGCGCTCGGCCAGCCGCCCGACGGTGGCCCAGGTGTCCTCCCCCGCGGTGCACCACAGGTACAGGCCGGCCTCCGAGTGCCGCACGTCCAGCCCAAAGGCCCGGAGGGCAGGAAGCAGCCGCTCGCGCCGGGATCGGTACAGGCCCTTTTGAGCCCGCACGTGCGCGTCATCAGCCAGAGCCACCCGCATGGCCTCCTGTACGGGATACGGCACGATCATCCCCGCATGCTTGCGGCTGTTGACCAGATTCGCCACGATTTCAGGATCCCCGGCCACAAACGCGGCCCGGTATCCGGCGACGTTGGACTGCTTGCTCAGCGAATAAACGGCCAGCAGATTCCCATGGGAACCGCCGGAAACCCGGGGGTCCAGGACACTGGGCACGGCCTCGCCGCCGCGTGCCGGATCCCACCGGCCCCAGCCCAGCTCCGCGTAGCACTCGTCGGAGGCCACCACGGCCCCCAGTTCCCGGGCCTGGTCAACCAGCGACTTCAGCTCATCCACGCCGCGGACAGTTCCGGTCGGGTTGCCCGGCGAATTGACCCAGACCAGCCGCACTTTGGCGCGGGTGACTGCGTCCAGCTGGTCCAGCGAATCAGCGGCCATGGGTGTGGCGCCGGCCAGCAGCGCGCCCATGTCATAGGTGGGGTAGGCAACGGTCGGACGGACGACGACGTCCCCGGCTCCCAGCCCCAGCAGCAGCGGCAGCCAGGCGACCAGCTCCTTGGAGCCGACCGTCGGCATTACATCCGTGGGATCCAGTCCCGGAACACCGCGGCGCCGGGCAAACCAGTCGACCACCGCCCGGCGCAGGGC
>JALYYI010000110.1 GCA_030946705.1 Actinomycetota bacterium | reverse complement strand
CTGCCACCACCTCAAAGACGACCCCGACACCGGCTGGACCCTCACCCAACCCAGCCCCGGCACCTTCCTCGCCACCACCCCCACCGGCCGCACCTACCGCCGCGACCCCGAACCACCACCCTTCTAAACACCCGAATGAAAAACCCGCATAGCCAAGTCAACTACCGCCGGGTTGTTGAGCGTCGCGACGTTCGAGGATTCCCGCGTCATCCTGCCGACGCGTCAGGCAATCCTTACCCGCCGGAGGTGCCCGCAGGGTCCGGGTGGCGTAGCGTTGGGTTATGAGTGTTGACAACGTCCACGCCACGCATGAGCCCGTGCTTTTGGGTATGCCCGAATTCGCGGCCGTTCCCCCGATCCCGTCCGGGCCTGTGGACCCGGCCGCAAGGCCGCTGGGCCAGGTCGGGCTGATAGACAGGTACGGGCGCCGGGCCACCGACATGCGCCTCTCGCTGACCGACAAATGCAATCTGCGCTGCAGCTATTGCATGCCGGCCGAGGGCCTGGCGTGGCTTTCCAAGAGCCAGGTCATGACCGCTGAGGAGATCCTGCGGATTGTGCGCATCGGGGTGGACAGGCTCGGTGTCCGTGAACTGCGGCTGACCGGCGGCGAACCGCTGGTCCGTGCGGACCTGGTGGGCATCATCGCCGGCCTGCGCCAGGCGCATCCCGAGCTGCCGATCTCCATGACCACGAACGGTGTGGGTCTGGCGAAAAAGGCGCAGGCCCTCAAGAACGCCGGGCTGACCAGGATCAACATTTCACTGGATTCCCTGCATCCGGAGACATTTGCCCAGCTGACGCGCCGGCCCTTCCTGGACCAGGTGCTGGCCGGAGTCGAAGCTGCAGCTGCCGCCGGATTGGGGTCGATCAAGATCAATGCAGTACTCATGCGCGGCATCAATGACCAGGGCGCCGCAGAACTGCTGGGATGGGCGCTGGCAGGTGGCTATGAGCTGCGCTTCATCGAACAGATGCCCCTGGACGCGGACCATGGCTGGACCCGGGAAAACATGATCACGGCCGCGGAGATCCGGCGGCTGCTCGCGGCGGAGTTCGATCTCACCCCGGACCCGCGGGAGCGTGACGGCGCGCCGGCGGAGCGTTTTGAGGTGCGCCGGCACGGCTCCGCGGAGCTGCTGGGCACGGTCGGCATCATTGCCTCCGTCACGGAACCCTTCTGCTCGGACTGCAAGCGGACCCGGATCACGGCGGAGGGCAAGGTGATGAGCTGCCTGTTCTCGCGCGTGGAGGTTGACCTTCTCGCCCTGCTGCGCGCCGGTGATACGGCGGCCGACGACGACGCCGTCGCCACCCGCTGGCAGGAGGCTATGTGGGCCAAACCGAAGGCGCACGGCATGGACCATGTGGGCCTTGGCGCGGCTGATTTCGTGCAGCCGGACCGCAGCATGAGCGCGATCGGCGGATAGATGCTGATTCGCTACTTCGCCGCAGCTCGTGCCGCCACCGGCATGGATGAGGAACCACTCCTGCATGCCGGGCCCATCACCACCACCGAACTAATTGAACAGCTGACCTCTCTGCATCCCGTCTCCGCCTCGGAACACACGCCTCCGCTGGCCCAGCTGCTGACCAGGTGCAGTTTCCTGCGCAACGAGGTCGCGGTACGGGACCATGCCGCCCCGCTGGACCCGGCCGACGTCGTCGACATCCTGCCGCCCTTCGCCGGCGGCTAACCTCCCCGCTGGTCGAGCCTGTCGAGACCAAGGCCGTTATCCACAGATCCTGAGCAGCTATTGATCTGCCATTATCCCCAGCTATTGACGGCCGATGCTCCGATCTCCCGGGCCTGCCCGGTCCCAGACAGGCAAGGAGTGGGCCCGACCAGCGGACGCTAGAGGCCGAAGGTTTCGGATTCTTCGAAGGGGCCGACGACGGTGACGGTCCGGGGCGAGGCGGCAAGCTCGCGGGCGAGCTCCTGGACCTGCTCCACGGTGACGTCGCCGATGCGGGTCAGCGTCTCGTCGATGTCCAGGAATTCGCCGGCGACCAGTTCCGCCCGTCCCAGCCGGGACATCCGCGATCCGGTGTCTTCGAGAGCCAGGACAATACCGCCGGAGAGCTGTCCGACGGCCTTGGAGAGTTCCTCGGCGCTGATCCCGTCGGCAGCCAGTTTCTCCAGTTCGGCGGTGAGCAGCGAGATGACCTGGTGCACCTTCTGCGGAGCGCAGCCCGCATACATGCCGAAGTATCCGGCGTCGGCATAGGCGGAGGCGAACGAATAAGTGGAGTACGCCAGGCCGCGTTTTTCGCGGATTTCCTGGAACAGCCGGGAGGACATGCCGCCGCCCAGGACGGCATTGAGCACGCTCATCACAAAGCGGCGTTCGTCGGTGGCCACGAGGCTGGGGCAGCCCAGGATGATGTTGGCCTGCTCAACCTGGCGGGCGACCACGTGCAGGCCGGTGGTGCCGGAAATATCGGCGGGGCGGGTTGCCCGGCGGGCCACCGGGACGGCGTCCCCGGCCAGGTCCCAGCCCGCGCCGCGGAAGGCTTCGAGCACCTGGCGGCAGACGTCGTCGTGGTCCAGGCCTCCCGCGGCGGTGATGACCAGCTCATCGGAGCGGTAGTAACGCTGGTAGTGCTCCAAGACGGAGCTGCGCGGCACGGCCCGGATAGCCTCCGGCGTGCCCCCGATGGGGCGTCCGAGCGCGTGCCCGCCCAGCACCGCGGCGACAAATTTCTCATGCGCGACGTCGGTCGGGTCATCGCTGTCCATGGCGATTTCCTCGAGGATGACGTCGCGTTCCTGCTCCAGCTCGGCCGGGTCCAGGACGGCGCCGGTGATCATGTCGGCGATGACGTCGATGGCCATCGCCAGATCCGTGTCCAGCACGCGGGCGTAGTAGCAGGTGCTTTCCTTGGCGGTGGCCGCATTGGATTCGCCGCCCACCTCGTCAAAGGCGGAGGCGATTTCCAGCGCCGTTCGGCGTTGGGTGCCCTTGAACAGCAGGTGCTCAAGGAAGTGGGTTGAGCCGTGTTGGCCCTCGGCTTCATCCCGAGAGCCAACACCAACCCAAAATCCGATTGTCGCGCTCCGCTGCCCCGGCATGGCTTCGGTGAGGACGCGCAGCCCGCCGGGGAGGACGGAACGGCGCACGACGGCGCCGCCCGCGTCCCCGGAGATGACCGTGGAGTCCGCTCCGAGCGTGCCGGAGGCGACAGCGGGGGTCAGCGGCAAAAGGGTAAATGCCATGAACTACTCAGCGGCGCTTTCAGCGGCAACCTGGTCGGCTGCATCCTCGGGCGCGTCGCCCTCGGCCACCACGGGCGAGAGGGACAGCTTTCCGCGGTCATCGATCTTGGTGATCTCGACCTGGACCTTCTGCCCGACGGAGACGACGTCGTCGACGTTGTCCACGCGCTTGCCGTTGGCCAGCTTGCGCAGCTCGGAGATGTGCAGGAGACCGTCCCGGCCCGGGGTGAGGGAAACGAAGGCGCCGAAGGTGGTGGTCTTGACGACCGTGCCCAGGTAGCGCTCGCCGATTTCCGGAATCTGCGGGTTGGCGATGGCGTTGATCGCGGAACGGGCGGCGTCCGCGGACGGGCCGTTCGTTGCGCCGATGTAGACCGTGCCGTCGTCCTCGATGGAGATGTCCGCGCCGGTGTCCTCCTGGATCTGGTTGATCATCTTGCCCTTCGGCCCAATGACCTCGCCGATCTTGTCTATCGGGATCTTGACCGCGATGACGCGCGGCGCGAACTCGGAGAGCTCGTCCGGGGTGTCGATCGCGGCGTTGAGCACGCCCAGGATGTGCAGGCGCGCTTCGCGGGCCTGCTTCAGGGCCGCTGCCAGCACCGAGGCGGGGATGCCGTCCAGCTTGGTGTCCAGCTGGATGGCCGTGACGAACTCGGCGGTACCGGCCACCTTGAAGTCCATGTCGCCGAACGCATCTTCAGCGCCCAGGATGTCGGTCAGCGCGGCGTAGCGGGTCTGGCCGTCGACGACGTCGGAGACCAGGCCCATGGCGATGCCGGCAACCGGCGCCTTCAGCGGCACACCGGCGTTGAGCAGGGATAGGGTCGAGGCGCAGACGGAACCCATCGACGTGGAGCCGTTGGAGCTCAGCGCCTCGGAGACCTGGCGGATCGCGTAGGGGAATTCCTCGCGGGACGGCAGCACCGGCATCAGGGCGCGCTCGGCGAGGGCGCCGTGGCCGATTTCGCGGCGCTTCGGGGAGCCGACGCGGCCGGTTTCACCGGTGGAGTACGGCGGGAAGTTGTAGTTGTGCATGTAGCGCTTGCGCGTCACCGGGGACAGCGAGTCAATCTGCTGTTCCATCTTGAGCATGTTCAAGGTGGTGACACCCATGATCTGGGTTTCGCCGCGTTCGAAGATGGCCGAGCCGTGCACGCGCGGCAGGACCTCAACCTCGGCGGTGAGCTGGCGGATGTCCGTCAGGCCACGGCCGTCGATCCGGATCTGGTCCTTGAGGATGCGCTGGCGCACGACCTGCTTGGTGACGGAGCGGAAGGCAGCGGAAAGCTCCTTTTCGCGTCCCTCGAACTGGCCCCCGAGTCCGGTCAGGACCTCGTCCTTGAGTGCATCGGAGGCGTTGTCGCGGTCCTGCTTGTCCGCGATCTGGAAGACCTCGGTCAGCTTTGCGGCGGCGGCGGTCTCGACGGCGGCAAAGACATCGTCCTGGTAGTCCAGGAAAATGGGGAATTCCACTGTCGGCTTCGCCGCGCGGGCGGCCAGGTCGGCCTGGGCCTCGCAGAGGGTCTTGATAAACGGCTTTGCCGCCTCCAGGCCCTCGGCAACAACCTCTTCGGTCGGGGCGGTGGCGCCCTCTTCCTTGATGAGCTTCCAGGCGTTGTCGGTTGCCTCGGCCTCGACCATCATGATCGCGACGTCATCGCCGGCAACCCTTCCGGCCACAACCATGGAGAACACTGCGTCCTGCAGTTCGCTGTGCTTCGGGAAGGCCACCCACTGGTCGCCGATCAGAGCCACGCGGACGCCGCCGATCGGGCCGGAGAAGGGAAGGCCGGAGAGCTGGGTGGACATCGAGGACGCATTGATCGCGACGACGTCGTACAGCACGTCCGGGTTGATCGCCAGAATGGTGACGACGATCTGGACCTCGTTGCGCAGGCCCTTCACGAAGGCCGGGCGCAGCGGGCGGTCCATCAGGCGGCAGGCCAGGATGGCCTCCGTGGACGGACGGCCTTCCCGGCGGAAGAACGAGCCCGGGATGCGGCCGGCGGCATACATGCGCTCTTCAACGTCCACCGTCAGCGGGAAGAAGTCGAAGCCCTCGCGCGGCTGCTTGCCCGCCGTGGTGGCGGAAAGCAGGGCGGTGTCTTCGTCGATGTAGACCATCGCGGCACCGGCGGCCTGCTGGGCAAGGCGGCCGGTCTCAAAGCGGACGACGCGCTTGCCAAAGCGGCCGTTGTCAATAACGGCCTCTGCGAACTGAATTTCGGGACCCTCCAAGAGAGTCACCTCCGTTTCCTAGTGGTGTTTCCATGTGGCAGGAGGCCATCCGCATCTACCCAGACACTCCACCGTCTTTGGCTGTGGGGCCTGTACAACACCCGGTCTTCGATCGAGACCCACGGGCACGTGCCGCTATAGGCGGCCCGGCTCCCGGAGATCACTACCGAGGACCGCGAATGCGCGACGCCGGCTGGCTCCTGTTTAGTTACTTCGTGTGCCCGTTGCAGGGCTGGTGCATAACCGCGAAAGGCGGCCCATCCCGGACAGGAAGGGGCCGCCTCACGGTTCTGCTAGCGACGCAGGCCGAGGCGCTCGATGAGCGTACGGTAGCGCGTGATATCAGTGTCATGCAGGTAGCGCAGCAGGCGCTTGCGACGGCCGACCAGCGCCATCAGACCACGACGGGTGTGGTGGTCATGCTTGTGCTCCTTGAGGTGTTCGGTCAGGTCAAGGATGCGCTTGGAGAGCATCGCTACCTGGACCTCCGGCGAACCGGTGTCACCGTCAACGGTGGCGTATGCCTTCATGATGTCTTGCTTGACAGCGGCGTCTAATGCCACAAATAACTCCTTGAGTTGTGCCGTGAGTCCCGAATCAGCACTGCACTGCCGGGTAAGCTCCGCGGCCTGCCATGCGGTGGGATCCACCAATGGGCAAGCGGCCAACAGAACCGAATCCAGCCGCCACGGACTGCAGCCGGATCCTCCCGCCCAGTTTACGCTGACCGGCACCGCAATGTCGAAACAACCGCCCGGGCCCCAAGCCGTGGAAGCCGGCCTAAACCGTCTGTTTCTTCAGGGCGCGGCCGCGCAGCTCACGCCATTCGCGCCAGACCAGCCAGATGATCGCCACATCCAGCACCATGAACAGCATCATGCCAATGGTCGGCGTCTGGATGACGACGTAGAGCTGGTAGAGGGTGAACAGGATGAGCACGGCAATCCCGTACGGGTACACCCAGTGATATTCCTTGAACAGGCAATAGACCAGCACCAGTTTGACCACCCCGTGCGCCAGCAGGAAGAAAACCACGAAGGCGTGCGGACCGTTGCTGAGCTCATGATCCATCCGGCCTGCCCAGTAGCCAATGAAATTGCGGATCGGATGATCTCCATCCACGGGACCCGCAATCGGTCGCAGCAGGGCGGCCAGGCCGAGCGGGAAGATCCACAGCACGAGCCCGGCCAGCAGTTCCACGGCGCCGTCGAAGCCCTTGACGGCGATGCCCACGCGGTAGGCCCGCCGCAGTGCCGTGCCGGCCGTGGTAGTCACACCAGGATCCCCCGCGCCTGCTCAACATCCAGGCACATCTGCTTCACCAGCGCCTCGGGTCCGGTGTAGGCCACCATGCCGCGCAGCCGAGTCACAAATTCGACGACGACGCTCTGGCCGTACAGATCGAACGCCTCCACAGGCTCCTGGGGCCGGCCGATCACATACGCCTCGACCTGCCGGCTGACGCCGGCAAAAGTGGGATTGGAACCGACGGATATGGCCGCGGGCCAGCGCGTTCCGGCCTCGCCGGTGAGCCAGCCCGCGTAGATGCCGTCATCGGGGATGAAGCCGGTGGCATCGGCGGAGAGGTTCGCGGTCGGGAATCCCAGCTTGCGTCCGCGGGCGGCGCCGTGCACCACTTCGCCGCGCATGTGGTGCGGCCGGCCCAGCACCTCGGCCGCCGTCGCCACATCACCGCGGGTCAGGGCCTCCCGCACCCACGTCGACGAACAGCGGCGGTCCGCCCCGAATTCGTCGATCACCAGCACGTCAAAGCCCAGCTGCGCGCCGAGCTCCTGCATGGTGGCCAAGTCCCCGGAGTTGCCGCGACCAAAGCGGATGTCATGGCCAATGACGACGGCGGCGGCCCCCAGTGCTTCCACGAAGACGGAACGCACGAATTCCTCAGGTGTCTGCTGCGCCAGCGCCAGCGAGTATGGCATCACCAGTACGCCGTCCAGTCCGCAGGCGGCCATCGTCGCCAACCGGTCCGCCAGTCCCATGATCTGCGCCGGCGCGGTTTCGGGACGGTGGATCTTGGCCGGGTGCGGATCAAAGGTGATGGCCACGGCCTGGGCGCTGCGGCTGCGGGCTGTGGCCACCAACTGGGCCAGTACCTGCTGGTGGCCGCGGTGGACGCCGTCGAAGTTGCCCAGCGTTACCACGGAGGGTCCGAATCCAGCGGGGACCTCGGCCAGACCGTTCCAGAAGTGCACCATCACCCTCGCCCTTTTCGCGTTGGCCCGTTCCGGGCCCAAAACCTCTCTAAGGCTACCCGCATGCCGGACCGTCCCAGGGCGCCGCCGGCTCGCGGGCATCGCCGCGTGCAAGGCTGAGCACCCAGGCATCCGCGGCGTTTCCGCGGTCATCCAGGAAGCCGCGGAGCTCGGCGTCGAACCGGAAGCCGAGCTTCCATGCCAGCTTCCGGCTGGCCCAGTGGGGCACAACGGTGCGCCAGTACAGGTACTCCAGATTCAGTTGGTCGAAGGCGTAGTCCAGCAGCAGCCGGCAGGCGCGTTCCGCGGCGCCGGTCCCCCGGTTTTCCGGGCCGATGTTCACGCCCACCTCCGCCACCGAGGCCCGGAAGGCATGCAGACCAACGCTGCCCAGCAGCCGGTCCGTCCGGGCGTCCGCCACCGCGAAATTCTGCTGCGAGCCGTCCTTCCACCAGCCCGGAACGGCCTCGAAGATGAAGCTGCGTGCGTCCTCGGCCGTGTAGTTCAGCGGTACCGTTGTCCACCGCACCGCGTCCGGGTCCAGGCAGTTGGCCACCAGCTGGTCAATGTCCCCCTCGGCGAGGGCACGCAGCCGCACCGTCCCGTCGCTGAGCACCGGCACCACCGCTGCGATGTCCAGTTCCGCCTCCAGTTCGGCCGCGCCGGGCGGACCGGTCCGGGAGACCTCGTCCGGGACCTGCGGCAGGACACCATCGGGGCCGGGGCGCCGGTCTCCCCGCACCAGACTGAAGATCCAGGCGTCGGCGGGAACGCCGTCGGCATAGCTGTAGCCGCGGACCGTTCCCTCCAACCGGAATCCGGCCCGCTCGGCCAACCGCCGGCTCGGTTCGTTTCCCACTACCGCGTGCCAGTGCAGCACATTCAGGCCGGCCGCGCCAAAGGCGTAACCGATCATCAGCTGAACGGCGCGGGCGGCCAGGCCCCTGCCGCGGGCGGCCGCCGTCAGCTTGATGCCCAGCGAGGCGCTGCCGTTGCGGACGTTGTGCAGGGCGGTGGTTCCGGCCAGTGCCCCGTCCGGTCCAATAATCGCCAGTCGCCGAGTGCTGCCGCTGCGCCAGCCGGCAGCGATCGGGCCCTCAATGCTGCGCAGGGCCTCCGCCTCGCTCATGCCGGCGCTGGAAGCGCTCCAGCGCACGTTTTCCGGCTCCCGGTTCAACGCGGCATAGCCGCGCGCATCGGAGGGCGCAAAGGGCCGCAGCGTGACGACGCCGTCCGCCAGCACCGGAACGGTCGCCATCATGCCGGCAACACGGCCCGGGAGGGGCGGTGCCGGCGCAGCCACCAGAGGCCCAGCAACGGGAGCAACAGCGGGACAAAACCGTAGCCGCGGCCAAAGACGCTCCAGACCGTCTCCTGCGGGAACGCCTTGGCATCGAGCAGGCTCAGCGCGCCCACTACCAGCACACCGGCCAGCTCCACGCTGACGGCCGTGACGGCCGCCCTGAACCAGAACAGGCCCTTCCTGGCCAGCGATACGGTCGCCGCGATATAGACGACGGCGGCAAAGGCGGAAAGCAGGTAGGCCACCGGCGCCTCGGAGAATTTGGTGGCGATCTGGAATCCGGCGCGGGCGGTTGCGGCGACGGCAAAGATGCCGTAGACGGCGATCAGCAGGCGGCCGGGACCGGTGGCCTTGGAGTTCTGCGCACCCTCCCGCGCGCCGGTCTGCGCGCCGGTCTGCGCGGCGGTCTGCGCCGAGTCGCGTGGGGTCTCTTTGCTGCTCATCGTCCTATTCCTGTCAGTCCTGCAGCCGTGCGGCC
>JALYYI010000108.1 GCA_030946705.1 Actinomycetota bacterium | reverse complement strand
ACTTCGGGATCGTGACCGAGTTCGGACTCCACGAGCGGGGCACGAGCATGCTGGCCGGTCCGATACTGATCAGGGCCGGGCAGGCGCGTGAGGTGCTTTCTTTTGTCGTGGGGTCACCCCGGCGTTCATCAGCCCGAGCCTTGGGCATGCTCCGATGACAGGGCTTGGCGCCCCTCCCGGTTGTGGATTTATGCTTCAGGTTGAACCGCTTTTTGGGCGTAATGGTGTTAGACCGCGGCGGTCCCTTCGGCGGGGCATGATGTTCTGGTTGATGTGCAAGAAATTGTCGGGATCGTATTTGGCTTTCACGGTCCTCAGCCGCTGGTAGTTGTCCTGGTAGTTGTCCTCGATCCGGGACTGATCATCGGCGTCCATGAAGTTGATGAAGCCGCCTGCCTCTGCGTATGGGTGCAGGGCGTTCCAGTAGTCGCGACCCATTGGGTGTTGGCCGCGTTGTCGGCGGGGTCCGGCCACATTCCGGCGATGACCGGCGCGACGGATGCATTACCGTAGGCGAAAGCGGTCGCGTCGGGTGCAACGCGTTGCACGGCCCCGTCTATGGGGTAGAAATGATTTGCGCTTTCCACGCTCGGCACGCGGCTGCCGTGTTCCACAGCGACCTTGATCGCGTCGTCAGTGAGTTCAGCCGGGAAGTCCGCTTTCCAATAGCTGGCGGCGAGGAAGCCATTATCCAGGTCTTTCTCCGCGAGTGACAGCCCGGTGAGCACGTCCCGAATGCCACCCAATCGGTCGGTGTGCTCGTGCAAGGTACGCCCCCTCATCGCTGAGATCGACATTGATCCTTCTCGGCTGAATCCTACTCGCCACGGACCCCATTTCCCGCAGGTGGCGCCGAGGAACTCCGCGGAGAGGATCGGCCCAAGCCGGGCATGCTCAGCAGTGCCTGGGCGTGCCGGTGTTCCCTGAGCTTTTCGCCGATCAGGACGTCCAGTTCTGCCAAGGTCATCGTCCAGGGACATGATTGCATGTTCGAGGGCGGCCATCATCAGCTCTCCGAGGTGACCGCGGCACTGTGGTGCGGGCGCCATATTTCTTCGGCCAGCCGTAAACCCTCCCCTGTACGGTTCGGCGGATCCCATCCGGTCCGGTATTTCGTCAGCAGCAGGAGCCCGGCCTTGGAGCGGCTAATCAGGGGTGGCTTGTGAATTAGTGAAATATTTCGCCAGCGTCCTGTCGGACGCAGTAGGGGCTGTGCGTCTGGTCTATGGCGGGGATAACGAGGGCAGCCCGCGGGCTCGCTGGTATTGCGGGCCACGCCCGGGTTTCTACTCCGTCCGAAGCTTAGGCCCGGGGTGTTATGGTTTTTTTATCCACACGGGAGCCCTGATGCAGGGGCTGAGATCGGGCTGACGCAGTCCGCGACCGTCGAACCTGTCCGGGTAATGCCGGCGAAGGAAGTAGGAAATCACTGATGGCAGCCATGAAGTCGCATTCGCTTGCTTATGTCCGCGACACGGAACACGGCATTCGTGTCCCGGTCACGGAGATCGCTCTGGAGGACTCCCCGAACGGGGTGGAGAATCCGCCGTTCACGGTATACCGGACGGCCGGTCCCGGAAGTGATCCGGTGGTCGGTCTGGAGCCGTTCCGGTCCGGATGGATAGAATCCCGCGGTGATACCGAGCCCTACGGTGGCCGGGAACGGAACCTGCTCGACGACGGGAAGTCAGCCGTGCGCAGGGGCGCCGCGTCCGTGGAGTGGAAGGGCGCGCAGCCTGTGCCCCGCCGGGCCGTCGCAGGTAGGACCGTCACGCAGATGCGCTATGCCAGGCAGGGCATCATCACCCCGGAGATGCGGTTCGTGGCGGTGCGGGAGAACTGCGATGTCGAGTTGGTCCGTTCCGAGGTGGCTGCGGGCCGGGCCATCATCCCCAACAACATCAACCACCCCGAATCCGAGCCGATGATCATCGGCAAGGCCTTCCTGGTCAAAATCAACGCCAACATCGGCAACTCGGCGGTCACCTCCTCCATCGCCGAGGAAGTGGACAAACTGCAGTGGGCCGCCCAGTGGGGCGCAGACACGGTGATGGATCTTTCCACCGGGGATGACATCCACACCACCCGTGAGTGGATCATCCGCAACTCGCCTGTCCCGATCGGGACCGTGCCGATCTACCAGGCGCTGGAGAAGGTTAACGGCGAGGCCAATGACCTGACCTGGGAGATCTATCGGGACACCGTGATCGAGCAGTGCGAGCAGGGCGTGGATTACATGACTGTCCACGCCGGTGTGCTGCTACGGTACGTGCCGCTGACCGCGAACCGGGTCACCGGCATTGTCTCCCGCGGCGGGTCCATCATGGCGGGCTGGTGTCTGGCCCACCACCGGGAGAACTTCCTCTATACGCACTTTGACGAGCTGTGCGAGATCTTCGCCAAGTACGACGTCGCGTTCTCCCTCGGCGACGGCCTGCGGCCCGGGGCGACGGCGGACGCCAACGACGCCGCCCAGTTCGCCGAGCTGGACACACTGGCTGAGCTCACGAAGCGGGCGTGGAAATATGATGTGCAGGTCATGGTTGAAGGCCCCGGTCACATCCCCTTCCATCTGGTACGCGAAAACGTCGAACGCCAGCAGGAACTGTGCGACGGCGCCCCGTTCTACACGCTGGGCCCGCTGGTGACCGACATAGCCCCCGGCTATGACCACATCACCTCCGCCATCGGCGCAACCGAGATCGCCCGCTACGGCACCGCCATGCTCTGCTACGTCACCCCGAAGGAACATCTCGGGCTCCCGAACAAAGACGACGTGAAAACCGGTGTGATCACCTACAAGATCGCCGCCCACGCAGCAGATCTCGCCAAGGGCCATCCCGGAGCCCACGACCGCGATGACGCCCTGTCCAAGGCACGCTTCGAGTTCCGCTGGCGTGACCAGTTCGCCCTCTCCCTGGACCCGGTCACCGCTGAGGCCTTCCACGACGAAACCCTGCCCGCGGAACCGGCGAAGACCGCGCACTTCTGCTCCATGTGCGGACCCAAGTTCTGCTCCATGCGCATCTCCCAGGACATCCGCGACCAGTTCGGAGGCATATCCGAACAGGAAGCCATCGCAGGAATGGAGGCCAAGTCCACCGAATTCCGCGAATCCGGCGGAAAGGTCTACCTGCCCGAACCGGTCCTGCCACGGAGCTAGTGGTGTGTCTCAGTTTTGCGTGACGGCTTGGAGTGCGACGCGGCCGCGGGCAACTTTTTCGAGGATGGATTCCGCTGTCGCCGTCCAGACCAGGGGCCTGGGCTCGTCGTTGTGGGCGGCGAGGTAGTCCTCGATCGGCTGCGATGAGGTCCGGGACTGAATGGAACGCTCCGCGGCGCAGCGCCTTGTCTCTGAGTTCCCTGAACCACCGCTCCACCAGGTTCAGCCAGGACGAGGAGGTGGGCCTCAAATGCAGGTGGAACCGCGAATATTTCTGAAGCCAGGCCCTGACGTTGGCGTGTTTGTGGTCGCGTACTTGTCGAGGATAAGATGCACGGCCAGCCCGTCCGGGACTTCCTTCTCGAGTGTTTTCAGGACACGGCCATGAACCTCACGCATCTGAAACTGCTGGCACCGGTGACGGCTGCGGCCACGACATCTCCTGACGCCGTGAGGTTCGGTTGCAACCGCGAGCTCTCCACGATCCCCGACAATGACCTGGCCCAGAAGTGGGCGGTCGCGTTCCACCGTGCGGGTTTCGGGGGAATCGCCTACCCGTCACGGTTCACATCCGTCCTGGGGGCCCAACACCTTGGCCTTCTTCGGTGCTTCCGGGGAACAAAACCACCGAGTGGTCAAGATCTTTACCGGAATGAACGCAATGAGGGCCGCCGGACTATCGGACCTCGTAGATCCCGTCGTGCTGCGCGGGCACACCGCCATCGTTGATTCTTCTCCAGCCTCCCCGTAACGCGATCCGGACGGCTACCGAGCGGGCCTGCGCCATGCAATCCAAGGCTTTGCTTCCGCGCACCAAGGAAGAATTCACCCAGGTCAGGGTTGCCGTTGGCCGGTGACCAAGATGCCGCCCACGCAGTTTTAACCAATCTCTACGAGTCCGCAAACGCACTCGCCAGCGCAGACATATCGGAAAAGACAATCGGGCGTGACGACCGGCGGCCGTGCCGTCGTCGTCAGCGCTGGACCGCCCGGAGCCGGCAAACAAGAAGCATTGATGAGGACAACCGGGCTGATACCGAAGGGGTGCGCAACGGTGCGGGTTCCGGGCAGCGGATGATTGCATGGAAAGGGTCGTTTTAGCTGTTTCTGGCGTGCAGTCCGTGCAGGATTATGTCCACGCCGAAGCAGTCCGGTGAACGGGTACCGGACCCCATGGCGGGCCCGCGGATCGGGCACTTTCTCCAAGGCGGCACAGCGAAACCGTGTCGATAGCCGCGTAGCCGGATCCCGTGATCACGGCCGGTGGCGTGCTCGGGTGGCGTTCCAGTACCTGAGTGAGGGAAGATAACAACAGAGAACTCCTGTCGCCCGGGTGTGTGATAACACCGGATCAACAGGAGTTCTCGTTCATTAAAAGGGGACACGCCGGGCAGGACCCAACTCACCTCGCCCCGCCGGACTTTGCAAAGGCCCTGCCAGCCGGTCTCCGGTGGTCGACCAAGCCAGCCTTGGCGAGCGCGCGGAGACCCGCCCGCACCCATCAGGGAAGCGTCAGGTAGCCCTGGCCGAGCTGCCAGGTGCCGCCGTCTTCGATCCGCTCCAGCACCGTGCGCTGCAACGCAGTCCCGCGCGGCAGTTCAGCCAGCCGATCCATGCTGCGCGTGCGGAAAGTGAAGTACACGGCATCCGACGGGGTGTCCACCGGCCGGCCATAGGGCTCAAACATCCGGGCGAAGCTGACGATATTCGAGGCCGCATCCAGATGGGACGGCAGGTAGGGATCCAACAGCCACGACGCGCAGTTGGCGGTATTGACGGGGCGGTCCGGAAAGCTGGCGCCGATGAACGGCCGCGCGAGTGCCAGACTCTGAGCCACCGCCGCGGGAGCCAACGAGCCGGACTCGGGAATGTGGATGCCCAGGATCCATTCGTCCGGCCGGACACCCGGAATGGCACCCTGGTTCCGGTGCAGCAGGTACTGCAGGCGACCGAGCTGGTACAGCTGGCCGGCAAAGTGGTGGCCGAGCCAAGGCCAGGTGTCCAGACCGAAGCGGCCGTGCACGCGGCGGTTGATGGCCAGGTTGCGGCCGATGTCCGCCAACGTCGCCCGGCTGATGACCTCCGGAACATCGTGCTCCGCATGCCAGCGGACAATCTCCGGGGTGAAGCGCAGGTAGCCCTCGATCCAGCTCAATTCGGTCTGGCCGTGCCGGGCCGGAGCCTCTGCCTCCGATCCCAACCGTTCGGCCAGGAGTTCCAGTACTTTGGCAACGGCCGGTCCCGGCTCACCCGCCAGCAGGCGTGAACATTCCGCCTCGTCCTGAGGTTCCACGCCGAGCAAGTCAAGAACGTCAGCAGCGGTCAGAGCGGGAACGGAGATCATGACTCCCACCCTACCCAGAGGGGGGGTATTTCGGTCAGTGGCCGAAGGGGTCCGGGTCGACGCCGGGCATCCAGGTCAGTCCGGGCGCACCCCAGCCGTGGTCCTTCGCCACGCGCCGGGCCTTGCGCGCATAGCGGTCCTTCAGCCGGTCCACGTACAGCTTGCCGTCCAGGTGATCGAATTCGTGCTGCATGCAGCGGGCAAACCAGCCCGTCGCCTCAAACTCCAGCCGGTTCCCGTCGCCGTCGAAGCCGGTCACCCGGGCCCATTCGGCCCGCTTGAGCGGGAAATGCTCCCCGGGCACCGACAGGCAGCCCTCCGACTCCTCGTCCGGATCGGGCGCGTTGCCGGAGATCTTCCCCAGTACCAGCGAGGGGTTCACCAGCACTCCGCGGGCGGGGACGTCGTCGTCGTTCTCCATCCGGTAGGTGAAGATCCGCAGCCCCACGCCGATCTGCGGCGCCGCCAGGCCCACTCCGTTGGCCACCTCCATGGTTTCGAACATGTCGGCGACCAGGGTGCGCAGCGCGGCGTCGAAGTTCTGCACCTCGGCGGCGCGGCGGTGCAGCACGGGGTCGCCAAGAACGGTGATCGGATGGACGGTCATGGAGGTAATCCTTGGAGCTAGGGGGCGGAGGACGGGTCAGCCGGCGATTTCGCGGCCGATGACATCACGCACGTGGTCTTCGCGTAGAGACATGCCAAAGGCCGCATCGGAACAATCCAATGCGGCCTCCGGTCGGGTCAGCCTGCCGTAAGCGGCTACCCTCACAACCTGGGGTGAGATACGGGGGTTGAACCCGCGACCTCCTGGACCACAACCAGGCGCTCTGCCAACTGAGCTAATCCCACCATGTGCCTCATCCGCCTCCGTCGGGAAAGAAGTTCCCTGTTGCGGCGAAACGGGCAGCGACAAACAGTCTACCTGCTCCCGGGGAGTGCTCGTGACACTGCGCCCCGAATGAGGCCCAACTAGTCCAAGATCACATCCGGGCCTCAGGCGGAAAAGTTCTTCGCGATGGTCTTGGCCGTGGCGGAATCCGGCCCGGGGGCGGGGACGAAAACGGCCTCACGATAGTAGCGCAGCTCGTTAATCGAGTCCTGGATATCGCCCAGCGCCCGGTGCCCGCCGTGTTTGGCAGGCGCCTGGAAGTAGGCCCGGGCATACCAGCGCCGGGACAGCTCCTTGATGGTGGAGACATCAATCACCCGGTAGTGCAGATGCTCCACGATCTCGGGCATGTCCCGGGCCAGGAACATCCGGTCCGTCCCGACCGAATTGCCCCCCAGCGGCGCCTTCCCCGGGTCGGGAACGTGCGCCTTGATGTAGGCAAGCACCTTGGCCTGCGCCTCTTCCATGGACAGGCCCGCCGGCAGTTCATCCAGGAGTTTGGAGCTCGTGTGCATGTTCCGGACAAAGTCGTTCATCTGCGCTAGCGCGCCGGGGTCGGGCTTAATAACGACGTCGACACCCTCGCCCAGGATGTTCAGCTCCGAATCGGTGACCAGCGCCGCCACCTCGATCAGGGCGTCGGCCTCCAGGTTGAGGCCGGTCATTTCACAGTCGATCCAGACGATGCGTTCATTAGATATAGGCACCTGACAAATGTACCGCTCGGGGCGGTACATTCGGCCGAAGCCGGCCGGGGGGCCGGGCGGCGCCCGGCAACGCGGCACTCCGGCGGTGCCCGGGACGCTCCGGAAACAGTCAGGGTCTCAATGCTAAAATAAGTCAGTCGTTGAACGCCGTCGGGCCGTTCCGATTATCCGACACCAGCCAGCAGAGGACTTCAGCAAAATGACGGCAGGCGAATCGCGTGTGAGCACGGGAAGCCGGCCAGAGTTTGACGCGGGGGATCCTCGGCCGCCGGCGCCCGAAGCCGCCCCGCCACGGGCTTATTGGGCCATCCTGCAGGGCTTCGTCGGATCACTGATGATATTCGTCGGCTCGATCGGCGCCGGTTGGATCGCCAACGGTTCACCCATGGTCCGGCACCCGCTGGTGATCGCCATGCGGACCGAGGGCCTGGGCGTCACCACCGCCACCGTGCTGCTCACCGCCGGAGCCATGCTGCTGATCCGGTCCTGGCTGCGGCTGGGGCAGCGACTCAAAGACTGGGGTCCTGGGTCGCTGCGCTCCGTCGTCCTGGCCATCACGGCGTGGGGCGCGCCGATGCTGTTCGCCGTTCCGATCTTTTCCCGCGACGTCTACGCCTACACCGGCCAGGGCCGCCTGGTGCTGGAGGGGCTGAACCCCTACACGACAGGCATTTCGGCGCTGAACAACTGGTTCTCCCTGGGTGCGGATCCGGCCTGGGCGGAGGCAAAAACACCCTACGGGCCGTACTTCCTGTGGCTGGAGCGCGCCGTCGTCCAGATCACCGGTGCCCAGCCCGACTTCTCGGTCTTCCTGTTCCGCCTGCTCGCCGTTGTGGGCGTGGTGCTCTGCATGCTCTACGTGCCCAAGCTGGCGGCCCTGCACAACCTTAACGGCGGACGTGCCCTGTGGATCGCCGTCGCCAACCCGCTTTTCCTGATCAGCTTCGTGGCCAGCGCCCACAACGACGCGCTGATGGTGGGACTGGCCGTGGCCGGAACCTATTTGGCCGCCACCCGCCGGCCGCTCTGGGGCCTGTTGCTGGTGACGGCCTCCATCGGGGTCAAGCCCATCACCATCGTCCTGCTGCCGTTCATCGGCCTGTTGTGGGCCGGCCCAGGGGCGTCCCTGCTGCGGAAAATCCGCTTCTGGGTGGCGACGGCGGCCATCAGCTTCGGAGTCCTGGCCCTCAGCGGCATCCCCTACAACCTTGGCATGGGCTGGATCTGGGCCATCGCGGACCCCACCCCCGGCTACACCGGCTACTCACCGTCGGGCTTCCTGGGCCAACTGGTGCAGGGGCTTGCCGACGTCCTGGGGCTCAGGGGCGGCCTGCTGGCCAGCCTCCTTCGCAGCCTCTTCAAGTGGGCCAGCGTCGCCCTGGTGGTCTTCCTGATGTTCCGCGGCGACTACCCGAAGCTGATCCGCCGGATGGCGCTGGCCTTTGCCGCCATTGTCATGTTGTCCCCGATCATCCAGCCCTGGTACGTCCTCTGGTTCATCCCGTTCCTGGCGGTCACCGGCATCCGCAACGACTGGCAGATCAAGTCCCTGTACGTGATCATCACCTTCTTCGTGGTCTTCGGCGCGCAGGACCAGCTCTCCGTCTGGTCCTTCGTGCAGCTGGACTACCGGGCTTCAACGCTGGCCTACGTGGTGGCGCTGGCGTTCATTGTCTATCTGCTCTTCATCGACATCCACACAAGGAAACTGCTCCTGGACGGCCAGGTCACCAAGCTGTTGGGCCGGCGGCGGCTGCGCGCGTCGACAGCGGATACCGCGCCCCGGGCCGGGAAGACGGACGACGGCGGCTAGTGTCCTGCGCCGGAAGTCGTCCCAGGCGTTGGCGACGGTGGCGACGTGGCGGCGCCGGTTCCCCGGAATGCCGCCTGGATGGACTGGTGGATGACCCCCGGCCGGGACGGCCGGACTCGATCACCGCCGAGCAGGTTGAGGATATCGTGGTGGCGACACTCGAATCCACACCGACGAACGCCACGCATTGGTCGGGGACGGTGAAGAGATGGCTCGGGCACCACCGACGTTTCCATATGCATTTCGCCCTGGCCTGCTCCTCCTGGCTCAACCAGGTCGAACTCTTCTCCGGGCCAGCGAATGGAACACCAACCCCACACCCTTCACCTGGACAAAGACCGCCGAACAAATCCTCGAATCCCTCGGGCGACTTCTGAACCGAATTTCAGGCGCAGGAGACTAGCTCGCGGAGGTGGCCAGCGAAGCGGCGCCGGGCCGGGATTTCCGGGCCAGCTCGATGGTCCGCCGGACGGACCAGTACAGCAGCACCACCAGCAACACATTGCGCGAGGTCAGCACCGCGGCCATGATCGGATTGGCGTGGATCAGCGGCGTGTAGAAGAGCGGGTAAATCACAAAAGTGGTTACCGCGATGGCCATCAGCAACGCCGAGGGGACTTTCCAGCGGTCCCAGTCGTGCGTCAGCCCCGCCACCACCACCGGCGCCAGCCAGAGGATGAACTGCGGCGAACCCACCTTGTTGAACACGACGAAGGCCGTGGTCATCATCAGCGCGCCCTCCAGGAAGAGTTCCTCCCGCTCGGCGCCCTTGTGCAAGGCCCAGATCAGCAGACCGGCGCCGATCGCCGCCGCCAGCACGAACAGCGGCTGCATCAGGAACGCCGCGACGGACGCGCCCGGCCCGTAGACCTCGGTGGAGTTGATGGCCGTGTTGTCCGCGATTCTGAAACCGTGAATGTGCAGCACGCTCAGCCAGACCCACGGGGTGGAAAAGGTGGCCTCGAGTTGCATGCCGCGCTCGCCCTGGTTGGTCAGGAAATCGAAGAGATGCCTGATTCCGCCCACCCAGAACGTGCCAGCAACAACCACAGCGGTAACAGCGGCGCCGGCTGCAATGATCCTCGCCCGCTTCCGGCTGGCAATCAGGATCGGGGCCAGCACGGCCGCGGGCCAGACCTTGATCCAGGTGGCGATACTGAGCAGCACGGTGGCCAACACAGGCCGGCTGGCGGCGAACAGAAGCGCCACCAGGACAATCGGTGCGGTGATGCCGTCCACCCGGGCGAAGCTCAGGTATCCCATGAACACGGTGAACACCAGCCACCACCATGCCGGGGCGATCCCGGCCCGGCGCCGGCCGGCGCCGGTGAGGAAGAGCAACGCACCCGCGTTGAGTGCACTGATGATCAGCGTCCAGACCAGCAGGAACTGGTCCGGGCCGGCTATATCGGACAGAAAGATCGGGATCTGCGCCAGCACAGGATAGACCCACGGGCTGATGGCCTCCTGTGACTCCCCGGGATTAAAACCGGCAACCGCCCACGCACGGTACTGCTCGGTGTCGCTGAAAGTCTGGCCGTGGATGATGAAGGAGAACATCCAGCCCAGGAAATACAAATGCACCACCGCGTAGCCCCACCAGACGCTGGAGGGCCTGGCGAACCAGGCAACGGCGGCCGGAGGGAGCACCGCGGCGCGGATCCGCAGCAGGGTGGCGAAGAACAGCTCGGAAATCTCAGGACTCCTTCACCACGGACACCGGCGCCGGAGCACCCTTGCCCAACAGATAGAGCCGGCGCACGGACCAGCAGAACAGCACCACCAGCAGGGCATTGCGGATAGTGAGGACCAGGGCCATCAGCGGATTGTCGTGGCTCAGGGCGTCATAGAAGAGCGGGTAGATGAAGTACGTGGCAATGGCAATCACAGTCAGCATCGCGGCCGGCATCCGCCAGTGCTTCCAGCTGTGCGCCAGCCCGACGGCCACCGCGGGGGCCAACCAGACCATGAACTGCGGGGAGCCAACCTTGTTGAACACGACGAAGGCGGTGGCCATGGTCAGGCTGCCGGCCAGCAGCAGCTCGGTGCGGTCCGCCCCGCCGTTGCGCTTGCCGTTATGCAGCGCCCAGAACGTCAGTACCACCACCAGTACCGCCGCCAGCGCCAGCAGCGGCTGCATCAGGAAGGACATGACGGTGGTGCCTGGCCCGTCCACCTGCATCGAATTGATGTCCGTGTTCATATACATCCGAGAACCGTCTATGTGCAGCACCGAAAGCCACAGCCAAGGCGTGCTGAACGTTGCTTCCAGCTGCATGCCGCGGTCACCCTGGGCCGTCAGGAAGTTGAACAACTTCGGCCCCACGCCCAGAACCAGCGCGGAGCCGGCGACGACGGCGGTCACCAGAGCTCCGGCGGCGATCACCAGCAGGCGCTTGCGGACGACGGTGAGCAGGACCAGCAGAACGGCGGCCGGCCAGACTTTGATCCAGGTCGCGACGCTGAGCAGCACCGACGCCACGAACGGCTGCGCCGCACCGTAGGCCAGCGCGATCAGCACGATCGGAGCGGTGATGCCATCCACCCGGGCAAAACCAAGCCAGCCCATAAGAAAGACAAAACCCATCCACCACCAGGCGGCCGGGATGGCGGCGTGGTTCTTGCCCCACTGTGTGAGCTTTCCCACGGCTAGGCCGTTGAGCAGTGTGATCATCAGCACCCAGATCAGCAGAAAGGGTCCGGGACCGGCGGCCCCGGCAATGGCGATCGGCAGCAGCGCCAGGATCGGATAGACCCACGGGCTTGGCAGCCCCACCAGATTTTCCTCGCGGAAGCCGCCCAGCGCCCAGTCCCGGTAGATGTTGGTGTCGCTGTAGGCCTGGCCCTGCACCACCCAGATCATCATGAACAGGATAAAGAACAGGTGGATAGCAATGAAGCCCCAGAGCAGGCCGCGTGGGCTGTTCATCCGGGCATCAAGCCTGGCTGGTATGAGCCGCTGGCGGAACCGCGTCAGCGCGCCGAAGAATGAGTCCGTAGAGATGGGAGAAGTCCTTGTCAGAAAATCGATCAATGGCGGCAGAAGAGTCCTCCCGCCCTTCGATAATATCGCAGGAGCGAACCCTTGCCGGGTGGGTTGCTGCCGCCGGTGCTAGAATCGGCTGGGTCCAGCGTGCACACCGACGGCACCGGAATCAGGCGTGAGCGGGTCCGGATTGAAAGACACCGCGAACTTCCTGATCGAACTCCTGAACGATTTCTGACCAAGTCTCCGACGAAGAGGGCCCGCTCACAATGTTGACCTCCCAGCCGCACCTGGGCCATTCAGGGGATAGTTCCCCGGCCCTGACCGGTGGCGGGCCGCCAACCGGCGCGGCCCCGACCAGGCCGGTCACCATTGCACTGGTCCAGGGCTTCGTCGCCTCCATGCTGATGCTCGCCGGGTCCATCGGGGTCGGCTGGCTGGCCGGCAGCTCGGGACTGATCCGGACCCCGCTGTTCATCGTGGCCCGCACGTCCCCCGCCGGTGTGATCATTTGCACCGTGATGCTCTGTTTCGGTGCCGTGCTGCTGATCAGGTCCTGGCTCCGGCTGGCGCAGCGGATCGGCCACTGGGACGCCGACGCCCGGAAGATCCTGCACAAGGCCCTGCTGCTCTGGACCCTGCCGTTGGCGTTTGCCCTGCCACTGTTCAGCCGTGATGTGTACTCCTACATCGGCCAGGGCAGGCTCATGGTCCAGGGCCTGGACCCCTATACCAACGGCATCTCGGCACTGAACAACTACTACTCGATGGGGCCGGACACGCTCTGGACCGAGGCGCCCACGCCGTACGGGCCATTGTTCCTCTGGATTGAGCAGTTTGCCGCCTGGGTGGGTTTCGGAATCCCGGAGATCTCCATCATCCCGTTCCGGTTGGCCGCACTGGGCGGCGTGGCACTGTGCGCCATCTACGTTCCCAAACTGGCGGCCCGCTATGGGGCCAATCCCTCGCGGACACTGTGGCTGACCGTGCTCAACCCGGTGGTGTTGCTCAACTTCGTCGGCAGTGCCCATAATGATTCGCTCATGCTGGGACTGGTGGTCGCCGGCATCTATTTCGCGTCCACGAAGAGACCGCTGCTGGGCATCCTGCTGGTGACCGCCTCCATCGCCGTCAAACCCATTACCCTGGTGGCGCTGCCATTCATTGGCCTGCTCTGGGCCGGGTCCAAGGCGGGGTGGAGCCGGAAGATCTGGTGCTGGCTGGCCACCGCCGGTCTCTCGCTGGGGCTGCTGTGGATCTGCGGACTTGTCAACGGGCTGGGCTTCGGCTGGGTCGGCGCTCTTGGCACCTCCGGCACGGTCTGGATCTGGTACGCCCCGATAGGGGCCGCTGGAGCCATACTCGGTGGTCTGACCACCCTGGCCGGCGGGCCCGGAGCGCTGGTGACCGACGTCATCCACAACGTCGGCAAGGTCGCCTCCGTCGTCGCCGTCGTATGGCTGGGCCTCCGCGGTGCGGCAACCAAAGCCGGGGACGCCGCCATCGTGAGGCGGATGGCCTGGGCCTTTGCCGCCGTCGTCCTGCTGGCCCCGATGATCCAGCCCTGGTACCTGGTCTGGTTGTTGGTCTTTTTTGGCGTCACGGGCATCGAGGACAATTGGCAGCTGCGCACCGTGCTGTACCTGACGGCCTTCTTCACACTGATCGCCCTGACTGACCAGCTCAGCGTGTTCCAGTGGATCCCCATTGAAGTGGTCCGGGCCGTCGCCATCGCCGTGGGCGTGTCCTTTGCGCTGCACCTGATGTTCGTGGACCGGAAAACGCGCGTCCTGTTCGGTCGGCCATGGACCATCACCTGGAGACGGGACCGGATTCAAGCCCGGAACCGGGCCTGAACGCCGGCGGCGCGGCCCTGCCACGCCTGCACGGTGGGCGTCGCTAGAGCGCCCGGATACGATTATTGCGGGGGTTGTGTTCCAGCTCGGCCAGCCCCAGCCGTTCCAGCAGCGGCGGCAGATACATCCCAAATCGTCCCCGCAACCCCTTTTTCAGCCCGTACCAACCGCCAACGGGGTTGTCCGCGGAGCGGCCCCAGGCCTCCACCGTGTCGTCCTTGGCCGGCTTCTGCTCATCCGCGCTGCCTAGTTCCATCCAGTCACCGCGCGCTTTCAACATGGCAAGGAGGTCTGGCACGCAGCGCAGATCATAGCCGAGGACCGTTTTGCCCACGGTGCACACCAATCTGGGCGGATCCGCGGAGTCGTCCCGGTACATCTGGTACTCCGAGGTTTCCGGCGGTGTCGTGAGGATCCACGGATTGTCCTTCGTTCCCTCGCTGCCCCAGCTAATGTCGCCCACGATTTGCTCCCTCTGGTATTGGTGGAATCAGCCTATATTCTTGAGTGCTTCACGGCTGGAGAACGGGCCCAGGTTCTTTTCGTGGGAACGCACTGACTTCGCACCCAGCTGCGCGATGATGGCCGAGCGGCGGAACCAGAAATCATCGGAGGTGCTCCAGCGGCGGCTATGAAAGGCTCGTTAATCACGGCTACTCCCCGGACAGGTCAAACGGCGCCAAACCGGCCTGCTGCCCGATCATCCTGACTCTTCCCTAGTCCCCAGCTGCCGAGCCGTTAGAAGGGTGGTGGTTCGGGGTCGCGGCGGTAGGTGCGGCCGGTGGGGGTGGTGGCGAGGAAGGTGCCGGGGCTGGGTTGGGTGAGGGTCCAGCCGGTGTCGGGGTCGTCTTTGAGGTGGTGGCAG
>JALYYI010000097.1 GCA_030946705.1 Actinomycetota bacterium | reverse complement strand
CCTCTGTGAGCAGAACCAGTCAGCTGACGATAACCCGCCCTGCACTGACCTCCCACCGCCTGTCCAGCCGGACGTTTTCCAGCATCCGGCGGTCATGCGAGACCAGCAGCAGGGCGCCATCGTAGCTTTCCAGCGCCTCTTCAAGCTGTTCGATCGCGGGCAGGTCCAGGTGGTTGGTCGGTTCGTCCAGCACCAGCAGGTTCACCCCGCGGGCCTGCAGCAGCGCCAGCGAGGCGCGCGTTCGTTCACCAGGTGAGAGGCTTCCGACCGTGCCGGCGACCTGGTCCGCCAACAGGCCGAACTTGGCCAGCAGGGTGCGGGCCTCGGCGCTGGCCATTTCCGGGACGCAGGCCTCGAAGGCGGTACCGAGGGTTTCCGTCTCGGCCAGCTGGCCCCGGACCTGGTCGATCTCGCCGATGGCGACGCTGGCGCCCAGGCTGGAGTCGCCGTCGTCGGGCCTGTCATGGCCCAGCAGGAGCCGCAGCAGGGTGGTCTTGCCGGCCCCGTTGGGTCCGGTGACGCCGATCCGCTCCCCCGCGTTGACCTGCAGGGAGACCGGACCCAGCGTGAAGGCGCCGCGCCGGGCGGTGGCGTTGTTCAGGGTTGCCACCACCGAGCTGGAGCGCGCGGCGGCACCGATGCTGAACTGGAGCTGCCATTCCTTGCGCGGTTCCTCCACCTCGTCGAGCCGGGCGATGCGGGACTCCATCTGGCGGACCTTCTGGGCCTGCTTTTCGGAGGATTCCATGCTGGCCCGGCGGCGGATCTTGTCATTGTCCGGAGCCTTGCGCATCGCATTGCGGACGCCCTGCGAGCTCCATTCGCGTTGGGTCCTTGCGCGTGAAACCAGGTCCGCCTTCTTATCCGCGAAGTCCTCGTAGGCTTCACGGGCGTGCCGCCGCGCGACGGCCCGCTCCTCCAGGAATGCATCATAACCGCCGTCGTACACGGCCACCCTGTTCTGCGCCAGGTCCAGCTCCACCACGGTGGTGACACAGCGGGCCAGGAATTCGCGGTCGTGGGAGACCAGGACGGCGCCGCCGCGCAGCCCCTGGACGAAGGCTTCCAGCCGGGCCAGTCCGTCCAGGTCCAGGTCATTGGTCGGCTCATCCAGCAGGACGATGTCGAAGCGGCTCAACAGCAGGGCGGCGAGCGCCACGCGGGCGGCCTGGCCGCCGGAGAGCCCGGACATGTCCGCGTCCGGGCCGATCGCCAGGCCAAGGTCGGCCAGCACGGCGGGGATCCGGTCCTCCAGATCCGCGGCACCGCTGGCCAGCCAATGGTCCAGGGCGACGGCGTAATCATCGTCGGCGCTCCTCCCCCCGGTTCCGAGGGCCTCGGCGCTCGCTTCCATCGCCGCGGTGGCAGCCGCCGCACCGGTGCGGCGGCCGATGTAGGCAACCACGGATTCCCCGGCCGTCCGCTCGTGCTCCTGCGGGAGCCAGCCGATGAACGCGTCAGCCGGGGCCTTGCTGACCGTGCCGGCCAGGGACTCATCCACCCCGGCCAGGATGCGCAGGAGCGTCGATTTGCCGGCGCCATTGGCGCCCACCACGCCCACCACGTCCCCGGGGGCGACGGTCAGGTTGAGGTGGGCGAACAGGGTGCGGTGGCCGTAGCCGCCGGCAAGGTCCTTGGCCACGAGTGTTGCAGTCATTGGTCCATCCTATTTTGCGTTCGACTACGCCGGTTCCGTGGGGTGGCCCTCGACACATGGACCGCCCCGGCGCCCCGGCGTAGGCTCAGCGCGTGAGTACCCGCACCGCGAACGGACCGGCGGCGCCCAAGGCCCGACGGCGGGCGTTGCCGATGGCCGCCGCCCTGCTGGCCCTGCTGCTCGCGGCCTGCACGCCGTCCCCGGCACCGGCCCCCCTGCCGGGGCAGGAGGCGCAATTGCGCGCCGGCGTCATGGTCCCGGACGGCCCGCCCACCGACGTCGTGACCGGACTGAACTCCCCCTGGTCCCTGGTGACCCTGCCGGATGGAACCTTTCTGGTCAGCGAACGCGGCTCCGCGCTGGTCCGCGAGGTGGTCGCCGGCGGCGCCACACGGACGGTGGGCCGGGTCGACGGCGCCGTCCCCGGCGGAGAGGGTGGGCTGTTGGGACTCGCGTCGTTGCAGGCGACATGCGGGAACCCGACGCCCCCGGGGCAGTGCCTGTACTTGTACGCCTACTTCACCGCCGCGGGGGATAACCGGATAGTGCGCTTCCGGCTCAACGGATCCGCCGGCTCCTACACACTGGGCCCGTCATCACTGATCCTGCCGGGCATCGCCAAGGCCGGAAACCACAACGGCGGCCGGATCGCGTTCGGCCCGGACGGCATGCTCTATGCCACCGCCGGGGACGCCGGAAACGGCCAGGAGGCGCAGAATCCGAAGTCGCTGTCCGGGAAGATCCTACGACTGACGCCCGACGGCGGCATCCCGGCGGACAATCCGTTCCCGGGCAGCCCGGTCTTCACTCTGGGCCACCGCAACCCGCAGGGCCTGGCATGGGACAGCAGCGGCCGGCTGTGGGCCTCCGAATTCGGCCAGAACACCTGGGACGAGCTGAACCTCATCCAGGCGGGCAACAACTACGGCTGGCCCACGGTGGAGGGCATCGACGCCGGCGCCGACAAAAAATTCACCAACCCCGTCCTGCAGTGGCCGGTCGCCGATGCCAGCCCCAGCGGCATTGCCATCCGCGGCACCACCATCTATATGGCCGCTCTGCGGGGCCAGCGGCTGTGGGTCATCCAGCCCAGTGCGGACGGCACGACGGCCTCCGCCGCGGCCTATCTGACCGGGCAGTTCGGGCGGCTGCGCGATGTGCACCTCACGGCCGACGGCGGTCTCTGGGTCCTGACCAACAACACCGACGGCCGCGGCACCCCGCGCCCGGGGGACGACCGCATCCTCGGCGTCCGGCTGGCCGCCGTGCCGTGAGTATACTGCGGCCAGGCCCGCAGAGGCGGCAATCGCGTGGCAGCAGCAAGCTGACGGCTACCGCAGGACCGAGCTCAGCAACAGGCTGGTCTCGCTGTTGACCACGCCTTCGATACCCCGGATCCTCCCCAGCACCTGATCGAAGTCGCTGAGGCTTTCGGTGCGCAACTCGGCGACGAGATCCCACCCGCCGTTGGTGGTGTGCAGCGCCCGGATCTCGGGAAATCCCCTGAGCTGGCGGATGACCCTGTCGGTCGTCCTGCCCTCAACCGCTATCAGGGCAATGGCCCGGATTGTCAGAGGGTCGACGTCATCCCGCACCCTGACCGAAAAACCCACGATAGTTCCGGTGGAGATAAGTCGCTCGAGCCTGCTGTTCACCGTCGCCCGTGCCACGCCCAGCTTCCGGGCAAGGCTGGCCACGGAAGCCCTGCCGTCCTCGCGTAAAGCGGACAGGAGTCGACGGTCAAGATCGGTGAGGACGGCCATGTACATAATGTATCGCTGATGTACTCATTTTGTGCATTCCTTCGACGAAAGGAATACCTTCTGCCAATTGAGGATGCATAACGCCGAAGCCTACTGTTGTGGCAGAATCTACCAATAACAGACAAAGGGGGCGCTAATGACGCGCTTTGTGGATGTCCATAACATGGTGCGCTGGGTGGCTGGCCGCGGGCCGGAGAGCATCATCGCCGATATGATCGGTTACGTCGAGGACGACTTCCGCCGCTGGGAACAGTTCGACAAGACACCCCGCCTTGCCAGCCACACCCCCTTCGGCGTCATTGAGCTCATGCCCACCAGCGACCACGAAACCTACGGCTTCAAGTACGTAAACGGGCATCCGTCCAATCCCGCCCGCGGATACCAGACGGTCACCGCCTTCGGCGTCCTGGCCGACGTCCACAACGGCTATCCGACGTTTCTCACCGAGATGACAGTGCTGACCGCATTGCGGACCGCAGCGACCTCCGCCATGGTGGCCAAGAAGCTCGCCCGCACCGACTCGCGCCGGATGGCAATGATCGGAACCGGCAGCCAGTCCGAGTTCCAGGCCCTGGCCTTCCGTGGCGCGCTGGGCATCAACAGCCTCAAAGTCTGGGACACCGATCCGGCCGCGGTGGCCAAGTTCATCCGCAACCTGGCGCCGCTGGGCTTCGAGATCACCGGCGCCTCCTCAGCCGCCGATGCTGTGCGCGGCGCGGATGTCATCACAACCTGCACCGCGGACAAAACGCAGGCCACCATCCTCACCGCGGACCTTGTCGCTCCCGGCGTCCACATCAACGCCATCGGCGGGGACTGCCCCGGAAAGACCGAACTGGATGCCGCAATACTGGGCCTTGGCGACGTTTTTGTTGAGTACGCCCCACAGACGCGGATTGAAGGCGAGATCCAGCAAATGGCCGCCGAGTTTCCGGTCACCGAATTCTGGCAGGTCCTCGCCGACCAGGCACCGGGACGGACATCCGCCGGGCAGATCACGATCTTCGACTCGGTTGGCTTCGCTATAGAGGACTTTTCCGCTCTGCGTTACGTCCGCGATGCGGTCGACGGATCGGACTTCTACACGGACATCGACCTGGTCGCGAACCCGGATAACCCCAAGGACCTGTTCGGCCTTGTCAGCGAGCTCTTTCCGGTCGGTTCCTGATTCAGTCCGGAGCACCCTCCGGCCGCTCAACGGCGGTTCTTTTGACCGGGTTCTGAATGCCAATCGCCGAAACTGCCCCCCCGATGATCAGCAGCACCGCCGTCACCACCACCACGCGGTGAAATCCGTCCAGGTCAAGTTTCCCACCAACCACGAGTCCTACCAGCGCGATCCCCACCAGACCCGCAACCCGGCTGACAGCATTGTTCACGGCCGAACCGATTCCCGATTGCTGTTCCGAAATCGAGCAGAGAATAGCGGCGGTGAGAGGTGCGACAGTTGCTGAAAGCCCAATGCCGAACAGCACCACGCCCGGCAGCAGTTGGCTCCAATAGTCGATGGGCCCCTTTGACGAGAGCATCAAGAGGTAACCGATACCGCCGAGAATCGGGCCAAACGCCATGAACCACCGCGGTCCGAACCGCCCGGCGAGCGACCCGAACCAGGACGAGAGAGTGATGTTCAGTGCGCTGACCGGCAGGAGCGCCAAGGCAGCCAACGTTGCCGGGAAGCCGGCGACCTGCTGCAGGAAAAGCACGACGATGAATCCCCCGATCGACAGCGCGGCATAGATAAAGGTCGTCGCCACGTTCCCGACCCCAAAGTTCCGCACGGCGAAGAGACTGAGCGGCATCAGCGGCTGTTTCGCGGCTTTCTGCCGCCAAAGGAACCCGGCCAAGCACAGAACACCGAGGATGAACGGCAGAAAAATGAGCGGACTCCCCCACCCGAAGTTGCCTTGTTCGATCAGGGCGTACACCGGCCCGCCCAAGCCCAGCACACACAGCACAGCGCCGGGGTAGTCAATGCGCACGCCTTCTTCCCGCACGTCCTCAAACGGCAGCACGCCCAGCAGGTACATGGTCACGGCAATCGGCAGAACATTGATGCCGAACACCCAGCGCCACCCCAGCGAATCGACCAGCACGCCTCCCAGAACAGGGCCCGCGATGAACGCCACGGTCGTGCCGGCCGTCCACTGGCCGATCGCCTTCGCACGGGCGGCCCCATTGAACTTTGACGTGATGAGAGCCAGTGAGCTTGGCACCAGGAGCGCCCCCGCGACCCCCTGCAGGGCCCGGGCCAGAATCAGCACCTCCGCGGTCGGGGCGAACGCACAGATCAACGACGTCACACCGAACCCTGCCAAACCGACGCGCAGGATGACGATGCGCCCGAGCACGTCGGAGAGCGAACCGGCGAGCAGGATCAGTGAACCGAGGGTGATCAGGTAGGCATCGACGACCCATTGCTGCGTTGTCAGACCGCCGCCCAATTCACGGGCAATGGCCGGGAGGGCCACGTTGATGACGCTGCTGTCGAGAAAGGATACAAAGGACGAGAGAATCGCGATCCACAGTACGAGCCTCTGCGCGCGTGTTACCGGTGGGGAGTTCACGCTCCCAGTTAACACCCGAGGTTATGATCTATGCCTGAAGACGACTTGTTTAAAGACCCCGACACCGGTAGCACTGGATAGTCGGCCCGACCATCGAGGGTCCGAACGTTGGCCGCGCACACGCACGCACCACTGAGAAAGAAGGACCCAGCCGTGGCTCCAGGATCGAAAAGCCCAACTGGAAACTCCGCCGGCGCGCCCGCGGTCCCCGCGCCGGAGAAGAGATCCAGCCAGCTGGGTCCCGCCGC
>JALYYI010000087.1 GCA_030946705.1 Actinomycetota bacterium | reverse complement strand
GAGCGCTCGGTGCCCGGATGACGGGCGGCGGATTCGGCGGGTCAGCCATAGCTCTGCTCCCCGCCGCCGCCGAGCGGACCGTGCGGGACGCCGTGGCAGCGGCCTTCAAGGACGCCGGATATGCGGCGCCGGACGTTTTCACCGTCTCCCCCTCCGCCGGCGCCAGCCGCGCCCTCTGAGCCGCGCCCAGTTGAGCAAAGCCGGCGCCGGGACCACAATGGGTCCATGGTTGAAGCCGTCATTGTCTCCACTGCCCGTAGCGCGATAGGCCGGGCCTTCAAGGGCTCCCTGAAGGATGAGCGGCCGGATGATCTGGCCGCGGCAATGGTGGAGGCCGCGGTGGCCAAGGCCCCGGGGCTGGATCCCCACACCCTTGACGATCTCTATCTGGGCTGCGCCGAGCCCAGCGGTGAAGCCGGATCCAATATGGCCCGCGTCGTCGCCGTGCTGGCCGGCCTGGACACCGTCCCCGCCGCCACCATCAACCGCTTCTGCGCCTCCAGCATCCAGACCCTGCGGATGGCTTTCCATGCCATCCGCGCCGGGGAAGGACACGCTTTCGTTTCCGGCGGCGTCGAATCCGTCTCCAGATACGCCAACTGGAAGGGCGCCGGGGAAACCGACACCGGCGCCCACAATCCGCTGTTTGCCGAAGCAGCGCGCAGGACGTTGGCTACCGCCCAGGACAATGCCGCCTGGACCGACCCACGGTCGGAGGGGCTGTTGCCGGACATCTATCTGGCCATGGGGCAGACGGCCGAGAATGTGGCCACCTCGTTGGGTATCGGCCGTGCGGAGCAGGATGAGTGGGGCGTGCTGAGCCAGAACCGGGCCGAGGCGGCGATTGCGGGCGGCTTCTTTGCCCGCGAGATTACCCCGTACACCCGGCGCGACGGCACGGTGGTGGACCGGGACGATTCCCCGCGCGCGGGCGTAACGATGGAGGCCGTGAGTGCCCTTGCGCCGGTGTTCCGGCCCAATGGCACCGTCACAGCCGGCAATGCCTGTCCGCTCAACGACGGGGCGGCGGCCGCCGTCGTCATGAGCGATGTGCGCGCGCGTCAGCTCGGGCTGGCGCCGCTGGCCCGGATCGTCTCCACCGCCGCCAGTGCGCTGTCGCCGGAGATCATGGGGCTGGGGCCCATCGAGGCCAGCCGCCGGGCTCTGAAACTGGCCGGACTGGGCATCCATGACATTGACCTTGTTGAGCTCAATGAGGCCTTTGCGGTCCAGGTCATCGCCAGCGCCCGCGCGCTGGGCATTGACCCGCAGAAGCTGAACGTCCACGGCGGCGCCATTGCGCTGGGACATCCGTTCGGCATGACCGGTGTCCGAATGGTGACCACGCTGCTGAACGGATTGACGACGACGGACGGCTCGCTCGGGCTGGCGACCTTATGCGTCGGGGGTGGCCAGGGCATGGCGCTGGTGCTGGAACGGCTCAGCTGACGCCGGTGGGGCCCCGGGCCGGACGATCGCCCGGCCCGGACGGCCCGGGCTCCGGGTAGCCGGGACCGGCGTCAGGATAGCCGGGAGCGGGCGGTGGCTGCTGCGGTCGGTGGGGGTACTGGTACGTCCGCTCCACCTCCGCCTGCAGTGCACGGTTCTTGAGCGTAAGGAACTGAATCAGCAACACGGCCACCCAGACCACCGCTACCGCAACGACCAGCATGATCAGGATGTAGAAGATGCCGAAGATGCCCGCAACCGATCCGAACATGACCCGCCCCTTTTCGCGTAACCGCTAGTCGTTGCCGCGCAGGATGGCCAGCAGCCGCAGGATTTCCACGTACAGCCAGACCAGGGTTACTGTCAGGCCGAAGGCTGCCGTCCAGGCATACCGGGCCGGAACACCGTTCTCCACTCCGCGCTGGATGGACGTGAAATCCATGATCAGCGCGAAGGATGCCAGACCCACCGCGAGCAGGCCGAGCACCACGCCGAACGGGATGTTGGTTCCGGGGATGTCCATGCTGCGGATGCCCCACGGGCTGTTCGTGACGTTGAAGGCCATCAGGCCGAAGTTGATCAGCGAGAACACGAAGTAGCCGCCGAGGGCGATCAGGAAGAACCTGGTCATCTTGGGCGTCGCCCGGACCTTGCCGCTCTTGAACAGCAGCAGCGTCACGGCGAAAACGGACAGCGAGCCGATCACGGCCTGGACGACGATGCCCGGATAGAGCCCTTCCAGGACGGCGGACAGCCCACCAAGGAACATGCCTTCGGCCACCGCATACGCCATGATCAGTGCCGGTGAGGGCTCACGCTTGAAGGAGTTGACCAGGCCCAGGACCAGACCCACGAGCATGCCAGGCAGGATAAGGATCGGAAATATCCAGCCCACCGCTGCCCCGCCCAGCACCAGGGCCAGCGTGCCAAGTGTCTTGACGATTACGTCGTCGTAGGTCATCCGTCCGGTCTGGACCGGGCCGGCGGACGGCGCGTTGTAAAGGTCCTGCAGCTGCTGGCCGGAGAGCTGGGTCTGCTGTCCTACAGTCGGCGTCGCCGAGCCCGCATACCCCGGATAGCCCGGTGTCCGCTGCTGGCCCTGGTAGGACTGCGGGTTCCTGAAGTTCCTGTTGCCCTTAAATACCGGGTTTCCGCCAAGTGCCATGGTGCGAGTCCTCCATTCGGGGTGGCCAATTATGGGACCAACCCTAACAAGAATGACGAACATCCGGCGCGGATAGTTCCCGGCGGCCGGGCGCCGGCAGCGCGCGGAACCCGCTCAGCTCCCGTCGGAGCGGTAGTCGAAGTAGACGGTGGCCGGCGGCGAGCCCTGCAGCATCTCCGGGGTCAGCCCGTGAAGGTCGATCAGATTGCCGCGGAACCACTCATCGTAGGGATCGTCCGAGTTGGCCAGGAGGTTGAAGGCGTTCGCCAGATCCTCCGCTTCGTGGAACAGGCAGACAAAGTCGCCTTGAGGTGTCTGCATCAGGGACGCTACTTCTCTTTGCACGCCCATCCGCTGGCGGGAGAGCGTGTGTTCGCTCAGGCGTGGTCCTTTCATTTCCTCGTCGAACGCCTTCCAGGCCTCCAGCTTGCCCGGCAGGATGGGCGCAAACCACGTAATTCATTGCATGACAGTTCTCCATTCGCGACGGGGTGACACCGGCGATAATACGCCCACACATCGGCGTCGACGGGTCGGTCCGGCCGACCGGACACACGTTTGAATGGGGCTAAAATCGCAGGGTGCCCTCAACTACGCCTTCACCCGCCCCGGAACGCCCCGCCTCGCTGCCGTTGCGCATGCTGCACGACCGTCTGCTGGTGCAGCTGGACAAGGAGTCAAGCGAGCGCCGCTCGAGCTCCGGCATTGTGATCCCGGCGACGGCGATGCTGGGCAAGCGCCTGGCCTGGGCGGCGGTCGTTGCGGTGGGGCCGAATGTGCGGCAGGTCTCGGTGGGAGAGAAGGTGCTCTTCGACCCCGAAGACCGGGCCGAGGTGGAAGTCCTGGCCAAGGAGTACATCCTGCTGCGCGAACGCGATGTGCACGCCGTGGCCCAGCCGGAGGAATCCGCCAAGCACGTTGGAATGTACCTCTAGGGTCCACTCCGGGCACCTGCCCCGCCGGCGGAACAGCGCGGGATGTCCAGAGTGGTGCCCCAGGAGAGACTCGAACTCTCACTTGGCAGATTTTAAGTCTGCTGCCTCTGCCGATTGGGCTACTGGGGCTCCGCAAAAGCGTACTTCATGGGCTGCCAAGCGGAGAAACCAAGCGGGGAAGCAGAGTTGCACTGCACAACAGATAGCGTCCCGAACTGCTCCGAAAACCGTACCACCGGCACCATGAGCATCAGACGCCACAGGATCCGTTGTGGAATGCAAACGGCGTCGTTCTTAAGCGTCCTATTTGGCCTCGGCCGAAGCCTTGGCGCCCCGCTTGGAGCCCGCATCAGAGGCCGGAGCCTTTTGTCCGTCCTCCTCGGCGCCGGCCACCGGAGCCGGACCAGCCGCCGGGGGGCCAGCCACCGCCGGGGCCGCAGGTACAGCAACAACCGGGGCGGAGGCCGGCTTCGGGGCGGGAGCAGCCGCGGCGCGGAAGGCTGCGCGCGGCCGGTCCAGATCCAGCAGCATCGTGGTGTCGCGGCCGGTAAACAGGGTGATGAACCAGCCGGAGAGCACGCGCCACTTGCGCTCAAACGTCGGCATGGCCAGTCCGTGGTAGCCGCGGTGGGCCAGCCAGGCCAGCGGGCCCTTCAGCCCGACGCCCATGATGTTGGCGACGCCCTTCCACTGGCCGAATCCGGCAACGGCGCCCAGATTCTTGTGCTTGTAGTCCGTCAGCGGCTTCTCCCAGCGCGAGGCCCACAGGTTCTTCGCCAGGCGCTTGGCCTGGCGCAGCGCATGCTGGGCATTCGGGACGCAGAATCCGCCCACGCCGCCACCGGTCAGATCCGGAACGGCAGCGACATCACCGGCGGCCCAGGCGTTTTCGATGGCACCGAATTCGCCGGTGATACGCAGATCCGCACCCACCTTGACGCGGCCCCGCTCGTCCAGCGGGAAATCCGTGGAGCGGACCATCGGGTTGGCCTGCACACCGGCGGTCCAGATCAGCGTGTCCGTGTCGAACTCCTGCGCCAGCGACTTGTCCGGGAGGTTGATCAACCGCATATGGTTGCCCTCGGCGTTGTCCAGCGAGGTGTTCAGCAGGACCTCGATGTTGCGGCTGCGCAGGTGCTCCACGACCCATTCGGCCTGCTTGGCGGTGACCTCGGGCATGATCCGGCCCATCGCCTCGACGAGCACGAAGCGCAGCTCGGCAACCTCGACGCGCGGGTTCAGCTCGGCGGCGGCGCGGGCCATGTCCTCGAGCTCGGTGATGGTTTCGATGCCGGCAAAGCCGCCCCCGACGACGACGAAGGTCAGGGCGCGACGGCGCTTGGCCGGGTCCGTCTCGGTGGAGGCAGCCTCCACGCATTCCAGCACCTGGTTGCGCAGCGCGACAGCCTCTTCAATGGTCTTCAGGCCGATGCCGTTTTCCGCCAGTCCCTTGATCGGGAAGGTCCGCGTGATGGAGCCCGCGGCCACCACGACGTCGAAGTACGGGATTTCGAACGGCTCGCCGCCGTCGGCCGGCGCAACGACGGCGGTCCGGTTGGCGTGGTCAATGTTGGTGATGCGGCCCTGGATGAGCTCGGTCGCCTTGAGGTGCTGGCGGTGCGAGACCACGGCGTGCCGGGCCTCGATGTTGCCGGCGGCAACCTCGGGCAGGAACGGCTGGTACGTCATGTAGGGCAACGGATCGACCAGGGTGACGATGCCACCGGCGTTGGCGATCTTCTTCTGCAGTCGTAGGGCTACGTAGAGACCGACGTAGCCTCCTCCGACGACGAGAACGCGGGGACGGTCCTGAAGCTGGGGTTTGAGTGCCATACGTCCATAATACAAGACTTTGTGAAAACATTCACTAACGATTGCGCGGGGCCGATCCGGACGTTTTATGCGGCTCGTCCGGGCCGCTTGCCTCCGGTTCCCCCGGCGCCGGGCCGGCCGGCGGTTCCGACGGCGCCGGGCCGGCTGTTGGCGCCTTGGTCCCTGGATCCGCGGCGGGCGAGGGATCCGTTGCCGGCGCGGCGTCCGCGGCGCGCGGTGTTCCGGCTCCCGTGCCGGTTTGCATCCTGCGCCGCACCACCAACAGGTGCACCGTGCCGCCGGCCAGGATGGCGACGAAGAGTCCGCCGAATCCGAGTACCAGGGCCATCGGCAGCGAACTGTCCAGCTCGGAGGGCGCCAGAGCCACCGGCGCGGTGGGCTCCGGGAGGGTGGGTGCAGCGCTCGGCGGCGGCGCAGCCTGTGACGGTGCCGGGGCCGAGGGCAGGGCGCCGCGGCGGTGGATCTTGATCCAGTCCGCCATGCTGCCCAGTGGATTGGTGCTGACCGGTGGGACGTCCGCCTTCAGCGCTGCCTCGGCATCGAGCAGGCCGTAGCCGTAGATCGCATTGGGGCGCGGTGAACCGGCGGGCTTCGCCGTGGAGATGATCCGGTTGATCACCTGGGCCGCGGACATGTCCGGGTATTTGGACCGGATCAGGGCTGCCACCCCGGAAACTATCGGCGCCGCCCCGGAGGTTCCGCTCCAGTCCGCGTAGCCGCCGCCGGGCAGCCCGCCCACCAGCTTTTCCGCCGGGGCGGATACACCGATGGTGATGCCCTGCGACGAGGAGTCCTGGCTGGCGGTGCCGTCGTAATTCAGGCCACCCACGGCCAGCACCCCGGGGATGGTGGCCGGCGCGCCCACCTGGGTGCTGCCGGACGCCCGGTTGCCCGCGGCGGCGACAATGACGACGTCCTTCTGTTCCGCATAAAGGAAGGCCTCATCCCAACTCTGCGGCCAGGCGGTCGAGGTGCTGCCCAGCGACATGTTGATCACCTTGGCGCCGTGGTCCACGGCCCAATGCACGGCATCCGGGATCTGCTCGTCAATGCCCTTGCCCGCGGGATTGGCACTCCCCAGCCAGGCCGAAACCGTGAGCAGCTGGGCCTCGGGTGCAGCACCGATGACGCCGTCCGGTCCGGCGCCCACCTGGCCGGGGGCCGGCGAGGCGCCGGGGCCGGCATGGCCGCGTCCGGCCAGCAGCGAGGCCACCAGGGTTCCGTGCACGGGTTCGGAGCCGACGCCCTTCTGCCCGTCCGGGGTGCCCGCGCCGGAAACGTCAGTCCCGCCGACGACGGCGCCCTTGAGGTCCTGGTGCGTGGCATCCACGCCGCTGTCGATGATCGCCACCTTGACACCGGCACCCTTGGAAATGGCCCAGGCTTTGCTGATCCCGTAATTATCCAGCCAGTATTCGCGGTTGCGGATGTCGTCGGCACTGGCTGGGGCCGCGGTCAGCAGTCCCGCCGCGGAGATTCCCAAGAGCATCGCGAGCGTCAGCACGGCTGCGGCCGCGCGCCGCAGCGTGGTCGGTTCCTGCATATGGCTGAGTCCCGTCGTCCGTACCCGGCCCCGCCGGCGGGGTCCCTGGCCTGTTCGTACTACCGGGAAATCCCCAGTGCAATTCCGTCAAGAATATCGTGCTCGCTGGCCATGACGGAGCGCACCCGTCCGCCCGTCAGCACGTGGAGGCGGGAAATGACGGTTCGCCAGATCAGCGCACCGGCTCCAATCACGTCCACACGACCGGGGTGCATGAAGGGCAGGGCCGCTCTTTCGGCCCGGGTCATTTCCAGCAGTTGGGTGCACGCCTCGGTGATCCGGTCCGCGGAAAGCTCGGCCGCATGGATCAGTTCGGGCCGGTATTTATCCAATCCCAGCGCCTGGGCGGTAATGGTAGTCACCGAGCCGGCAACCCCCACCACCCGCTCAACCTTCTCCAGCGGCACGGTGGCCAGAACCTTCGTCAAGTGGTCTTCAATGTCCGCCACCGCGGCCGCAATCTCGGCCGCCGCCGGCGGATCGCTGCGCAGGTACCGCTCGGTAAAGCGCACACAGCCCATATCGGTGCTCAGGGCCGCCTTCACACCGTGCCGGTTGCCCGCCACAAACTCCGTGCTTCCGCCGCCCAGGTCCACCACCAGCACCAAGGGCTCCCCCAGTGCCGGCAGAACGCTCGCCGCGCCGGCGAAGGACAGCGCCGCTTCCTCGTCGCCGCTGACCACCTCGGGCTCCGCGCCCAACCGGTCCCTGATGCCGTCGACAAACACCTGGCGGTTCTGCGCATCCCTGGTGGCGGAGGTGGCAACAAACCGGACCGCTTCGGCGCCATTGACGCGGATCAGCTCGGCATAGTCCTCGGTCGCGGCAAAGGTCCGCTCCAGCGCCTCCTCCGCGAGCCGGCCGGTGGCGTCGACCCCCTGGCCCAGCCGGACCACGCGCATTTCCCGGTGCACATCGGTGAGCGAACCGGCGTCGTCGACGTCCGCAATCAGCAGTCGGATGGAATTGGTTCCGCAATCAACGGCGGCTACGCGCATCGCGGCCCTCCTTCTTTGGTGCAGACTTGGCCCGTTGCTGGTGGATGCTCAACGCCGCTCAATCCTGCCGGTTGAGGTGCTTAACATGCCGGCTCAGATCCTTGGACGGCACCGGGCCGGTGACATCCCAGGCGCCCTCGCAGTAGCAGCGGTCCCGGGTCCACCACTCGGCGATGCGCCCGATGGTCTCATCGCCCAGCGGGTTCACTCCCGGGCCGGCCGCCAGCGCGTGGCCCACCAGCACGTGCAGGCACTTGACCCGGGCCGGCATGCCACCGGCCGAGATACCGTCGATCTCGGGTACCGGCCCGGTGCCGGACCGGTGGCCGATCTCCGCACGCGCTAGCAGGTACGCCTCGTGGGCGCCCTGGTAGGCGGACGCCAGTTCCGGATCGGCCAGCAGCCGCTCGCTCATCTCGTTCATCACACCCGCGGCCTCCAGCCGGGACACGGCGGCGGTGATCACGGGGTGTGTGAGGTAGAAAGTGGTCGGAAAGGGAATGCCGTTTCCCAGCCGCGGAGCGGTGGCGGCCACCAGCGGATTGCCGCAGACGCAGCGGGCCGGGATTTCGACGACGTCGCGCACCGGCCGGTTCAGCTGGCGGCTGAGCGTGTCAAGATCCTGCGGCGAGGCAGCGTGCCCCGGCGCGGAGGCGGCCTCGGAGGCTGATGTAGTCACCGCGTCCTTCCTGCTTGTCGGTTGTGGGTGCCAGCCGGTCCGGCTGGCTATTCGGTGGCGGAGCGTTTGATGGACAGCCACAGGCCGTCCACCCACGGCAGCGTTCCGGGACTGGAGCCGCCGCCCGCGGCGGCTCCCGGGCTGCCGGAACCCTTCGGTGCAGTGGAGGCCCCGTCCCCGCCGTAGACCCAGTAACCCGTTTCCCCGGGCATCATCATATTAACCCGGTCGCGCGCCTGCTGTTTCACGTAGGCCGGATCGTCCCAGCGGGACAGCTCGGTGTTCAGGCCCGTCTGCTGCTGTTTTTTGGCTTCAATGTCCTGCTGCAGCGCGGTGATTTCGGAGCGCTGCTGCAGAAAGGTCCGCACCGACGGCGCCAGCAGCAAGGTGATGGTCAGCAGGACGACGGCGAGGGCCAGCAACCGTCCGGAAAAGGCCTTGGCGGGGATGGGCCGCAGTTCCGGCTGGGCCGCTGCGCCCCTGGCGCCTGCCGTCTTCGCCCCGGATTGTGGTGCGGACTGCGGTCCGGCGCCGGCACCACGGACACCGGTTCCCCGGCGGCGCGCACCGGCGGCGAGGGACCGGGCCGCCGAGACCGCCGGCCGCTTCGCCTGGGTGTCCGCCGCGACGCCGTCTGCCGTCGGCGACGCTGCGGCATCCGGCTCCGGGACCTTGGCGCCGCCGGCAAGGTGTGCGCGGGGCACTTTGGGACGACGGGTGGCCATGGTTCTCCTGTACTTCTTCGGCGGTGCAGTCCCTGGACTGGCTAAGGCTCTCTTTTCACCTTAGCCAGTCCCGGCCGCTTACCGGGCCGTGAAACGCGGAAAGGCACCCGATCCGGCATAGCGGGCAGCGTCGTCGAGCTCTTCCTCGATGCGCAGCAGCTGGTTGTACTTGGCGACGCGCTCCGAGCGGGCCGGCGCGCCGGTCTTGATCTGCCCGGCATTGGTGGCCACGCAGATGTCCGCGATGGTGGTGTCCTCGGTCTCGCCGGAACGGTGCGAGGTGATGGTGGTGTAGCCGGAGCGCTGGGCCAGCGACACGGCGTCGAGCGTTTCGGTCAGGGTGCCGATCTGGTTCACCTTGACCAGCAGGGAGTTGGCCGTCTTGGCGTCAATTCCGCGCTGCAGCCGCTCCGGGTTCGTCACGAACAGGTCGTCGCCGACAATCTGGACCTTGTCCCCCAGCGAGGCCGTCAGCGCGGCCCAGCCTTCCCAGTCCTCCTCGTCCAGCGGGTCCTCGATGGAGACCAGCGGGTAGTCACGGACCAGTTCCTCGTAGTAGGCGGTCATTTCCTGCCAGCTGCGGTCCTTACCCTCAAAGCGGTAGGCGCCGTCTTTGTAGAACTCGGAGGAGGCGACATCCAGGGCCAGCGCGATGTCCTTGCCCGGCGTGTAGCCGGCCTTCTTGATGGCCTCGGTGATCAGGTCCAGGGCGGCGCGGTTGGAGGGCAGGTTCGGCGCGAAGCCGCCCTCGTCGCCCAGCCCGGTGGACAGGCCCTTCTCCTGCAGCACGGACTTCAATGCGTGGTAGGTCTCCACGCCCCAGCGCAGGCCCTCGGAAAAGGTGGAGGCACCCAGCGGAACAACCATGAATTCCTGGATGTCCACGTCGGAGTCGGCGTGGGATCCGCCGTTGAGGATGTTCATCAGCGGCACGGGCAGGACGTGCGCGTTGGGGCCGCCCAGGTAGCGGTAGAGCGGCAGGTCCGCGGCGGTGGCGGCGGCGTTGGCCACGGCCAGCGAGACGCCCAGGATGGAGTTGGCCCCGAGGTTGGACTTGTTGGCCGTGCCGTCCAGGTCGATCATGGTCTGGTCGATCAGGCGCTGGTCCGTGGCGTCGAAGCCGATCAGTGCCGGTGCGATGGTGTCGATGACGGCGTCGACGGCCTGCAGGACGCCCTTGCCCTGGTACCGGTCCTTCTCGCCGTCGCGGCGCTCGGCCGCCTCAAAAGCTCCGGTGGACGCGCCGGAGGGAACGGCCGCGCGGCCCACCGAGCCGTCGTCGAGGCCCACTTCAACTTCCACTGTCGGATTACCGCGGGAATCCAGAATTTCGCGTGCATGTATGGCGTCAATGATGGCCATGTATGGCTCCTAATCTGAGCTGGCTAGCGGATGGGTGTCGACCTCGCTGTCCTCCCTAGCCTAGCGCCTTACCCCGCGCACCAGATTCTATATTTCGCCGCGGAAAGTCTTGACCCTAAAGAACATAGCGATATATCGTTGACGTATCGCTGTGGAGCAATGTCGTTCCGGATGAGGCATCCCCAGCGGGTGTGCAGAATCCCTGCTTCGGACAACTTTTGGAAGAGAACCGCCATGAACAGCAACGAATTCCCGACAGGCCCGGCAGGGCACCATCAGCACCGCCACGGCTGGCACCCCCGCGGGCGCCGGCACCATGACCCGCAGGCGGCCGGGCCGGACGGCTCGGTCCCCGATTCCTCCGGCGGCTCCCCGCGCGGCCGCGGCCGGGGGTACGGACCGCGCGGCTTCGGCGGCTTCGGGCCCGGGGCCGGCGGCGGCTTCGGACCGGGATTCGGCGGCTTCGGGCCCGGTCCCGGGGGGCCCGGATTTGGCGGCCCCCGGCGGCCCGGATTCGGGCCGGGGAGCAGGGTGCGTAAGGGCAATGTCCGCAGCGCCATCCTTTCCCTGTTGAGCCAGTCGAGCAATAACGGCTACGGCATCATCAAGGACATCGCGGTGCACACGGACGGGGCCTGGCGGCCAAGCCCCGGATCCGTCTACCCGGCTCTGGCTGCGCTGCAGGCCGAGGGTCTGATCAGCACCACGGGCGAGGGCAGGCGCACGGAATTTGAACTCACCGCGGACGGACGGGCGTACGTCGGCGAACATGCATCCGAGATGGCGGCGGTCTGGGAAGAGGTCAGCGAGGAAGCGGGAGTCAGCCTGGAGCTTCGGACCAGCATCGGCAAGCTGATGGGCGCGGTGCACCAGATCAGCGTCGACGGCACCGAAGAGCAGCTGCGCGCCGTCACGGCGGCCCTCGACGAGGCGCGCCGGACCATTTACAAGCTGCTCTCCGACTGAGCCTGGCCATCGGATGCGGTCCGGTCCTGGAAGCGGCGGACGGCGGCGCGCAGGGCGCGCTCGGCGTCCAGGCCGTTCGCCCGCGCCGAGCGGACGACGGCGAGCAGCAGCTCCCCGAGGTCCTCCTCGGTCCGCGGTGCACCCGTCAGCCCGGCCGGCCCGACGGTGTCCAGCGCTAGGCCGGCCCGGCTGGCGCGGTCCAGCGATTTCTGTGCCAGGGCCAGTGCGGGCAGCGCCGCCGGAATCCCGGTGAAGGCGTGCCCGGCGGGTTGTTCCTGCTTCTTGACCTGATGCCAGGTGGCCTCGATCTGCTCCACGGTCGCGGGGAAACTCTCACGGAGCGAGCCGTCGGGACGGAAGACGTGCGGATTGCGGCGTATCATCTTGTCGCTGATGCTCCGCGCCACCCCGGCGAAGTTGAAGCCGCCCTCTTCCTCCGCCAGCCGGGCGTGCAGCACTACCTGGAGCAGCACATCGCCCAGTTCGCCCTGGATCTCCCCGCTGTCGCCGGTTTCGAGCGCCTCGAGAAGTTCGTAGGACTCCTCGACCAGGTATTCGGCCAGCGATTCATGCGTCAGGGCGCCCATCCAGGGGCAATGCTCCCGCAACAGGGCTATCACCTCGACCAGCCGGTCGACGCTTGATTGGCTGCTGGCTTGGTCCTGGCTCATAAGGGGGTTCCTCAGCGGGGTCTCGACAGGCTCGACCACCGGTCAGCGGGCGTTGGCGTAGGCCTCGCTGATAAAGTCGGCCAGCGCCTCCCGCTCCTCGAGGGGCAGGAAGGCTGCCTCCGCGGCGTTGAGCGTCAGGGCCAGCAGATCATCCATGTCGTAGTCGAACGTCTCCACCAGCAGCTCGAACTCGTCGGTCAGGGTGACCCCGCTCATCAGGCGGTTGTCGGTGTTGATGGTGACCCGGAACCCCGTCTGGTAGAGCAGGTCCACCGGGTGGTCGTCCACGGTGTCGCCAAAACTGGCGATGGCACCGGTCTGCAGGTTCGACGACGGGCAGATTTCCAGGGCGATTCCGCGGTCCCGGACCCAGGCGGCCAGGTAGCCCAACGTCACGACGCCGACCGTGTCGCCGTCGTCGTCGGGGTCCTCACTCGGGGTGAACTCGACCTGGATATCCTCGGCGATGCGCACGCCGTGGCCCAGGCGCAGCGCCCGGCCATGGACCAGCGCGTCCTGGATGCTCTCCAGCCCCGCCGCCTCGCCGGCATGCACCGTCGCCGGGAAGTTGTTTTCGGCCAGGTAGGTGAACGCGTCCTTGAAACGGGACGGCAGGAAGCCCTCCTCCGCGCCGGCAATGTCAAAGCCCACCGCGCCGCTGTTGCGGTGCCGGACCGCCAGCTCGGCAATCTCCTGGCCCCGGTCCGCGTGGCGCATGGCGGTGATCAGCTGGCCCACCTGGATGTGCCGTCCGGATTCCTCGACGGCTTCCACACCGGCCTCCAGACCTTCCTGGACCGCGTCGACGACCTCATCGAGGCTCAGGCCCTGGGTCAGGTGCTGCTCAGGGGCCCAGCGCACCTCACCGTACACGACGCCGTCGTCCGCCAGATCCTCAACGAACTCCCGCGCTACCCGGACCAGGCCCTCGCGGGTCTGCATGACGGCAATGGTGTGGTCAAAGGTCTCAAGGTAGCGCACCAGCGAACCGGAATCCGCGGACTCCTGGAACCACTGGCCCAGGGCCACGGGATCAGTGGAGGGCAGCCTGTGGCCGGCGGCTTGGGCCAGCTCGATGATCGTCGATGGCCGCAGTCCGCCGTCCAGGTGATCGTGGAGCGAGACCTTGGGCAGGGTGCGGAGATCGAAGGACACGTCGGTCGCGGGCAGGGTTTCATGCGCTGGAAAAGTCACGGTCCAACTCTATGGACGTTCGGGCACCGGCGCTAGTCGCCCCGGCCGGCCACGGGCACCGCCGCCGCGGAACCGCGCCCGGAGACCGGCGCCCGTCAGCGCTCCTTGGACGCCTTCGCGGGCTCGGCGTGCACGAGTTCCGCAGCGGGCGCCACCGCGTCCGCGCTTTGGGCACCTTCGGTCTGCTTTGCCCCGTTTTTGGCCTGGGCGCGCTTGTCCAGCCAGCGGTGGAACAGCTTCATGCCGTGGTCCACCAGGAATCCCATGATGATGGCAAACACTATCGCGATGCCCACGCCCAGCAGCGGGTTGTGGTGCAGCCATTTCATGCCACCGGCCAGGCTGCCGATGCCCACCGAATAGGCCGCCCAGGTGAGGGCCGCGGCGGCGTCGAGCCCGACGAACTGACGCCACGGATACCGGGTTGCCCCCGCCGTGAAGTTCACAGCGATCCGGCCCACGGGAATGTAGCGGGCGGTAAAGATCAGCACGGCGCCGCGCTTGTCCAGCTCCATCCGCGCCCATTCGAAGGCCCTGGCCGCCCGCGGCCGGCGCATCCAGCGGAAACGTGAGGTGCCCAGCCACTTACCCAGCTGGTAGGCGATGTTGTCCCCGATCATGGCCCCCAACGCGCCACCGGCCAGCAGCAGCCAGATGTTCGGGGCGCCATGGATGGTGGAGGCCGCCGCGAGTCCAACGATGGCGGTCTCACTGGGCAGGAAGAGGAAGAAGCCGTCAATCAGGCAGAACAGCATGACAACCGGGACAATCCACCAGGCGCTGGCGGAGTGCTCAATCAAGCGGTTCAGTTGAAATAGCATGTCCACGTCGGGACGGCTCCTCTTCAATGTGGGACTACATCCAGTTTCCCATGGGCGCGCAAGGACCGCTATCACCCCTTTGGCCTAGATTCAACCGGGCCTCTCAGCCCATGGTATGACTTCCGTATGACTTCCGGCCCGTCGGTGGTCAGCCTATCCGGTCAATAATCAGCCTGTTCCCCGGGCGGGAGCCTTCCGGGGCGATGAGCACCGCCTGGGCCAGCGCCTCCTTGGCCCGGTCAAACCGTTCCGGCGTGTCCGTCAGCAGTGTCATCAGCGGCTCCCCTGCCCGTACCATCGCACCGGGCTTGGCATGCATGCGCACACCGGCCCCGGCCTGCACCTGGTCTTCCTTGCGGGCACGCCCGGCTCCGAGGCGCCAGGCCGCCACACCGACGGCGAGAGCGTCCAGACCCACCAGGACCCCGTCGGCCGGTGCGTAGATGACCTCGGATTCCCTGGCCACGGGCAGGGCCGCCTCCGGATCCCCGCCCTGGGCGGCGATCATCCGCTTCCACACGTCCATGGCCCGCCCGTCCCGCAGCGCGGCAGCCGGATCTGCGTCGCGGATGCCGGCGCAGGCCAGCATCTCCTCCGCGAGGCGGACGGTCAGTTCGACGACGTCTTCCGGACCGCCGCCGGCCAGGACCTCGACGGACTCCTGGACCTCGATCGCATTCCCGGCCGTGAGCCCCAGCGGTGTGTTCATGTTCGTCAGCAGGGCCACGGTGTTCACGCCGGCGTCCCTGCCCAGCGCCACCATCGTCTCGGCCAGCTCGCGGGCGGCCGCTTCGGTCTTCATGAACGCCCCGGAACCGACCTTCACATCCAGCACCAGGGATCCGGTGCCCTCGGCGATCTTCTTGCTCATGATCGAGGAGGCGATCAGGGGGATGGCCTCCACCGTGCCGGTGACGTCTCGTAGGGCGTAGAGCTTCCTGTCCGCCGGGGCCAGTCCCGCGCCGGCCGCGCAGATGACCGCACCCACCTCGGCGAGCTGGCGCATCATCTCCTCATTGCTCAGCGAGGCACGCCAGCCGGGGATGGACTCGAGCTTGTCCAAGGTGCCGCCGGTGTGGCCCAGCCCGCGGCCGGAGAGCTGCGGGACAGCCACGCCGAAGACGGCCACCAACGGCGCCAGCGGGAGGGTGATCTTGTCCCCCACCCCGCCGGTGGAGTGCTTGTCACTGGTGGGTTTGCGCTCGCCGCCGGCACGGCGCAGCGAGGAGAAATCCATCCGCTCCCCGGAGGCGATCATGGCTGCGGTCCACTGCGAGATCTCCTGCCGGCTCATCCCGTTGAGCAGGATTGCCATGTTCAGTGCCGCCATCTGCTCGTCGGCGATAGCGCCGCGGGTGTAAGCGTCGATGGTCCAATTGATCTGGTCCAGGCTCAACGTGCCGCGGTCCCGCTT
>JALYYI010000084.1 GCA_030946705.1 Actinomycetota bacterium | reverse complement strand
CTAGAACCCGACGGCCATCCGGATTCCCAGCGCGAACATGACCAGGGAGATCAGCCCGTCCAGCATCCGCCAGGACGAGGCCCGGGCAAAGAACGGCCGCAGCAGCCGGGCCCCGAACCCCAGGGCGCTGAACCAGATAATGCTGCCCATCGCGGCCCCGGCGCCGAACCACCAGCGCAGCTCCGGTCCCTGCTGCGTGGCCACCGACCCGAGCAGCAGGACGGTGTCCAGGTACACGTGCGGATTCAGCCAGGTCAGCGCCAGGACGGTGGCGACGGCGGCCTTCCGGATGGGCGCGCCCGCACCCTTTGCCGCGGTCAAAGCGCCCGGCCGGAAGGCGCGCCTGGCCGCCACCACTCCGTAACCGAGCAGGAAGGCCCCGCCGGCCAGGCGGATAACGACGACGACGGTCGGAGCGGCGTGGATCAGGGCACCGATGCCGACGATGCCGGCCGCAATCAGCACCGCATCCGAGAGTGCGCAGATCAGCACCAGGATACCGACGTGCTCGCCGCGGATACCCTGCCGCAGCACAAACGCGTTCTGCGCCCCGATGGCGATGATCAGGGCCAAACCGGTCCCCAGTCCCAGCAGGGTGCTGGAGAGAACATCGGTTGGAGTCACAAGGATTGAACGTACTCGTACCCGTCGAACGGGGCAAAGTCCACCGCTCCCCTCCCGCACCTGAGCCGAACCGGGTCTACGGTTGTACCGGAAGTGCCGCACACTATCCCTTGCGGCCTGTCAGAGCAGGGAGATCCGAAATGCATACTCCGCGCGGTGCCTCGAAAAAGGAATCAAACATGGCGGTTGGATTGAATCCGCTGTTCAGCAGGCCGGGCGAGGCGACGGAGTTTCCCCGGTTCGTCCTTCCGGCCGGGGAGTCCCTGCCGGAGACCGCCTACCAGGTGGTCCACGACGAGGCCATGCTGGACGGCAATGCCCGGCTGAACCTGGCGACCTTCGTTGGCACGTGGATGGAAGAGCCGGCACAACGGCTGTACGCCGAGGCCGCGGACAAGAACATGATCGATAAGGACGAATATCCCCAGACCGCGGCCATTGAGACCCGCTGCTGGCGGATGCTGGCCGATCTGTGGAACGCACCGGACCCGGCCGCGGCCATCGGCACGTCCACGATCGGCTCGTCCGAGGCGTGCATGTTGGGCGGGCTGGCACTGAAGCGGCGGTGGCAGCACCGGCGGAAGGCCGCCGGGAAACCGGCGGACAAACCGAATCTGGTGCTCAGTTCCGCCGTGCAGGTGTGCTGGGAGAAGTTCTGCAATTACTGGGATGTGGAGGCCCGCTACGTCCCGATTTCACAGCAGCACCGGGTCTTCGATGGCCATGACCTGGACCGGTATGTGGATGAGAACACCATCGGCGTGGTGGCCATCATGGGTGTCACCTACACCGGCCTGTATGAGCCCGTGCAGCGGATCGCGGCTGCGCTGGATGCGATCCAGGCACGCACCGGGCTGGACATCCCGATCCACGTCGACGGGGCATCGGGCGCGATGATCGCGCCGTTCCTGCAGCCGGAGATCGAATGGGATTTCCGGCTGGAACGGGTTGCCTCCATCAACACCTCCGGCCACAAATATGGTCTGGTGTATCCGGGACTGGGCTGGATTGTCTGGCGCAGCGAGGACCGGCTGCCCGAAGACCTGGTGTTCAGGGTCAGCTACCTGGGCGGGGACATGCCCACCTTTGCGCTGAACTTTTCCCGCCCCGGAGCCCAGGTGCTGCTGCAGTACTACCTCTTCCTGCGGCTCGGCTTCGAGGGGTACCGGGAGGTACAGTCGGCCTCAAGGGACGTTGCCGTCTTTCTCTCCTCGGAGATCGGCAAAATGGCGCCCTTCCAGCTTTGGAGCGATGGCTCCGATATCCCCGTCTTCGCCTGGCAGCTGCAGGACGGCTACACCACGAACTGGAACCTGCACCACCTTTCCGAGCGGCTGCGCATGAGCGGCTGGCTGGTGCCCGCCTACCCGATGCCGGATGCCCTTTCCAGCATCACGGTGCAGCGGATCGTCGTCCGGAACGGCTTCACGCGCGATCTGGCCGGCAGCTTCCTGGCGGACCTGGAAAAGGCGGTCGCCCACCTCGACGCGCTGACCGGACCGATGCCGGCAACCGGCCACGCCGCCGCGTTCCACCACTGACTGTCAGGGACCGGGGAGGCAGCGATGTGCCGGTTGTTTGGTATGCATGCGGGCACGACGCCGGCTAAAGCGACCTTTTGGCTGCTGAAGGCCCCGGACAGCCTGAGCGTGCAGAGCCACCGGGAGCCCGACGGCGCCGGCATCGGCGTGTTCCGCGGGCATGGGACCCCGCTGGTGACGAAGCAGCCGATGGCGGCCTGGCAGGACCGCGTTTTTGCCCGGGCCGCTCGGGAGCTGGAAAGCACCACCTTCCTGGCCCACGTCCGCTATGCGAGCACGGGAGCCCACACCACGGTCAACACGCATCCGTTCGAACAGGACGGACGCCTGTTCGCCCATAACGGCACCTTTGGCGGGCTTGAAATCCTGGATGGCAGACTCGCCGAGCTCGGCAGCCGGCACCTGGTCCTCGGTCAGACCGACAGCGAACGCATGTTTGCGCTCATCACCGCCGAGATCCGGCGCCACGGCGGCGACGTCGCGGCCGGGATCCGGGCGGCCGTGGCCTGGATCGCGGAGAATCTGCCGGTCTACAGCCTGAACCTGATAGTGACATCAGGGACCGAGGTATGGGCGCTTCGGTACCCGGCCACCCACGAACTCTACGTCCTGCCGCGGCCGGCCGGCGGCCACACGAGAGGTGCCCATCTGGAGGGGAAGAGCCACCGGATCCAGGTCCACAGCCAGGCCCTGGCGGAACGGCCGGCCGTCATCATCGCCACCGAACGGATGGATCCGGACCCCGGCTGGCGGCTGATGGAACCCGGTGAGCTGCTCCACATCGACCCCCAGCTGCGCGTGCACAGCAGCTACCCGGTGGGGGCAACGCCGGCGCATCCACTCACTCTGGCGGATCTGGACCCGGTCGCGGCGGCGTCCCAGCATCCGGAGACGGTGCGCTGACCTCGCCCCCGAGCCGGGAAAAATACTGGTCCCCCGTTTTGCACTTGGGGGGTGCGCAAAAAGGAGGACCAGCACTGTCAGCATAAACGGGAAATTTCCGTGCGTAAAATCAGAGGGCAGCGGTTCCCCATCTTCCAGGAAGTCAGCCCATGTCCGTACCCGCGAAGGCGTTCCAACAGTGGCTTCATGCAGTTGCACCCGGTACGAGCATGGCCGCCGTCTCCGGACGCTCGGGCATCAAGCGCTCCACCCTGGCCCAGCAGCTGGTGCGCGGCAGAATCTCCATCAGCACCGTGATCAGGGTCAGCCGCGCCTTCGAAGTCGACGCCGTCGCCGCCCTGTCCTGCTTTGAGGGGTTTGCCGACCTGGCCGACGGCGGCCAGCCGCCAACCGGGGACGAACTGCTCAGCCAGATTTCCGACGTCGACCTGCTCCGGGAAATTATCCGACGCAATGCCACGGACGAGTCGCCCAGCGAAGCGGCTGCGCAGAAGCTCTCGCTAATGCCGCACGGATCCTCGGTGCGCAGCTGGATCGACGCCATTGACAGGTCGAATCTACGCCAGCGGATCTCCACGGAGCTGCGCATGGCCCCGCAGAATCTCTCCGCACAGCTGCGGGCCAACCGCCTCCGGCCCGCCGTCGCCGTGCAGGCTGCCCGGATCGCCGGCGTCGGACTCGCCAACGGGCTGGTCGTCACCGGACTGCTCACGCCGGAGGAGGCCGGATGGCCCTTGGACGCCCGCGAGGCCGCCCTGCGCGGACTTTCCGACAGCGACCTGGTCACACTGGCGGCCGTTCGGCTCAGCTCACTGGGAAAGACGCTCCGGAGTTTAGACCAGGACAACGAACAAACTAAAGCACTTTGGGAGAACCTCGGATGATCGCAGCGCTGCAGTGCCTGGCCCTGGGCCTCTGTCTGGCCAGCGCCATTTGGAGATTACCCGCCGCCCTCAAGGGCAGAAACGCCGGATTGTTCTGGGTATTTGTCCTCCTCACCCTGGCGGTGGGCCTGAGCCTGCCCACCATTTACCTGCCGGTCGACGGCGTCCTTGGCGGCCGCAACTTCGCCAACCTTCTGCTGCGTTTCGCCCTCTACGCCATCTTCTATG
>JALYYI010000222.1 GCA_030946705.1 Actinomycetota bacterium | reverse complement strand
TGCGGCGGCTGCGGGCTTGGCGGGTGCGGCGGCCGCGGGCTTGGCGGGTGCGGGTTTTGCCGGTACGGCGGCTGCGGGCTTGGCGGGTGCCTGACCGGCCGTGCCGGTGGCAGCCTGGCTGGGCGCCTGGACGATGGGCAGCTCCCTGGTCACCGGGTTTGCATCGGTGGCAGTGTGCCGTCCGTTCGGGGAACCATTGCTATCCGCGTCAAAGGACTCAAAGAGCGGCCACCACTTGGCATCAACGGACTTCCTGTCCTGTTGGTACCGCTCATACAGCTCGTCAACGAGCCACTCGTTGCCGCCAAATTCCTCGGGGAGACGGTGGATTGGTTGCTCTGGCACGTGTAATACGCCTCTTCCATGAGTTCTAGTTGCCCGCTGGCGCAAGCCGCATCAAGCAGAGGAAAACTCTGCCTGTGACCCGCGGCTTGTGCCCGAAACCGGTCCGGGTCCTTAAAACCCAACCTCCTGCCAGTCTAGTGAGAAGAGCAACCCGCAAGCCAATCTGGCACAGCGAATTTGCGCGGTATTCCAGACACTTTGGTCTCATCCGCGAATATCTCCTCCGAACCTCCGTCCGGGTGTTTCACCGTGCTTTCCGGCGCGTGTCCCGATACCGGGTAGAGCTAATAGACTTCATACGTCGATATTGAAGGTCTGCAGGACCATCTGTCCTGGCCCCGCTGCCGCCGCGCCAGGACCAAGCCCGGGAGTTAATGTCTATGCGGTTCCTCACCAGCCCCAGCACCGATCTCACCTATTCGGATGTCTTCCTGGTCCCGTCGCGCTCGGAGGTCATTTCCCGGCTGGACGTGGATCTGGCCAGCGACGACGGCACCGGAACCACGATCCCGCTGGTGGTGGCCAACATGACCGCCGTGACGGGCAAGCGCATGGTGGAAACCCTGGCCCGCCGCGGCGGCCTGGCGGTCCTGCCCCAGGATGTGCCGCTGAACGTGCTGCGGAACGTCACGGCCTGGGTCAAGGCGCGCGACGTGCTCTTTGAGACCCCGGTGACGCTGTCCCCGGAGGACACCGTGATCGATGCGCTGCACCTGATGAACAAACGCGCGCACAAGGCCGTCGCCGTGGCGGATGCGGACGGCGCCTGCATCGGCGTGGTCCGCGCCGGCGACTGCGAGGGCGCCGACCGGTTCGCCTCGCTGCAGTCCGTCATGCGCAGCAATGCGCTGACCATTGATGCCGCGCCGTTTGACGCCGCCGGCTCCGCAGCGGACCCCGCCGCGGCACGGGACGCCGCCCTGCGGGAGGCCTTTGAACTGCTCGACCAGTCCGGCGACGGCTTTGCCCCGGTGCTGCGCGAGGGCAAGCTGGTCGGCGCGCTGACCCGCACCGGCGCGCTGCGTTCCACCATCTACCAGCCCGCGCTGGACGCCTGGGGCAGGCTCAGAGTGGCTGCCGCCGTCGGCATCAATGGCGACGTGCAGGCCAAAGCCGCCGCGCTGCTGGATGCCGGCGTCGACTGCCTGGTGGTTGACACGGCCCATGGACACCAGCGCAAGATGTTCGACGCGCTCAAGGCCGTCCGGGAGCTGGACCCGGCCGTGCCCGTGGTGGCCGGGAACGTGGTCAGCGCCGACGGCGTCCGGGACCTGGTGGAGGCCGGCGCGGACATCATCAAGGTCGGTGTGGGTCCCGGGGCCATGTGCACCACGCGGATGATGACCGCCGTCGGACGTCCGCAGTTCTCCGCCGTCTACGAATGTTCCGCGGCCGCCCGTGAACTCGGCGCCTCGGTCTGGGCCGACGGCGGTGTACGGTACCCGCGCGACGTGGCCCTGGCGCTGGCGGCCGGAGCCAGCCAGGTGATGATCGGTTCCTGGTTTGCCGGCACCTATGAAAGCCCGGGGGACCTGCAGCTGGACAGCACCGGGCGACAGTACAAGGAAAGCTTCGGCATGGCCTCCGCTCGCGCCGTCCAGAACCGGACTCAACGCGACGGCGCGTTCGACCGCGCACTGAAGGGCCTGTTCGAGGAAGGCATCTCCGCCTCCAAGATGTACCTGGACCCGCTGCGTCCCGGGGTGGAGGACCTGTTGGACCTGATCACGGCCGGGCTGCGCAGCTCCATGACCTATGCCGGCGCGGTGAGCCTGGCCGAGTTCCGGGAGAAGGCGATCGTAGGGGTCCAGTCGGCCGCGGGCTACGAGGAGGGCCGGCCGCTGCCGCAGAGCTGGTGACGCCCGGGCGGCCTACCCGGATTTGCACTCCGCAACGGATGTGCCCCCGAGAGCGGCCCCGGACCACCACACCAGTCACATTGGCGGGCGGCAGCACCAGCATGTGTTCCGGAATGTAAACGGCGCTCACTTCACGGTGCTTACTTCACGCCGCCGGCGGTCAGCCCGCCGATCAGGTAGCGCTGGAAAATCAGGTACAGCAGCACCACCGGAATGGCGCAGACCAGGGCCGCCGCCATCATCTGGCTGTAGACGGGAATGGCGCCTCCCTCCTGCCCGGCACTGAAGACCTGCAGCGCTACCGCAGCGGTGTGCGTATCCGGGCGGGTGAACACCGACGCGAACAGCACATCATTCCAGCCGAGCAGGAACGCGAAGATCCCGGAGACCACAATCGCCGGCCAGCTCAGCGGAACGATGATCCTGAACAGGATCCCCAGATTGGAGGCGCCGTCAATCCGCGCGGCCTCCTCCAGCTCGCGCGGCAGACCACGCAGGTAGGTCACCATCACCCAGGTGGAAAACGGCAGGGCAAAAGTCAGGTAGGCGATGAAGAGGCCCCACAGGGTGCCGATGACAGTGATGCCCAGGTAGGTTCCGGCCGAGGCGAACAGCACGAAGACGGGCAGCACCATCAGGGTACCGGGCACGCTTTGCAGACCAAGCAGGCCACGCAGGATTGTCAGCCGGCCGAAGAAGGTGAACCGCACCAGCACGTACGCCGTTCCCACCGCAATGATCGCAGAGACTATGGCTACCGAACCGGCCACAATGAGGCTGTTGACGATGCCCCGGCCCAGTCCCACCGTTGTCCAGATTTTGCTGTAGCTTTCCAGCGAGAAGTCGCTGGGCCAGAATTCCCCGCGGGCCACGCCCGCGTCGGTGTTCAGCGAGGCAAGGAAGATATAAACGATCGGCACCAGCACCAGCACGCAGAGAAGGGTGGTGAGGACGGCCAGCAGCGGCGTCGGCAGCAGCCGGGTGACCTCGGCGTTGCGGCCCTTCCGGAGCGGCTTTTGTGAAGGTTTCCGGGCCGGAACCCGCCTCGGTTCAGTGAGTGTATCCGTACTCATTTCTTAATTCCCTCCTCGTGCACGTCCAGTCGAACGGCCCGCAGGTAGATATAAAGCGGGATCGCGATGATGATCAGTGAAACCACGGCCATGGCCGCACTGAGTCCGAACCGGAAGCTTTGGAAACTGGTGACATAGACCAGGATCGGCATCACGTTGACGTCGGCGGGTGCCGGCGCCCCGAAGAGGACAAAGGGCAGCGTGAAGTTGTTGATGTGGTTCAGGATGCCCAGCAGGAACGCCAGCGAGACCGGCCCCTTCAGGTAGGGAAAGATGACGTAGCGCAGTTTGCGCCACCAGAGCGCGCCGTCCAGCGCCGCGGCCTCATGCACCTCGTGGTCCACGGACTGCAGACCGGCCAGCGCCAGCAGGTAGATAAACGGCCAGGCCGCCCAGATCTCGACCAGCACCAAGGTCCAGTAGGACTGCGGGCCGTTGAGCCACAGCCCGCCGTCGATGCCGATGTTGTGCAGCACACTATTGACGATGCCGTCCGGTGCAAGCATGGTCCGCCACACCGTGGCCACCACGAAGGAGGGCAGGACGTATGGGATCAGGAAAATGGCTCGGACGACGGCGCGTCCCCGGTAGGCGTTCTGCGTCACCACGGCGGCCGCGACCCCCAGCGGAACGGTGACGATGGTCGAAATCACTGCAAATGACACGCTGATCCAGATCGAGCGCAGCAGATTCGTCGTCGTCAGGGCCTCGATGAAGTTGGCAATCCCGATGAAGGGCGTACCGAGCCATTTGCGCAGCGTGTACTGATCCAGATCGATCAGCGACATGTAGATGCCCAGCGCCAGCGGGATGAGGATGACCACTGTCATGAGCAGTCCGCCGGGCGTCAGCAGCCAGAGCGGCCGGTTCCGTTCGGTGACGCCCTTGCGGGGCCGTTCTTTACGGGGCGGGCCGCCCCCGGCGGACTGAACCTCGTCAGTCCGCCGCGAACGTCCGGTTGTATCAATCGTCATTGCAGTGCTTCTCTTCCTTCGGGCTGCTACTTGGCCCGGTCCAGGGCCGTCTGGGACTTCTCCTGGGCATCCTTGAGGCGGGCGCTCAGGCTCGCATCGCTGACGGAGCCGGCGGACAGGCCCGGAATGGACTGGACGGCGACATTTGTCAGCGCCAGCTGGACGTCCCCCCATGCCCCGGTAAAGGGGGTGGCCACCGACTTGGACGCGGAGTCCAGGGCCGGGGCAACAATGGGATCGTTCTGCAGCGCCTTCGCGGCCTCGGCGTTGGCGGGCAGTTCACCGAACGTCTTGTAGTAGTCCGCCTGGACATCCTTGTCGGTGAGCATCTTGACGAACGCGAAGGAGAGGGCCTTTTCCTTGGAATAGTCCGCCACCACCAGGTTGTCGCCGGACAGGATGCTCGCGGCTTCGACGCCGTTGGACGGACGGGTGGTTTGTCCCGGGGGAACCGTGGGCATCAGGGCGTACTTGTACTTGCCCTTGACCGCGGACTTGTCCAGCGTCGGGATGCTCAGCGGCGAGGTCATCGGGAGGTAGGCTGCCTTGCCGGCAGCAAACGCGGCGACGGCCTGGGCATTACTCCAGCCCACGGACGCCGGATCCACGGCGTGGTCCTTGGTCAGCCAGCCGAAGTAGGTTTCGTAAGCCTTCTTGACCGTGGGGTCGTCGAGCTTCGCGGTCTTGCCGTCGATCAGTTTGTTGCCGGCCTGGATGGACATGCCCCAGATGAATTTCCAAGGGTCGTAGTTGTCCTTGTACGCAATCGCGAGGCCGTACTGGTCCGCGGTGGTCAGTTTCTTGGCCTGCGCTTCCAGCTCGTCCCAGGTAGTGGCCGGCTTGTCGATGCCGGCTTTCTGCAGCAGTTCCGTGTTGTAGGCCATCACGAAGGGCCGGCTGACAAAGGGGATGCCGATCTGGTTCTTGTCGTCGGGACCGGAGATCCCCAGCGAGGCTGGAACGAATTTATCCTTGCCTCCAAGCTGCTTCCATTCATCATCCCCGAGCTTGACGAACGCCCCGGTAGAATACGCGGTGGGCGTGAAGGTAGTGCCCAGGTTATAGACGTCCGGGCCCTGGCCGGAGACAACCGATGTTTGGATCCGGGTCAGCTCATCATTGGCTGTCGGGTAGGTTTCCCACTGGATCGTGGCACCCGTTTCCTGCTTGAACTGGTCCCCCATTTTCTTGAACCAGTCTTTTTGCTCTTGGGGATACTGCGGCTTGGTAGCCATCAGGACGGTCAGGGTCTTGCCCGTCCCATCCACCTTGCCGTTGCTGTTTCCGGCGCTGGCGCCGGAACTTCCACAGGCGGCGAGGGCCAGCGAGAGCACTCCCGCTCCGGCAACCGCGGCAAGCGTCCGCTTCTTTCTGAATCCCATCTCGTTCCTCCTTGAACTGTCCGTTTCGACGCGTTGTGACTCCGGACACATGGCTGTAAGTAGTGATCCAGACTCTACCGATCCGGCAAATTTTGCGCAATCGTTTGCCAAAAATTTGCCAAGGGTGTTGGATTAGTCCAACCCGTGGATCCGCTCGTCGACTCATCGAGCGCTTCCACGGCCCTGACGGAAGGCCTTGGCCGTCCGCGTAACCGAGGAGCAGAATTGTCCAGTACAGGCGCCCCCAAACGGGCCACAATCCACGACGTCGCAGCGCGGGCCGGTGTCGCCACATCGACGGTTTCGCGCGCACTGTCCCAACCCGACCGGATCAGCGCCCGGACCCGGGATTTGGTCATCAAGGCCGCCCATGAGCTGAGCTACATTCCCAACTCCGGTATCCGGGGGACGTCCTCGCTGCGGACGGGCGCGGTTGCCCTGCTGGTTCCGGACATCACCAATCCGTTCTATTTCGACATTATCCGGGGGACCCAGGAGCAGTTGAAGGCTGCCGGCTTTCGCCAGCTTCTAGTGGACACGGAGGAATCGGCGGAGGTTGAACTCACCGCGCTGGAGCGGGTGGCGACGGCGGCAGACGGCATCATCCTTGCCGCCTCGCGCCTTTCCGAGGCCGTGCTCGCGGAGGCTGCGTCCCGGATACCCCTCGTGACGATCAACCGCAACGATTCGGATATCCCCACGGTGCTCATCGATACGCCGATTGGGGTCCAGCAGGCCGTGGAACACCTAGTCTCGCTCGACCACCGGAATATTGCCTTCATTTCCGGACCGGCCCGGTCCTGGACGAGCCAGTGGCGCTGGCAGGCGTTCGAAGCCGCGGCGGCGCGGCATGGCGTCCAGACCCAGCGGATCGGGCCATACTCACCCAAACTGACGTCCGGGGCCGCGGCGGCGGACGCCATGCTGATCAGCGGGGCCACGGCTTGCCTGGCCTTCAACGATCTGCTGGCCATCGGCATGCTCCAGCGTTTCATCGCCCGGGGGGTGAGGGTTCCGGATGACGTCAGCATCGTGGGCTGCGACGATATTTTCGGGGCGGATTTCTGCAATCCGCCGCTGACGACCATTACCGCTCCGATGGAGCAGGCGGGGCGGGTCGCCACGAACATGCTCCTGGCCAGGCTGGCCAACGGTTCTCCGTCCGTCCGCCAGCTGGCCAAGCTGCCGACCCATCTGACGATCCGGCAATCAACCGGGCGGGCGTCCGCGCCGGCCGGCTGAAGGCGGTGGCAATAATTTGGCAATCGGTTGTCACCAGCAGCCTTCGGCGATAGACTGGGAGCGAGGGCTGAGGACGTGAAGCACGTCACCTCGGCACGGTGTGAAGTACCTGGCAAGGACCGGCAGCCCGGAAACGTGGAGAAGAATGAACGCCAATGATGCTGTGAATTGGACCCTTTCCGGGTTCGGAGACGAGATCGACCCGGATCCCGAACTCCAGGCCTGCGTGCTGCTCGCTCTGGGGGCGCGGAACATCGAAGTCCGCAGCGCCTGGGGGACCAATGTCGTGGACCTCGACCGGGCCCGCACGGATGAGCTGAAGATCGTCCTGGACAAGAGGGGTCTCGGCGTTTCGGCCGTGGCCTCACCCATCGGCAAAGTGGATGTCTCCGTGGAGCCGGAACAGGAGGTCGAACGGCTGCGCCGGGTGATCCGGGTGGCCCACACACTACAGACGCCGTTCGTGCGGATCTTCTCGTTCTACCGGGGAGCGGGCGCAGCGGCGGAGGATATCCGTGACGAGGTTCTGACCCGGATGCGGCTGCTGGCCGACGAGGCCGAGAGAGCCGGCGTCGTACTGCTGCACGAAAACGAAAAAGACATCTATGGCGATACGCCGGACCGCGTCCTGGACATCATCGAATCTGTCGGATCCGAGGCCCTGAAGGTGGCCTGGGACAGCGCCAACTTTGTCCAGGTGGGCGTGAAACCGTATACCGACGCCTATGCCATGCTTCGCCCGCACCTGGCATATTTGCAGGTTAAGGATGCACGGCTGGCTACCGGCGTGGTGGTACCCGCAGGGCACGGAGACGGCCAGTTGCTGGAGACGCTCACCGCCTTGCGCGACGACGGATATTCGGGCTACGCCTCGCTTGAACCTCATTTGGCCGACACGCACGCCCTGGGTGGATTCTCCGGCCCGACGGCGTTCGGCGTAGCGGCGCGTGCCTTCGCCGCCCTGACAACCGAGATTGGAGTGACGCTTTCATGACGGGTAATTTCATGAATGGCAAAGTCCGGTTCGCGCTGGTGGGCGCCGGCATCATCGGCAGCCAGCATTCAAAGATCATGAGCGGACTGACGGATGAACTCGAGCTGGCGGCGGTCGTCGACGTCGATCGCGCCAGGGCCGAAAAGGTGGCAGCCGAGCACGGCGCGGCGGTCTTCACCTCGCTTACTGAAGCCCTGGCCGGACCCGAATTCGATGCGGTGTCAGTCTGCACCCCGACCGGGGCCCATGGGGAGGTCGCCATCGAAGCGCTCCGCGCCGGCAAGCATGTGATCATTGAGAAGCCCGCGGAGGTCACGCTGGCCAAGACCGATGCCATCATCGCGGCGCAGCAAATGGCGGGAACCAAGGTCACCGTCATCTCGCAGCACCGGTTCGACCCCTCCACAGAGGTCCTGGTGGAGGCAATCCGCAGGGGCGATCTGGGCCGGCTGACCTCCGGCATTGCCTCGATCGACTGGTGGCGCGGCCAAAGTTACTATGATTCCGGCGACTGGCGGGGTACCTGGGCGCTGGACGGCGGAGGGGCACTGATGAACCAGGGCGTGCATACTGTCGATCTGCTGGTGGCTACCCTGGGCAAGCCGGTGGAGGTTTTCGCCTATACCGCGCGCCTTGCCCATGAGCGCATCGAGGTCGAGGACATCGCCGTGGGCGTCGTTAAATTCGAGAGCGGCGCGCTGGGTGTGCTGCATGGCTCCACGGCTGCCTTCCCGGGCCTGAGCGCCCGGCTCCAGATCCACGGGGACAAAGGTTCAGCGGTTATCGACAACGACCAGCTGACCTACATCCACACCACGCCGGCAGGCCAGGTCCGCGACGAGAAGTTCTTCGGCGCCACCGGCGGGACCAACCAGATTGACCAGTTTGAGCTGCCGGAGGAGGGGGGTCCGACCGCCGGAGCGAATCCGGGCCAGCTCTCCGATGCCCACCGCCATCAGTACAAGAACTTCCTCGGCGCCTTGCGGGGCGAGGAGGAAATCCGGGTCGGCCTGGCGGAAAACCGGCAGTCCATCAGCGTCATCCTCGGCGCCTATGAATCCGCACGCACAGGAATGCCGGTAAGCCTGGTCTAGGACCGGGCCGCCGAGCAGGAAGGATCCATCATGACTGCTACAACAGCTTCCGGCACAGCACCTCCGCGGACTCCCAAGGTCGCGGCCAACCCCATCCCGTACTGGTCCAGGGGAGGTGAGACCGATAAGTCCAGGGCCGTGTTCGAACGGGCGTTCAAGGACTTCCAGGAGATCGGATTTACCGCCGTCAAGGCGGATGTTCCGGAGGGCATGACGGCGGTCGAATACTCGCAATGGATCCGCGGCTATGGTCTGGCGCCCTCGCTGAGCCTGTTCAACTCGCCCTTCGATGAAACGATTCAGATCGCTGACGAGATCGAGCGGGCCAAAGCGTTCGCGTCGGACCAGCTGGCGCTCGGCCTGGACCGCACCATGGTTTCCTCCATGGCGCTGCCCGCCCGGATGGCGCAGCCGGCGGTAGGGGCAGGATTCAGCAAGGAACGGCTCAATCTGGCGATTGAAAACGTCGGGCGGGTTTGCCAGGTGCTGGCCTCCGAAGGCCTGCGTCCATTGCACCACTCCCACATCGGCGGCGTTTTTGAAACCGGGGAGGAAGTCACCGCGCTTCTGGACACCTTGGGCAAAGACATTATCGGTTTCGGACCCGACACGGGCCACCTGCGGTGGGCCGGAATCGATCCCGTGGCCATGATCCGCCGCTACGCGGACCGGATCGGCGGAATCCACATCAAGGACGTTTTCCCTGACTATCTGGAGCCGCAGTCCCGGCTCGGGATGGGGTATTTTGAGGTCGCCGCCACGAAGCGGCTTTGGGCCGAGCCTGGACTGGGCGTCCTGGATTTCGACGCCGTGCTCGCCGCCATGCCCGCGGACTACGACGGCGACTACATGATCGAGGTTGATCAGCCAAGTGTGGATTCACTGTACGAATCCCATAGGATGTCCTACGAATGGGCGAAGCACGCCCTCGGACTCGTCCGGGCCCGGGACTAGGAGCAGCCATGCCGACAGCGGCAGTCATTGGCTGTGGCGATGTCTCCACCGTCCATTTTGAGGCTCTTGCCAACAGCCCCGGCGTCGAACTCATCGCGGTGTGCGACCCGGATCCGGACAGGCTGGCGGCCGCCGCAGCGGCCTACGGTGTGCCGGGTTTCACCAGCCACCTTCCCCTGCTGGACGGGCTTCGTCCGGATGTGGTGCATATTTGCACCCCGCATGATCAGCACGCGTCTGTGGCAGTCGACGCTCTGGACCGCGGCGTCAACGTACTGATGGAAAAGCCGCTGGCCCACACGCTGGCGGAAGGCCGGCTGCTGGTGCAGGCGGCGGAGCGCAGCCGCGCCAAGGTGGCTGTGTGTTTCCAGAACCGGTACAACGCTCCAGTGCAGGCGATGCACCGGCTGCTCCGAACGGGTGAACTTGGCGGCGTCCTTGGGGCCGGCGCGACGGTGATGTGGTCACGCCTGCCGGAGTATTACCGGAGCCGTCCGTGGCGCGGCAGCTGGGCGCAGGCCGGCGGGGGACTGCTGATGAACCAGGCAATCCATACGTTGGATCTGCTGCAGTGGCTTCTGGGCGAGGTGACGGAGGTGCGGGGCCACGCCGCCACCCATGCCCTGGGCGACGTCATCGAGGTTGAGGACACCGCGGAAATGGTCCTGGACCATGCGGATGGAAGCCGTAGTGTTTTTTACGCGACGCTGGCAAACGCCCTGAATGCGCCGGTGACCCTGGACATCGTCACCGAAAAGGCGACGCTGAACCTGCGTGGGGATCTGACCATCAGCTATACCGACGGCCGGATTGAGGTGGTGCCCGAACGCGGTGCCACCTCCACCGGGCGCGGGTATTGGGGTGTGTCCCACGAGCTGCTGATAAAGGACTTCTACCAGGGCCTGGATGATTCCGCCCCGTTCTGGATTTCCCCAGCCGAGGCAATGAAGTCCCTGCGGATCATCAAGGAGGTATATGCGCAGTCCTACCCAGCCTCCGTACCCTGTGCCTAACCGGGCGCCGGTAGTCATAGACGGGACAGTCAAATGAAACGAGGGTCCATGAGCCAGGAGTCCGTGGGCCAGGAAGCGGCTGCGGGAGCACCGGATGGGAGGAGCCGGTCAGTGAGCCAGACGGCAACCATCTATGACGTCGCCAGATTGGCCGGCGTCAACGCCTCAACCGTTTCGCGCGCGCTGAGCAAGCCGGGGCGGGTCAGCGCCAAGACCCAGAAGAAGATTGAGGACGCTGCCGTCGAGCTGAATTACCGCGTGAATCCTTTCGCTCGTGCCCTGCCGACCGGACGGACCAGTACCGTGGGGCTGATTGTTTCGGACATCACCAACCCGGCCTACTTTGACGTCATACGGGGAGCGGAGAGCGCGGCCTCCGACCAGGATTACACCCTTGTCCTGGCGGAATCGGCCGAGTCAGCCGAGATCGAGTTGGTCGTGGCACAACGCATGATGGCCACCGTCGATGGCATCATCCTGGCCAGTCCGAGACTCTCGGAGCAGCAGATCCTGGCCCTTGCCGCCAAGAAACCGGTCGTCGTCATCAACCGACAGGTGGAGGGAGTCCATTCGGTCGTTGCCGACGTCGATACCGGCGTCACCGAGGCCGTGCGCCATTTGGCGGCACTGGGCCATACATCGCTGGTCTATGTCGCCGGCCCGGAACGCTCCTGGATGTCCGCGCACCGCTGGGAAAGCATCCGCGAGCGCTGTGAATGGTCCGGTTTGGGTGCGGAGCAGTTGGGCAGCGGAATTCCAACAGTCGACGGCGGACGCCGCGCGGCCGCGGCCATTCGCGCCAGCGGGGCCACGGCGGTCATCTGCTACAACGACCTGATGGCCATCGGCCTCATGCAGGAATTGCAGCTTGCAGGCATCCAGGTGCCCGAGGATGTGAGCATCCTTGGCTTTGACAATATTTTCGGCTCGGATTTCACCACGCCGCCGTTGTCCACCATCAGGTCGCCGCTTCGTGATTCGGGTGCGACGGCACTGGGCCAGATCCTGGATGACCTTCGCGGAGCTGCACCTCCCCGGGAGCGGCCGGCGTTGGCCACCGAGCTGATCATCCGCGGCTCCAGCGGACGGGTGAACCGGCACTGACTTCGGAAGTGCCCGGTGCTGGTGACGCCACTTTTGGCAACCGGTTGACAAACGTCCGGGAACTGCCCGACGATTGATCTATGTCACCCTCAATTGCAGCCGACCCCAACCGGCTCCTGCCGGCCGACCCAGGCACGCGGAGAATTGCCCGCGACCTGCTGGACATCGTGGAGAACCTGCCGATTATTTCCCCGCATGGCCACGTCGACCCGGCCATGATCCAGAACGACGCCCCTTTCCCCGACCCGGCGACGCTGCTGGTCAGCCCGGACCACTACGTGACCCGGCTGATCCACGCCAGCGGTGTGCCGCTGGAGGACCTGCGCGTAGGGACCAGCACCGCCGTCGAGCCCCGCGAGACCTGGCGCCAATTCTGCAGGGCGTGGCCGCTCTTTGAAGGAACAGCCTCCGGATACTGGCTCCGGCAGGAGTTCGAGCATGTCTTCCGGCTGGATAAGGAACCGGACGCGGCGAATGCGGATGCCCTCTTCGACGAGCTGACTGTGCGCCTGCAGGAGCCCGAATTCCGTCCCCGCCAGCTCTTCAAGGATTTCAATATCGAGGTACTGGCCACCACTGACGATCCGCTGGACGATCTGGCCGTGCACGCAGCGCTGGCCGCCGACGCAACCTTTGCCGGCCGGGTCCTGCCGACCTTCCGCCCGGATGCCTACATCAAGTTTTACGCTCCTGGCTGGTCCGGCCGGGTGGAGCAACTGATCTCGATGGCCGGAGACGGGCTGGACGGCTATGCCGGCTATATCCGCGCCCTGGAAAACCGCCGCCACTACTTCATCGAGCACGGCGCAGTTTCCGCGGACCACGGTTCCCGGACGGCCATGACGCTCAAGCTGGACGCGTCCCAGGCTGCCAATCTCTTTGAGAAGGCGCGCAGCGGGAGCGCGAGCACCGCCGACGCGGATGCCTTTGAGGCCCACATGATGTACCAGATGGCCCGGATGTCGGCCCAGGATGGCCTGGTGATGACCATCCATCCGGGCGTGTTCCGCAACCACCACACGCCGAGCTACCAGGCCTTCGGCGCCGACACGGGGCACGACATCCCGTTTGCGGTCGGCTACACCGAGGCGCTGCGGCCGCTGCTGGAGGACTTCGGCACGGCGCCGGGCTTCCACTTCATTCCGTTCACCGTTGACGAGACGGTGTTCTCGCGCGAGATCGCTCCACTGGCAGGTTTTTATCCCGCGGTCTACATCGGGGCGCCGTGGTGGTTCCTGGACGCCCCCGACGCGATGCTCCGCTTCCGCTCCGCCGTCACGGAAACCGCCGGCTTCTCCCGTTCGTCGGGCTTCATCGACGACACCCGCGCCTTCTGTTCCATCCCGGCCCGGCACAATACCTCGCGCCGGATCGAGTCCAGTTTCCTGGCCCGGCTGGTGGCCGAGCACCGGGTCTCCGAGGAACGTGCCCGTGAACTCATTATGGACGTCGTCCACGCGGCGCCAAGAAGGGCCTTCAAACTGTGAACCTGCCCCAGCTGAACCGGAAGAACGCCGGCCTTTCGGATGCCGCACCGGTACGCATTGTGCACCTCGGCCTGGGTGCCTTCCACCGCGCTCACCAGGCCTGGTACACGCAGCGGGCCGATCCCGACGGCGTCTGGGGCATCGCGGCTTTTACCGGCCGCCGCCCGGACGCGGCGCTGGCGCTGGCCGCCCAGGACGGGCTGTATACCCTCATTGAGCGCTCGGACAGTGGCGACACCTTCGAGGTGATCAGCAGCATTGTCGAGGCCAACGACGGTGCGGATGTCCCTCGCCTCATGGAGCTGGTGGCGTCGCCCGCCACGGCTCTGGTAACGCTGACGATCACCGAGGCCGCCTACAACCTGGGGCCGGATGGCCGGCTGGATCTGGCGAACCCGGCGGTTGCGGCGGACGTAGCGAGTCTGCGACGGGGTCTGAGGGCTGAGGGGGACAAGTCGGCGCCAGTTTCGGAACCGGACAGGTTGTCAGGAGCCGGTGGCCGCGATGACCGGAGTTGGCCGACGACGGCCGGAGGCCGGCTGGTGATGGCCCTGGCGGCCCGGCGGAGGGCGGACGCGGGGGGCATCGCCGTCGTTTCCTGCGATAACCTCGCCAATAACGCGGTGGCCGCACGCGAGGCGGTCCACGGCCTTGCCGCGGCCATTGACGGTGGCCTTACGGCCTGGATCAGTGAAAATGTCAGCTTTGTGGGCACATCCGTGGACCGGATCACGCCCCGGACCACGCCGGCCGAGATCGGGCTGGTGGCCGATGCCACCGCGATGCGTGACGCATCGCCGGTAGTGACGGAGCCCTTCCGGAACTGGGTGCTCAGCGGAGCCTTCCCCGCGGGACGGCCGGACTGGGAATCGGCTGGGGCTGTCATTGTGGACGATATCGAGCCCTTTGAAAACCGGAAGCTCTGGCTGCTGAACGGCGCCCATTCCCTGCTGGCGTACGCCGGCCAGCTTCGAGGCCACGCAACGGTGGCGCAGGCGCTCGCTGACCCGGACTGCAGCACGTGGATTTCCGAGTTCTGGGATGAGGCGGAGGCGAATCTGCCGGCCAGGGGACTCGACATACCGGATTACCGGTCGGCCCTGCTGGAACGATTCGGCAACAGCCGGATCGCCCACTACCTGGAACAGATTGCCATTGACGGGTCCAGCAAACTGCGGATGCGGGCATTGCCGGTGCTCGAAGCCGAGAGGGCGGCCGGCCGGTCCGGCAGGGGCGCAGCCCGGATAATCGGCGCTTGGGTTGCCTACCTGCGCGGCACGCGCGTCAGGCAGGAGCCCATCCATGACAGCGCCGCGGAGCGTATCCGGGACGCGCTGGCGCTGCCTGCCGGTGAGGACACCACAGCGCTGCTGGCGCTGCTGGACTCTTCCCTCCCGGCCAACACGGACGTGGTCGAGCTGATCGAATCGCTGGCACGCAGTTTCGCCGCCTCCCGGATCTCCTGACGTCCCCTCGGCCGGCAGACCAGCAGCCTCGACACGTTGCGGCAGCCGGCCGGCCCCAACCCTGAAACCCCTCCACCCCGTTGAAAGGAAAACCATGAAAATCACTGCCGCCGACGTGATCGTCACCAGCCCGTCCCGGAACTTCGTGACCTTGAAGATCACCACGGACGAGGGGGTCACGGGCCTGGGCGATGCGACCCTCAACGGCCGTGAGCTGGCAGTCGCCACCTACCTGACCGAGCATGTGGTTCCGCTTCTGGTTGGCCGCGATCCGCACCGCATCGAGGACACCTGGCAGTTCCTGTACCGCAGCGCCTACTGGCGCCGCGGACCGGTCACCATGGCGGCCATCGCCGCCGTCGACATGGCGTTGTGGGACATTAAGGGCAAGGCGGCCGGACTGCCGGTGTACCAGCTGCTCGGCGGCGCCTCCCGCACCGCCCTGCGCACCTACGGGCATGCCTCCGGCCGGGACATTCCGGAACTGTTCGACTCGATCCGCGAGCATCTGGAGGAGGGGTACAAATCCATCCGGGTCCAGACCTCCGTTCCGGGAATCAAGTCGCTTTACGGGGTCGCCGCCCAGGCGCAGGCGACCGGCGAGCGCTACGACTACGAGCCGGCCGGGCGCGGTGCCCAGCCGGCCGAGGAGGATTGGGACACCCGCGCCTACCTGCGCCATGTGCCCACCGTCTTTGAGGCCGTGCGCAACGAGTTCGGTCCGGAGATCCCGCTGCTCCACGACGGTCACCACCGGATGACGCCGATCCAGGCGGCCAAGCTGGGCAAGTCGCTGGAGCCCTACGACCTGTTCTGGCTGGAGGACTGCACCCCGGCGGAAAACCAGGATGCCTTCCGCCTGGTGCGCCAGCACACCACCACCCCGCTCGCGGTCGGCGAGGTCTTCAACACGGTGTTCGACTTCCAGACCCTGATCAAGGAACAGCTGATCGACTACGTGCGCGCGGCCTCCACCCACTTCGGCGGTATCTCACCGCTGAAAAAGGTGATGGATTACGCCGCGCAGTACCAGATCAAGTCCGGCTTCCATGGCCCCACCGATGTTTCGCCGGTGGGACTGGCGGCGCAGACCCACCTGGGCCTGGCCATCCACAACTTCGGCATCCAGGAGTACATGGAGCACAGTGAGAAGACCAACACCGTCTTTGAACAGTCCATGACGTTCGCGGACGGCTACCTGCACCCGGGGGACAAGCCGGGCCTTGGCATCGAGCTCAACGAGGAGGCTGCCGCGTCCTTCCCATACCAGCAGGCCTACCTGCCCTACAACCGCCTCGCCGACGGAACGGTCCATGACTGGTGAAGATCGTAGTGATGGGCGTCTCCGGCTGCGGAAAAAGCACCATCGGTGCGCTGGTGGCGCACGAGCTGGAGCTGCCCTTCATCGACGGCGATTCCCTGCATCCGTTGGAGAACGTGGCGAAGATGGCTACCGGTATCCCGCTGGTCGATGAGGACAGATGGCCGTGGCTGGCGCGGGTGGGCGGCGATCTCGCCGGTGCCGGAGCCGCCGGCCTGGTGATCGCCTGCTCGGCCCTCAAACGCAGCTATCGGGACGCGATCAGGGCGCGGGCTCCGGACACTTTCTTCCTGCATCTGGAGGGGCCCAGAGCGGCGCTCGAAGCCCGGCTGGAGGGCAGGAGCGGGCATTTCATGCCGGCGGCCCTGTTGGATTCCCAGCTCGCCACCCTGGAGCCGCTCGGGCCTGGCGAGGCGGGCGCCGTCGTCGATATTGGCAGCCCCGTCGGGCAGGTGGTGGAAGAGGCCGTGGCCGGACTGGGAGCCGTCCGGCCCGCTCCGGCCGCCCTGCACTAGAGGTCGGCGGGGAGTCCTGTCCTGTAGACTGGAGCTCCTATGGACAGCAACTCTAGGGGCCGGCGCCCGGGTTCGAGCCGCAGTACCTCGAACACGCGCAATGCCGGCAGACCCCGCACTCGCGCCCACCGTCCTTCTGCTGCCACTTCGGCCGCCGGCACGGCCGACCGCCCTCCGCCTGAACGAGCGAAAATACCTAACGGACCTACGTGCCTTCCGCAGGCGGTGTTCCGCTGATGGAATGGCTCCTCCTGGGGGTCAGCCTGCTGCTGATCCTGGGCACCGGCTTCTTTGTCGCCGTCGAATTTTCCCTCGTCGCGCTGGACCAGTCCACGGTCCAGCGCGCCGTCGACAACGGCGACGCCGCCGCGCTCCCGCTGCTGCGCTGCCTCAAATCGCTCTCCACCCAGCTCTCCAGCTGCCAGCTGGGCATCACCCTGACCACACTGCTGACCGGCTTCGTCATGGCGCCTTCGGTCGGCGCGCTGCTCGCCGTGCCGCTGACCGCCGTCGGACTTCCGGCAACGGTCGTCGAGCCTGTCGCGCTGACCGCGGCAATGGTCATTGCGACCCTGCTCTCCATGCTGATCGGCGAGCTGGTGCCCAAAAACATGGCCATCTCGCTCTCGTTCGAGATCGGCAAGGCGGTGGCGCGGCCGCAGCTGGTATTCACCGCCATTGTCAAGCCCGCCGTGATGCTGCTGAACGGGGCCGCCAACAAGGTCCTGAACATCTTCGGGCTGGAGGCCAAGGAGGAGATCTCCGGCGCCCGGACGCCGGCGGAGCTTGCCTCGCTGGTCCGGCGTTCGGCCGCGATGGGTACCCTGAATGCGGGCACTGCGAATTTCGTGGCCAAGACGCTGAGCTTTTCCGGCCGGACGGCGGCGGATGTGATGACTCCGCGGATCCGGGTGGAGACCATCGAGGCCGAGCAGTCCGTGGCGGACATCCTGGAATCGGCGCGCCGGACGGGCTTTTCCCGCTTTCCGGTGATCGGTGATTCCCCCGATGACATCCGCGGCGTGGTGCACGTGAAGAAGGCGATCGCTGTCCCGGCCGCGAAACGTGCGGGACTGCAGGCCGGGGCGATCATGACCGATGTGCTCCGTGTGCCGGAAACCATCCACCTGGATTCCCTGCTCTCCGAGCTGCGCGAGGGCAACCTGCAGTTGGCGGTCGTGCTGGATGAGTACGGAGGAACCGCCGGTGTCACGACGCTGGAGGACCTGGTGGAGGAAATTGTCGGCGAGGTCGCCGATGAGCATGACCGCACCAAGCCCGGTGTGCTGCAAAGTGCCACCGGCGAATGGTATTTCCCCGGCCTGATGCGCCCGGATGAGGTCAGCGAGCAGATTCCCGGGCTCTCGGTGCCGGATGAATCCAGCTACGAGACGGTGGGCGGCTTCATGATGGCCGTGCTGGGCCGGATCCCCCAGGTCGGGGACCTGGTGGAGATCGACGGCGGCACGCTGGACGTCGAACGAATGGACGAGCGCCGGATTGACAGGATCCGCTTCCTGCCCGCCCCTGCAGCGGCCGACGTCGAACGGGGCACCGAATGAGCGACTGGGCCGGAATTCTCTGGCTGGTTGTGCTGCTGCTCGGAAACGCCTTCTTCGTGGCGGCTGAGTTTGCGATCATGTCCGCGCGCCGCAGCCAGATTGAGCCGCGGGCCGACGCCGGCTCGACGCGGGCCAAGACCACGTTGGCCGCGATGGAAAATGTCTCGCTGATGCTGGCTTGCGCCCAGTTGGGCATCACCGTCTGCTCGCTGCTGATCCTCAACGTCGCCGAGCCCGCGATCCACCACCTGCTGGCGGGTCCGCTGCAGGCGCTGGGCTTCCCGGAAGACGTCTCCGGTCCGGTGGCGTTTGTGGTGGCGTTGGCGCTGGTGACCTTCCTGCACGTGACTTTTGGCGAAATGGTGCCGAAGAATATTTCCGTCTCCACCGCGGACAAGGCCGCCATCCTTCTGGCTCCGCCGCTGGTGTTCATCGGCAAGCTGGTCAAGCCGGTGATCCACGTGCTGAACTGGATGGCCAACCACATCCTGCGGCTGCTGCGGATCGAGCCCAAGGATGAGGTCACCTCCACCTTCACGCTGGAGGAGGTGCAGTCCATTGTGCAGGAATCCACCCGGCACGGGCTGATGGCGGACGAGACGGGCCTGATCAACGGCGCGCTGGAGTTTTCCACCTTCACGGCCGGAAACATCATGGTGCCCCTGGAGGACCTGGTCACGCTGCCGACGTCCGCGACACCGGTGGACTTTGAGCGAGCCGTGCGCCGGACCGGTTTCTCCCGGTTTGTGCTGGCTGATCCGGCGGGGAGCCTGACCGGGTACCTGCATGTGAAGGACGTGCTGGCCATTCCGCAGGAAAGCTACCTCCAGCCGGTTGCGGAGAGCCGGGTCCGGAACCTGGTCAACCTCGCCATCGATGCGGAGGTGGAGACGGCGATGGCCGCCATGCAGCGCACGGGATCACACCTCGCCCGCGTTATTTCTCCCGACGGCGCTACCCGCGGCGTGCTCTTCCTGGAGGATGTGATCGAGCAGCTGGTGGGAGAAATCCGTGACGCCACACAGGCTAAGGGGCTGCGCCGGATGGGTGAGCGGCGGGCGAACGGCGCGAGATAGCACGGCCGCGATTTAGGCCGGCGAAGACGAGGCTTGGTGCGAATGATTCCCATTTGGGTTATGCTGGAGCCAGTTCTTATTCGTTCTTATTCTCATTTGAGTAGAGTCGGGGTTCACCTTGCAGCACAGATTTGCCGGACGCCGGGCGGCATCGGCCGTCTCCTGCCTGCTGGCCGGCGCACTGTTGCTGTCCGCGTGCGGGGCCGGTCCGTCGTCGTCCGCTGCCGGAAACGTCTCCGCGGGCGGCAGGATCAACGTGGTCACCTCTACCAACGTCTACGGCAGCATCGTCGAAAAGATCGGCGGCAGCAAGGTCCAGGTCAGCTCCATCATCAACAAGCCCAGCCAGGACCCTCACTCGTACGAGGTGACCCCGCAGGACAAGCTGGCGGTTTCCAAGGCTCAGCTGGCCATCGTCAACGGCGGCGGCTACGACGACTTCTTTGGCAAGCTGGCCGGGGATGGCACATTGGCCGCGGGCAATACCGTCAATGTGGTGGACCTGTCCGGACTGCGGACCGACGCCAACAAGGACACGTTCAACGAGCACGTCTGGTACAGCCTTCCGACGGTGACCAAGCTGGCGGACACTATCTCCGGCAGGCTCGGTACCCTGGATCCTGCCGATGCCGCGACCTTCCGGGCCAATGCGGCGGCGTTCAAGACCTCGGTCGCGGGGATCTCCGCCAAGCTGGCGGCGCTCAAGGCTAAGTACGACGGCGATCCGGTCGCCATCACCGAACCGGTGCCGCTGTACATGCTGCAGGCAGCCGGCTTGGCGAACAGGACGCCGGAGTCGTACAGCCACGCCATTGAGGAGGGATCCGGCGTCCCGGCCACCGTGCTGAAGGAGGCGACGGGTCTTATCACCGCCAAGGACGCCAGATTCCTGGCCTACAACGACCAGACCGAGGGGCCGCAGACCGAGACGGTGAAAAAGGCGGCCGAAGCTGCCGGCGTGCCGGTGGTCAATTTCAGCGAAACGCTGCCGGACAACCGCGATTACCTGGGCTGGATGACGGACAACGCCAATAATATTGAACAGGCGCTGGCCAAGTAGGCCGGACCCACACCAGCACCGACCCCACCCATCCGCACCAGCCATAAGGACGTCATGCCTCAAACGGTGGTCAGCCTGCAGGGGGCTTCGCTGAACTTCGGCGACCGCACCCTGTGGGACGGTCTTGACCTGGCCATCAAGGCGGGGGAGTTCTTCGCCGTGCTGGGGCCCAACGGCAGCGGCAAGACCAGTTTCCTGAAGGTCCTGCTCGGGCTGCAGCCGCTGAGCGGCGGCACCGTGGCGGTGGGGGGAGCGGCCGCACGGCGCGGCAGCCGGCACATCGGCTACGTCCCGCAGCAGAAATCCTTTGCCCCCCAGACGCCGCTGCGCGCCCGGGACCTGGTGGGTCTGGGCCTGGACGGGCACCGCTGGGGCCTGCGGATCCGCGGCCGTGAACACCGACGCCGGGTGGATGAGCTGCTGGCCAAGGTCGGGGCCACCGAGTACGCGCAGGTGCCGGTGGGTCTGCTCTCCGGCGGCGAGCAGCAGCGGCTGCGCGTGGCCCAGGCGCTGGCCACCGACCCGGAAGTGCTGCTCTGCGATGAGGCACTGCTGTCGCTGGACCTGAACCACCAGAAGGCGGTGAGCCGGCTGGTCAGCGACCAGTGCAGGGACAGCCGCAGCGCCGTGGTGTTCGTCACGCACGAGATCAACCCGATCATCGAACATGTGGATCGGGTGCTCTATCTGGCCGGCGGTAAATTCCGCGTGGGAGCCCCGGAAGAGGTCATGACCACCGAGGTGCTCTCCGACCTCTACGGCACCCACGTCGAGGTGCTGCAGGTGAACGGCAGGATCGTCGTCGTCGGGCTTCCGGACGCCACCACCCACACGCACTCTGACCACGCGGACCACACCGAGCAAGCCGACCACCCGCAGGGAGGGCACCGATGAGCTGGCAGGACTTCCTCGGCGCGGTCTTCAATTTCCAAAACTACGGCGAACTGCTGCCGCTGTTCAGCGACTCCATTGCCGCCGGCGCCGTGCTGGGGCTGGTGGGCGGACTGATCGGCACCTTCGTGATGATGCGTGACCTGGCCTTCGCCGTGCACGGCATCGCCGAGCTGTCCTTCGCCGGGGCGGCGTTCGCGCTGCTGATCGGTGCGGACGTCATCCTCGGCTCGCTGGTGGGCTCGGTGCTTGCTGCGCTGCTGCTGGGGGTCATGGGCGTCCGCGCGCGGGACCGGAACTCGATCATCGGGGTGATCATGCCGTTCGGACTGGGGCTTGGCATCCTGTTCCTGTCCCTCTACCAGGGCCGGGCGGCGAACAAATTCGGCCTGCTGACCGGGCAGATCGTGTCCGTTGACTCCACCCAGCTGTCCTTGCTGGTGGGCACCGCCGTCGTCGTGATTGCCGGCCTGCTCGCGATCTGGCGGCCGCTGACCTTTGCCAGCGCGGATCCGGACATCGCCGAGGCGCGTGGCGTCCCGGTCCGGATGCTGTCCCTGGCGTTCATGTTCCTGCTGGGGATATCCGTCGCGCTTTCCATCCAGATTGTGGGCGCCCTGCTGGTGCTGGCGCTGGTGATCACCCCCGCCGCGGCCGCCTTGCGCGTGACGTCCTCGCCGCGGGCCGTGGTGCTGCTGAGCATCGCCTTCGCCGTCACGGCCACCGTGGGCGGAATCCTGCTGGCGCTGGGCGGCCGGATCCCGATCAGCCCGTACGTGACCACGCTTTCGTTCCTGATCTACCTTCTCTGCCGGGGGATCGGCGGCTATCGGCGCCGGCACGGCATCAGCGGCCGGATTGTGCGCACCGGAGCGGAAGGCGTCACCATCGCGGAGGTCGCGGGGCGCTAGGTGCGCTGGGACGACGACGGCGGGCGGTCTGCTAGTGCCTTGACCCGCCCCCGCCGTGGCTGCGTCAGCCGGCTTTCAGCTGCGTCAGCCGGCTTTCAGCTGTGCGGCGGGGTCAGCTGTGCGCGGCCAGGGCCGAGCATTCCGGGCACAGCCCGTAGATCTCCACCGTGTGTTGCACCTGGGTGTAGCCGTGTGCTTCGGCCGTTTTGGCAGCCCACTTTTCCACCGCCGGGGCCTCCACCTCGACGGCCTTGCCGCAGTTGCGGCAGAGCAGATGATGGTGATGGGCGGAGACCGAGCAGCGGCGGTAGACCGCTTCGCCGTCGCCGTTGCGGAGCACATCCACCAGGCCCTCCTCGGCCATCGACTGCAGAATCCGGTACGAGGTCGCCAGGGAGACGGAAACGCCGTCGTTCTGCAGCAGCCGGTACAGCTCCTGGGTGCTGACGAAGTCATCGAGCTTGTCCAGCGCCGCGCCGACGGCAAGCCGCTGCTTCGTCACCCGCTGCTCCTTGGCCGGAGCGCCCTGGCCGGCCTCGTCGGGCCGTGCTACCTGGGACATCGCTGTTGCTCGCTTCCTGATGGCTTCCAATCCCCAAACTCCAAGATTATCGCACCGGGTGCCGGACCAATCACGGCGGCGGGCGGGGCCGCCGTCGTCCGTTCCATCCCCATCCATCGTGCAGTTGGTGCCCGTTAGGGCTCTGGGAAGGACACCAACCGCTCAGTGGACGCCGCGGGAGCGGCGCTGGAGATTGGCCGCGGGACGGACGTAGGCTGATGCCATGAAGCTGACAAAGTACACGCATGCCTGTGTTCGGCTTGAGAAGGACGGCCACGCCCTGGTGATTGATCCGGGCATTTTCTCCGAAACCGAGGAGGCGCTCAAGGGAGCGCACGCGGTGCTGGTAACCCACGAGCACGCCGACCATCTGGATGCGGACGCCGTGGTGGCGGCCCTCACCGCGAATGGCGAACTGACGGTTTATGCGCCGGCAACAGTCGCGGCCACACTGCGCAAGGCGGCCCCGGATGCCGCGTCGCGGGTCTTCGAGGCGGCTCCGCATACCAGCTTCGAGGCCGCGGGGTTCTCCATCCGGACCTTCGGCGGGCAGCACGCGCTGATCCATGCGCAGATTCCGATCGTCGCCAACATCGGCTACCTGGTGGATGGGAACGTCTACCACCCGGGGGATTCCCTGATAGTCCCACCGGGGATCACCGTGCAGACCCTGCTGGTCCCGATCCATGCGCCGTGGTCCAAGGTGGCCGAGATCATCGACTTTGTGAATTCGGTGCGGGCGGCGAAGGCCTTCCAGATCCATGACGGGCTGCTCAACGAGAAGGGTCTCGGATTCACGGAGTCGCACGTGCAACGGATCGGCTTGCTGTACGGCACGCAGTTCCGGCATCTGGCCGCGCGGGAGAGCATCGAGGTGTAGCTAACCGCCATGACCAAGACTGCGCTGCACGATGGAAGCACCATCGAGGTGGAGGTGTCCGGTGCCGGGCCGGCATTGCTGCTGCCGGTTAACCCGACGCCTGTCCAAGGCCCTCACGCGGACGGGATGCGCAAATGGGGTGCCGATCCGGCGCTCGGCCGGACCCTGATCGACGGCCTCAACGACCGTTTCCGGGTGGTGGCGTTCGATTATGAAGGCCACGTCATGGCGGTGCCGAAGCCCGACACCCTGACGCCCGCCAGCCTTGCGGCCGATTTTTTGGCCGTGGCCGACGCCGCCGGAGCCGACCGGTTTGCCTACTACGGCTATTCCTGGCTGGCCCTGGGCGGTCTGCAACTGGCCGTCCGGACCGACCGGCTGCTCGCTCTGGTGATGGGCGGGTTTCCGCCGATCGACGGGCCCTACGCCCAGATGCTGCGCGTGACGACGGCGGCCTACAACGATTCCGTATCGGCGCCTGGTGGGGATTCGGGAAGCCAGCCGGCTCCGCCGTCGGACGGCGCAGTGGAAGAGTTCGACTGGTCCACGGTGCAGGTGAGCGCGTCGGAAGGCCAGACACGGCAGTTTGTCACCCTCTACGAGGCTCTGCAAGGGTTCGACGACGGCGCCGCCCAGGAACGGCTCGCGTGTCCCCGGCTGTGTTTTGCCGGGTTGCGGGACGAGATCGAGTACGGCCCGCGCTGGGGCGACGTTCGGGTGAGTTTGGCTGAACCGCTCCTCACTAAGCGTGACAAGTTGGAGTCATTCGGTTGGGATGTTGAGGTCCTTGACGGTCTTGACCATATCCAGGCCATGCAGGCTGCCCATGTACTTCCCATCCTGCGGCCGTGGCTTCTGGCCAAGCTGGGCGTATCGTCTTAGCACGAGTTGACTGCCGAGGGACTTGGGGGATTGTGCAAATGGCCAGAAGGAGACGTGGCGACTGCCGCCGTCGGAATTCATCCCGCTTTGCGGCGGTTGCAGGGCTGACGCTTTCTTGCGCCGTCGCGCTATCTGTTAATGGTTGCGGCGCGTCCGAGAGCCACCCGGTCCCGACAGTTGTTGACAAGTCAAAGCTTGTTTCCGATTCCCGTTCCTCGCCGGCTGCCCCGGAGGCGTTCCGATCGCGCCAACCGCTCCCGAGCTGCGGCGAGATTGTTCTCGACCAGGCACAGTCCGTTCCCCAGCCAGCGCTGGACTGCATGGCATCGGCCGCCGGAGCGGGCGGGGCGGAATTTGCACTGGCCCGACCGACAAGTGAGGGCGACTACATCGTCACCTTCTACCGGGTCGGACCGGCCATCAGCGGCGTGGACGTATTCGTAGACGCGACACGGGACCAGTTCGGCAAAGGGGAATGGCGGCAGGGTTCGTGCCCGTCAGTCCGTTCCATGCTGGACCCGAAGGTTTGCAGCCTCTGAGGTGTGGGGCTTTGCCGTCGATATCGGAGGAGCGGTTGGGATTGCGCCACCCTCGGTGAAGGCCGGACGAGTCCTTGATCCATTCTTCGATCTCCGTCGCGGTGGATGAGGTCGCCCTGCCGCGGTGTGGCTGGCTGGACGCGGAGTGAACTTGGGTATTTCGATGCCGTTTCCACCACTCAGTCTCGTGCCGGGGAGCGGTGGTGCGCTGGAGATGTAGGTATGCCCGGTGGGGGTGGTCGTTTCGGTCGTGTGGCGGGGACCCGGGCGTGGCTGTGCTGACCAGCCCGGGGCTTCCTTCGCTTCATTACAGCGGACGCACAAGCCCTGGGCGTTGGGTTCGCTGGAGTCTTGGGTTTCGCGCCAGGGCACTATGTGGTCCGCGTGCCGGATCGGTGCGCCGCAGTACGGGACCCGGCAGGAGGCATCGCGGGTGAGAATCAGATCGCGTAGCCCGTCGGGCAGGAAGCGGGATCTGGAGTCCATGGCGACGAGCTCGCCGGTGCCGGGGGCGGTGAAGAGCCTCCGGACCCACACCGGTACCCCGTATTTGCTGGATTTAATGCCCTTGCTGCGCCCACCGGTCTCCTTCCCCTGACCTGTGGCTCCGGTGGTGTTGTGGCGGAGGAGGTCGCGGGCGCTTTGGGCGGGGACGATGCCGTAACCGGACAGGTAGGCCGGTTCGCTGTTGCCCTGCAGGAGGGTGCGGTCGGTCATGACGAGCTGGAGCTGGATGCCGATGATCCCGGCGGGGGTGCCGGTGACGCGTTCGACGAGAGTGTCGGCCATGATCTGCCCTCGCCCGCGGGGGTCGCCTTCGGCTTTGAGAGTGTCGGCGTGCCGGACGAGGGCGGCCTGGAGGGCCACGCCGGCCTTGACGGGCAGCAGCGCGGTGACGTAGGTCATGGTGTCCGGGGCAGGCCGGCAGCTTACATGCCGCTCGTTTTCGGCGTGGCGGGCGCGGGCCACCACCGCGTGCGGGTCCAGGCGGTAGGCGACGCGGCGGGCTTCGGCGGTGATCCTGCGGGTTCCGGCGCCTTCGAGGGTGCCGGTGTCCGCGGCGATCTCCGCATCCACCGTCTGGCGGTCTTCACGGGTAAGGGTGGCGGTCTCCTTGACCAGGATGGTGGCCCGCCATTCGCTCAGCGCCCCGGTGGCGAGGGCGGTCATGGTGTGCGGCATCTCGTTCACCAGTGCCTTGGCCAGGCCCAGCAGCCGGTTCCCGCGGTTCGGCGACTCCCGCCGGGCCAGGGCGAGCTGCGTGCCGATCCCTTTGCCTATCTGCTTGGCGGGCAACCCGGCGGCTTCCTGCCGGCTGCGCTGGGACGCCTCGAACACCACCGTGGACTGGGCCTGCGCAGCGCCGGCCGCGGCCTTGAGGCCCTCCAGCACCCGGATCCGGTCGATCAGCTCCACGTCCCCCACGCGGTGGTCCATGCGGGCCAGCCCGAGGATAATATCGGCAAGCCCAGCAGCATCAAGGCCAGCGGGCCGTGCTGGGCGCTGGGGATCGGAGGGCGCCGAATCCGTGAAGACGGCCGCAGCGGCACGACCGGTTGCCGGCAACTCCTCAGCTGCCTGAACCTGACCCGGATTCCCGTTGGCGTCCATAACCCCACCATGCCAGAGGGTACTGACATTTCTTGTGCGGGTTCATCGGGTATCCACAGCCACGCTTTTCCTGGGTTTCGGCGGAACCGGGTCCCTCCACACGCTCGCTGGCGCTCGCTCGTCGCCTGGCGGGCGGCTGGCCGGTTCAGGTCAGCGCAGCGAGAGCCAGTTTTCCCGGCAGGCCAGCGCGGCACCCTCGGCATCACCGCTGCGCGCGAGTTCGATGATCCTTGCATGCTGCGCCGCCGAATCTCCGGCCGCAAAGGAAGCGAAGCGCATCCGTTCCGCGCGGCGGAGTACCGGGGTCGTCTGCGCGAGCACCTCACGAAGCACGTCATTTCTGCTGGCGGCGACGAACACCGTGTGGAAGTCGTCGTCGGCGGCCAAGGCCGCCTCGACGTCGAGCCGCTGTAGCGCCCGCTCGAAGCGAGCGTTGGCCTCGACCATGCCCTCGATGTCCGCCTTTGTGAGCGACGGGACAGCCAACCGGGCGGCCAGCTCATGCATGGTGGCCACCACCTGCTGGGCACTTTCGGTTGAGGCGACATCGTAAGGGGCGACCGTGGTCGCTCTGCCGGGTTCGGCGATCACCAGACCGGCCCGCTCCAAGCGCAGTAGTGCTTCCCGGATCGGTGTCCGGCTGACGCCCAGCCAGGACTCCAGCTCGGTGTCCTTAAGTCGCTCGCCGGGGGCGAACGTGCCATCCACGATCGCGTCCCGGATGGAGCCGTAGACGTTATCCCGGAGCAGCGACCTTTTGTGCACGCCTTGGAGCGGGGGGATGGGCATGCAACATATGGTATATCGGCCCCTTGACAATCCAAGAGATCAGGCATGCAATATATTGCATGTTGCCTTGCCTCATTTCCTCCCCGCGCACCTAAGGATTCCCATGGCCATCACCGATTTTGAGCGGTACCCCCTCACCTTCGGCCCGAGTCCCGTTCATCCGCTGCCGCGGCTCACGACCCATCTGGGCGGTGCACAGATCTGGGCCAAGCGTGAAGACGTCAACAGCGGTTTGGCCTTCGGCGGCAACAAGACCCGGAAACTGGAATATTTCAT
>JALYYI010000071.1 GCA_030946705.1 Actinomycetota bacterium | reverse complement strand
CTTCCGGAGGCAGCAGACGTACGGCATCTCCACCAGGATCGGCCGTCGCATGGGCAGCGGCATCGGAGGTTGCCGCCGTCGGGACCGTTGCCCCGCGGACCCTTGGCCACCAGTTTTTTGCTGCAAGATCTGTTTCACGGAGCCGATCTAGGCGTCGCCGACTGCCAGCACGATTCCGCCGTTGAGGACAATGTTGAGAACAATACCGTCAAGATCGGAAAGGCTGATCGCCGTTCACCGCTCACCGCTAACCCCCTCACCGCTCACCGCTCACCCGATAACCCATGGCGCGCCGGTGCCCAGGCCCGTCCCTCGAATTGTCCACTCCGGCAGGCCGTCAGCGGAAGGCCAGCAGCGGCCCGGCCGCCGTTGTCGTGCCCCGGCCCGTCAGGTCCCGACGGCGGCCAGCAACAGCACCGATCCCAGAACCGTCGCCGGGGCCACGACCAGCCTGGACAACGTGTGGCCCTTCCAAGTGATCAGCACGTTCATCCGGCGCAGCCGGTCATGCCACAGCAGCGCTGCCGGCGAAGCCCAGGGCATGATCAGCGGACCCGCGTTCACCCAGATCAGCAGGGCGACCAGCCGCGGCGGGGAGCCGGCGAGCGGTTCCGCGAGCAGGTAGGCCGGAAGGCTGTCCAGGACATAGGCCCCGAGCGTCCCCGCGGCGGCCAGCCGGATGAGATCCATCGCTCCGCCCCCCCGATTCCGGCCAAAACACCGGGAACGGCGGGGGCTCCCAGCATGACCAGGAAAAGGCTGGAGGCAAGAGCAGCATGGGCCACGGCACGAGCCTGGGTGCCGAGCAGAACCTTATCCGTCCCGCGCCCAACCCGGGGCCCGTTTCCGAGCCGGCGGGCCGGACCCGCGAGACGGGCGCTCGCGAATACCGTTTCGCCAAGGACCGGCGGAAGTCGATGCCGATGAAGACCAGCGGGACGACGACGGCCAATGCCGCGGGGGCCAGAATCAGGGAGGCAAAGCCCGCCGGGCTAATACCGCCCAGGGTGTGCTGGGAAAGCAGGTTGGTCAGACTTGAAATCGGCGGCAGCAGACTGGCCGTCTTCGCCAGCCACACCGTGGTCCGCGCAAAGGGCCGGCGCCGGCAGCCCGGCCTGCCGGGCAACGCTCACCACGACGGGTGTGAGAAGCACCGCCGTCGTATCCAGGGACAGAAAGACGGTCGCGACGACGGCGAACGCGGCGATGAGCGGCCACAGCAGCACGCTGCGTCCGTGGCCCCGATGCCGCAGCCGGCGGGCGATCCAGACGCGACGCAGCGCATGGATCACGGCTTACGGGTTCCGCTAATGCTCGTGGTGGTCCGTGGCCGAGGTCGGGAGCGGTTCCGATTTTGCCGCGGACAGCTGCGCGGGGTGCACGATGGTGTCGCGCGAATAATGTCAGTGCTCCCCGATAGCGTTTGTTTTATGAACGGAAACAGGGAGCCGGGTCCGGCTCGGGGAGCTTCGCAGGGGCGGCCGACGACGGCGATGGTCACCCTTGCGTCCCCGCCTCCGGGTGGGTCCTTGCCGGGCTCGTCCCGGCGGTGCGACGCCGTCCCCGTGGTCGATGGAGCCAGCACGCGGCCGGGCAGAGACCGCGCCGCCAGGACCTTGATCCCGCGCCTGAAATGTTGGAACTCTCCAAATTGTCGGTGCCCTCTGGAAGAGTGGGGTTATGGACATCAATAGGGGCAGCGGACGGGCTCCGGAAGCTGCGCAGGGACAGCCGGCGACAGTTGTCTCCCCGGTAGTGTCCGCGGCTCCGGCCTCCTTGGGTGAACCGGATGCCGCGACGGTGAGCCGGTTCGTGGCGTCCCTGGCTTCCATGGACCGGGGTGTTGATGATGCCGGCCGGATCGATCAGATCCGGGTCCTGGAGGACCTCAAGGCCGCGGCGGCGGCGGCGCAGGCCCGGGTCACCTCCGACTTCAACGCCTCCCAGCGCCTGGCGCAGGCCGGCGCGGGTCTGCCCGTCAAGGAACTCGGTAAGGGCATCGGCGCCCAGATCGCGCTCGCCCGGCGCGAGT
>JALYYI010000070.1 GCA_030946705.1 Actinomycetota bacterium | reverse complement strand
CAACCGCACCGAGCACGCCGCAGGGCACATCCCCGGCTCCCACCAGCTCAGCGGCGGCCGCGTGATGTGGAACCTCGACGAACTCCCCACCGAAGGCACCATTGTGTCCTACTGCCAGAGCGGCGTCCGGAATTCCGTTGCAGCCAGCGCCCTGCGCCGCGCGGGCTACGACGTCGTCGAACTCGACGGCAGCTACGCCGGATGGGCCGCCCGGCAGCTGGCCCGGGAGCCAGTTTCCAGCAACTGATCCAGCAAGACCGCGCACTCCAGCGGAAACCCCTACGGCGGACCGGTGTGTTACTGGGCCTGCGGCAGAACATGGCCCAGTTCATGCTCCTGGTCGCCGTCAATGCACTCGTCGGGGGCACCTTAGGCCAGGAACGCACCGTGCTGCCGTTGCTGGCGGACCGGGTCTTCCACCTTGACCTCTACACGTCCGCGCTGACCTACATTTTGGCGTTCGGGCTGGCCAAGGCCGGAACGAACTACTTCGCCGGCACCCTCTCGGACCGCTACGGCCGCAGGCCGGTCCTGGTAGCCGGCTGGATCATCGCCATCCCCGTGCCGCTGTTGCTGATTGTCGGACCGTCCTGGGGCTGGATCGTCGCCGCCAACGTCGTGCTGGGCGTCAGCCAGGGCCTGACCTGGTCCACCACGGTGATGATGAAGATGGACCTTGTCGGCCCGTCCCGCCGCGGCCTGGCCATGGGCTTGAACGAGGCCGCCGGGTACCTCGGCGTCGCCGGGACCGCACTGGCCACCGGCTACATCGCCTCCACCTACGGGCTCCGCCCGGGCCCGTTTCTGCTCGGAGCCGCTTTCATCGCCCTCGGACTCGGACTGTCCGTCCTGACCGTGCGGGAAACACGCAACCATGCCACAGCCGAGGCCGCAAGCCACGTCTCCGTCCACGCCGGAACCCAGGCGGAGCTCAGCAACCGGGACGTCTTCACCCTGACCAGCTTCCGGGACAAGTCCCTGTCCTCGGTCAGCCAGGCAGGGCTGGTGAACAACCTCAACGATGGCCTCGCCTGGGGCCTGTTCCCCGTACTCTTCGCGGCCGCCGGACTGAGCATCGAAAAGATCGGCATCCTCGCCGCCGTCTACCCGGCCGTCTGGGGCGCCGGCCAACTCATCACGGGCGCGCTCTCGGACCGGATCGGCCGCAAACCCCTGATCGTCGGCGGCATGCTGGTCCAGGCCGCCGCCCTGGCAGTGGTGGCGGTGGGGCACGACTTCGGGACCTGGCTGGCCGCTGCCATCCTGCTCGGGGTCGGCACCGCCATGGTCTACCCCACCCTGCTGGCCGCGATCGGTGACGTCGCCCACCCAACATGGCGGGCACGCTCGGTGGGTATCTACCGGCTCTGGCGCGACGGCGGATTCGCCGTCGGCGCCCTGCTCTCCGGCATCCTCGCGGACGCCTACGGCATCCCGGCCGCCGTCGCCGTCGTCGCCGCCCTGACCGGAGCATCCGGTGTCATCGTGGGCGTGCGAATGCGCGGCACCGACCACAAAGCCGCCCCCTAGCGGCCGGCTCCCGACGAAGGCACGCACTTGCGGCCCGTAGCAGCAGGGCCCCACCGACCCGCAGCTTCAGTCTCTTGCCCATTCACCGTCCAGCGGATTTGGCCATACCGAAGGCCCCCGCCACGGCGGGTCCCGGCGCGGTGCGGTGTATCATTGACGCTCTTTCCTGCCAATTACCGCGCCGTGGTCCAACCGGTGCACCGGGCTGCCCTGCCTGGCACGGGACCCTCCCAACAATACCCTATGGGGTATACTGATGAGATATTCCACTCAGGTAAGGGAGCAAGCAGATGTGCCGTGCGGTGACATGTAAGAAATGCGGTAAAACGACGTGGGCGGGCTGCGGCCAGCACGTTGACCAGGTCATGAGCGGGGTTCCCAGCTCCCAGCGTTGCCGCGGGCACCAGCAGGAAAAGTCGGCCGGCAAGGGCTTTTTCGCCAGGCTGTTCGGACGGTAGGCCGACCCTGCCGGCGCCCAGGCAGGCGTTGAGGCATAAGGGGAAGCGGGGG
>JALYYI010000056.1 GCA_030946705.1 Actinomycetota bacterium | reverse complement strand
GCCCGCACCGTTTGGTGCGGGCCTTTTTCGTTGGCAGGATGGTTGTATGGCACCCCAATTCCACGGCGAGTACAAAGTCCCCGGCGGCAAACTGGTCGTAGCGGACTTCGACGTCGCCGCCGAGCGGTTGTCCAACGTTTCCATCAGCGGAGACTTCTTCCTCGAACCGGACGAGGCGCTGGGGGACATCAACGCCGCGCTCACCGGGCTTGGCTCCGGCTCCTCGGCCGCGGAGCTGGCGGAGGCCATCGACGCGGCGCTGCCGCCCGGCGTCGTGCTCTTCGGGTTCTCGGCCCACGCCGTGGCCATCACGGTGCGCCGGGCCCTGGCCAAGGCCACCGGCTGGGCCGACCACCGCTGGGAAATCATTCCGCCGTCGGTGCTGCCCACCGAGGTCAACGTCGCCCTGGACGAGGTGCTGACTGAGGAGGTCGGGGCCGGGCGGCGGAATCCCACGCTGCGCCTCTGGGACTGGCGGGAGCCCTCCGTGGTGATCGGCAGTTTCCAGTCGGTCCGCAACGAGCTGGAGCCCGCCGGCGTGCAAAAATACGGCATCAAGGTGGTCCGGCGGATCAGCGGCGGCGGGGCGATGTTCATGGAGGCCGGCAACTGCATCACGTATTCGCTCTACCTGCCGCAGACCCTGGTCGACGGCCTTAGCTTCGCGGACTCCTACCCGTTCCTGGACAGCTGGGTGATGGCCGCGCTCGAATCGCTGGGCATCAGGGCTTTCTACGTCCCGCTCAATGACATCGCCACCGACCAGGGCAAGATCGGCGGCGCGGCGCAGAAGCGCCTGGTCAACGGCGGCATGCTCCACCACGTGACCATGTCCTACGACATCGACGCGGACAAGATGGTCCAGGTGCTGCGGATCGGCAAGGAGAAGCTCTCGGACAAGGGCACCGCGTCGGCCAAGAAGCGGGTGGATCCGCTGCGCCGGCAGACGGGGGTGCCGCGCGCGGAGATCATCGGACGCATGATGGAGACTTTTGCCGGCCGCTACGGGGCGACGACGGCGGCGCTCACCCCTGCGGAGCTGGCTGCGGCACACGATCGGGTGGCCACCAAGTTCGGCACCCGCGAGTGGCTGGAACGGGTGCCCTGATGCCAGCCGGCGCGTTCCGCGCAACCCTGCTACGGCCTGCCGGCCAGCCTTTCCTGCGTCCCAGGACAGGCTCCGCGGCCGCCGAGGCGGACGGCAGCAACCATTGTCACGCTCAGACTGCTGACCGTTCCGGGCAATTCCAAGAGCCTCAACCCGTCGTACTGGATCTACATGGGGGCCACGGCAATCACCGTACTGGCCGGCTCCTCCATCCTCCATCCTCCAGCTGCCGGCGGATCTGCCGGTGATGCAGGCGGCCACTGCGCTGGCTTCCGGGCTCACGCATGTCCTCTGGGCCTTCGGCGCCTGGTGGATTCCCTTGTTGCTGATCTTCCGCTTCTGGCGCCACGTCGTCCAGCGCCAGCCAATCAGGTATGAGGCAGGTCTGTGGAGCATCGTGTTCCCGCTGGGCATGTATTCGGCGGCAAGTTCCACTTCGGCACCGTTGCCCATCTGCCGCTGCTGGTCAGCATTAGCGACGACGGGACCTGGCTCGCCGGTCTGGCGTGGCTCGCGGTAGCGATCGCCATGGTCCATTTCTGGTTGACCAAACCCGCCCCGGCTGCCGCAACAACTGCTCAGCTTTAACTGCTGACGGGCAAAAAATCACGGCGTGTCGCCCAAATCGCCGGTATGTCGCCGCAAAACCTGAGCAGTTGTCCAGCCGCCGGCAGAGACAGGGGGAACTCGGCCAGGGACAGGGGGCTTAGGCGGGGAGCAGCGACACCTGTTGGGCGTGCAGCGAACGCATCAGCTGGTCGCGCTGCTCGATGACGATCCGGCGCAGCGCCGCCGGTGCCGCCTCGTTGGAGGCAAGCCACTGGTCCGTGCGGAGCACCACCGGGTGCTCGGAGGGTTGCTGACCTGCAACAAGGTCCTGGGCTCCGGGGTACAGGCCCCGGACAATGCGGCCGGAGAGTTCAATGCTGCGCTCGGCCCAGACCCCGGCAATGGCGGCAAAATAGGGTTCGGTAAAGGGGTTCAGCAGCTCCGGGGTGCCTTGCCGGAACCCCTCGATGGTGGCGCTGAGCAACTCGTTGGAGAGCGCGGTTCCGTGAACGGCTTCCTGCCAGGCGTGTTGCTTGACCTCGGCCGCCGGCTGTGCACTGACGGCGGTGAGGTGTCCGGTCCGCGCGGACGCCCTGTTGTCGCCGACCAGCTCCGCAGCCAGCTCCTCCGGCGTGGCATGGCCGGTCGCGGCGAGCGCCTGCCAGAGGGCCCAGCGCAGTTCCGGATCAATACTCAGCCCCGGAACGGCGGTTGTGCCGCTGAGCAGCCCCGCGGCCAGCCCGCGATGGCTGTCGCTGCGCCGTGCCACGGCCGCAAACGCCCGCGCCCACACCAGCTGCTGGTCGGAGCCGGCATCCGCTGCGTGCAGCCGGGACACGACCGCCTCCAGCACGCCCTCGCGCGCCTCCCCGCGTTCCCCGGCGGCGCAGTAGCGCTCCACCGCGGTCCGGGCATTGTCCAGCAGGGACGCCAGCACGCCGAGGTCGGATTCGCTGGGCGCAAAGCGCTCGACGGCGTCAATGTAGCGTGCCGCCGGCATGGCACCGTCGCGCGCGGCGTTCCACAGCGCCGACCAGCACAGGGCGCGCGCCATCGGGTCCGCCAGTTTGTCCAGACTCGCCAGCACAGTGGCCTCGGAGACATCATCCAGCCGGACCTTGGCGTAGCTGAGGTCCCCGTCGTTGATCAGCAGCAGGGCAGGCCGGGGTTTGCCGGCCGCGGCCTCAACAACGGTGACGGCACCCAGGACATCCAGTTCGAGGCTGTCCGTGCGCTCCAGCGCTCCGGATCCGGCAAAGTCGTAGAAACCGATCTTCAGCCGGTGCGGTCGCGGTTCCTGCCGGTCCGTCACCGGATCCAGGGCGTCCTGGTGCAGCGAAAGCCGCGTCAGCACGCCGTCGTGCGCGTCCAGCTCGGCGTGCAGCGTGGAGATCCCCGAGGTCTGCAGCCACTGCCTCGCCCACTCCGTCAGGTCGCGCCCGGAGGCTGCGCTGAGCACGTCCAGCAGGTCCTTCAACGAGGTGTTGCCGTAGGCATGTTCGCGGAAATACCGGCGAGAGCCGGCCATGAAAGCCTCGAAACCCACAAAAGCCACCAGCTGCTTGAGGACCGAGGCTCCCTTGGCATAGGTGATGCCGTCGAAGTTCTGCTTGGCCGCCTCGAGGTCGCGGATGTCCGCCACGATGGGGTGGGTGCTGGGCAGCTGGTCCTGTATGTACGCCCAGGCCTTGCGCTTGTTGGCGAACAGGACCCAGGACTTGGCTCCCCAGTCCGTGGCTCCGGCAACCGCCAGGTGGCCCATGTAGTCGGCGAAGGATTCCTTGAGCCACAGGTCATCCCACCAGAACATCGTGACCAGATCGCCGAACCACATGTGCGCCATCTCGTGCATGATCGTGTTGGCGCGCAGCTGGTACTGGGTGTCCGTGGCCCGGGAGGTGAAAACATAGGCCTCCGTGAACGTGACCAGTCCCGGATTCTCCATGGCGCCGAGGTTGTACTCCGGGACGAAGGCCTGATCGTACTTGCCGAACGGGTAGGGGTAGTCGAAGAGCGTGTGGAAGAAGGCCAGCCCAGCCTTGGTGGTCTCGAAGATCCGCTTCGCGTCGAAATGCTCCGCCAGCGAGGCCCGGCAGTAGGCCGCCAGGGGCACATCCAGGCTGGTGCCGTCGTCGAACTGCCGGCTCCAATGGTCCTGCTCCCTATGGTACGGGCCGGCCAGGATGGACGTGATATAGGTGGAGATCGGCCGCGTGCTGGCGAAATCCCAACGGCTGGCGGACGCATCGCTGGTGAGCGGCGTGAGCGCGGCAACGGCGCCGTTGGAGGCCACTTCCCACTCCGAGGGGGCGGTGACATGGAAGGTGAACGGCGCCTTGAGGTCCGGCTGTTCAAAGTTGGCGAAGACGCGGCGGGCATCGGCCGGTTCGTACTGGGTGTACAGGTAGGTCCTGCCATCGGCCGGGTCCACGAAGCGGTGCAGACCCTCGCCGCTGCGCGAATAGGCGCCGGTGCCTATTACCGTCACCTGGTTCTCCGCCTCCAGGGCGCGGAGCCAGATCCGGGAACCGTCGACGACGTCGGCCAGCGGCTGGGCGTGGCCGTTCAGGATGACGGCGTGCACGGAGCTGCCGATGAAGTCCAGGAAGGTCTCCGACCCGGCCTCGGCCGCCGTGAAGGTGATGATGCTCTGCGTGGTGAAGCCGGCCACGGACGGGTCCGCCGCACTCCGGACATCAACGGATACGTCGTAGCTTTGGACGGTGATCAGGGCCGAACGGACGGCGGCCTCGGCACGGCGCAGGTTCTCATGGGAAGGGTTCTGATTGGACACTTCACCATTCAACCACGCCGCTTGGAAGCTCTCATCACTTCGCCCGCGACGGGACGTATCCGGGTTTTTAAGCCGCCGGACGTCCCGGATCCGGCGCTCAGATCAGCCGGACGGCACCGAAGGCCAGCGCCGCGATCAGCAGCCACGCGCACAGCGCCATCACGCAGGCGCGCAATCCGGTGTGCAGCAGCACGCGGATCCGCACGGCCGAGCCCAGCCCGAACAGCGCCGCGCCCAGGGCCAGATCCTGCAGCAGGTTGCCCGCGTCCAGCGCCCCGGGGGAGATCCAGCCAAGGCTGCGCATCGCAATCATCGCCAGGAAGCCGACGACGAACAGCGGCACGATCGGGGGGAATTTGGCGGGGCCGGCCGCGGTCCGGACGTGCCGCCGTCGTTCCAGCAGCCCCGCGGTGGCCACCATGGGCGCCAGCAGTACGACCCGCGTCAGCTTGACGACGACGGCGGCGCCGAGCGCCACGGCGCCGGCGGTCTGCGCCGTCGCGACCACCTGCCCGACGTCGTGAACCGAGGCGCCCACCCACTGGCCGAACGCCTCGGGCGTCAGCTGCAGCGGCCCCATCAGCAGCGGCAGGACTCCAATGGCCAGCGTGCCGCACAGCGTGACCAGGGCCACCGGAAGGACCGTGTCCTGCTGCCGCGTGCCCCTGACCGCGCTCATGGCACCGATGGCGGACGCGCCGCAGATGGAGAATCCGGTGGCGATCAGCAGCGGCGCATCGCCCTTGAGCCGGAACAGCTTGCCCAACGCATACGTGCCCGCGAAGCTGAGCAGCACCACGGCCACCACCAGGGCGGCCGTCCGCCAGCCCAGGCCGATCACGTCGCCCAGGCTCAGTTTCAGGCCTAACAGCACAATGCCCGCGCGCATCAGGTGCTTGCCGGCGAAGTGCAGCCCCGGTCGCAGGATGCCGGCGACCGGCGCGGAGGTGCCGGGCAGGTTTGCGGCCAGGATGCCCAGCACGACGGCGGCCGTCATGGCGGGCAGCGCGGGCACAACGGAGTGGATCCCCAGCGCGGCGGCGACCGCGATCGCGCAGGCCAGCAGCCCCGGACCCAGCTGCGCAAGGGAGCGCCGCAGTGTCGGGGGCCGTGGTTGTCCGGGGAGCCGAGGCGCTATAGGGAGCCGAGGTGCGGCGGAGGGAGGCACGGTCTCCACTACCAGGGGCTCGGTTTGTAGTCCTTGAGGAACACACCGTACTGGTCCTCGCCCGACTCGCCCATCACGATCGGGTCGTACACCCGGGCGGCGCCGTCCACCAGGTCCAGCGGGGCGTGGAAACCCTCCTCCGCCAGCCGGACCTTGGTGTAGTGCGGCCGCTCATCGGTGATCCAGCCGGTGTCCACCGCGGTCATCAGGATGCCGTCCGCCTCCAGCATCTCCTTGGCACTGGTCCGGGTCATCATATTCAGCGCGGCCTTGGCCATGTTGGTGTGCGGGTGCCCGGGGCCCTTGTAGGCACGGGAGAACTGGCCCTCCATGGCGGAGACGTTCACAATGTACTTCCGCCGGGCGGTGGAGCGGCGCATCGCCGGGCGCAGCCGGGACACCAGCAGGAACGGTGCGGTGACGTTGCACAGTTGGACCTCCAGCATCTCCAGCGGGTCGACCTGGTCCACCACCTGGGTCCAGCTGTTCTCGGCGGCCAGGTCCGGTGCCAGCCCGCCGGCGTCAATGGCCGTTCCGGCCTCGATCCGTTCGAGCGAGGCGGAACCCATGGCCAGGGCCAGTGCGGCCACCTCATCCCCGGCCAGCACGGGATGGCTGGAAATCTGGCTGGCCAGGGCCAGCGGGTGCTTGTCGTGGGCATGGCCGAAGGTGACCAGCTCGGGCATCGGCCGGTCCTCGGGCAGCGGCTCCAGTTCCGCGTCCACCAGCGGCTTGTACGCGTTCCCGGAGCGGCGGACCGTCTGCGCGGCGTTATTGATGATTATGTCCAGCGCGCCGGCCTCGTTCAGCGAGTCCGTCAGCGCCACCACCTGGGAGGGGTCGCGCAGGTCAATGCCCACAACGCGGAGCCGGTGCAGCCAGTCCGCGCTGTCCTCCATCGCGGCGAAACGCCGGGCCGCGTCCTTGGGGAACCGGGTCGTAATCGTCGTGTGGGCGCCGTCGCGCAGCAGCCTCAGCGCAATGTACATGCCGATCTTGGCCCGGCCGCCGGTCAGCAGTGCGCGCCGTCCGGTCAGGTCCGTGCGCGCATCGCGCTTGCTGTGGCTGAACGCCGCACATTCCGGGCAGAGCTGATGGTAGAAGGCGTCCACCTGCGTGTAATGCTGCTTGCAGATGTAGCAGGGCCGGGAGCGCTGCAGCGTCCCGGCACTGCCGCCGATGGCGGAGGGCTTGAGCTTGTTGCCCCGGGTCTCGTCGTCAATCCGGTCCGGAGCCGCGGTCGCGGTCTGGGCCAGCACGGCCCGGTCCGCGGAGTTGACGGCATCACGCTTGGCGGTGCGCCGGTGGCGTTTGACGGCCTTGAACATCTTGCCCGTGGCGCGGCGGACCTGGACGTAATCCGGGTGCTCCTCGGCGTAGGCGTGGATGGAATCCAGCACCTTCAGGCAGGTCTGGATGTCGTCGGGGGTCAGTTCAGGGGTCAGATTGGGGGAGGCCACCCCCCAATTTTACCGTGTGTGCTGCCCCAGGGCCGACTTGGCCGCGGCCACCTGCCTTTCGGCCACCTGTTCAATGGATTCCTTGACCTCGGGATTTAGGGCCGAGACGGCCTTCACCGCTTCGGGAATGGCGCTGATGGCCGCGTGGGCCATCGCAATTTCTTCCGGCCCGGGGGGCGGGACCACCTGGCCCTTGCTGAGCACGGTGATGCCGGAATCGGTGACCTTGAAGCCGCGGCTCCGGTCCAGTTCCGGGTCCAGCCCGATCGTTGCCCCGGCGGGAACACGGATGTTCTTATCCAGGATGGCGCGTTTGACGACGGCGCCCTCACCGACGGACACGCTGTCCATGAGCACCGAACCCGCCACGCGCGCACCCGTACCAATGTAGACATCGTTGCCCAGCACCGAATGCTCCACGATGCCCCCGGAAATGACCACGCCGCTGGCGACCACGGAGTCCAGCGCCGTTCCCACCGTGTTCTCCCGGCCGCGGACAATCTTGGCGGGAGGCGAGTTGGACTGCCGGGTGAAGATGGGCCAGTCGGAGTTGTACAGATTGAACACCGGCATCGGAGAGATCAAATCCATCTGCGCGTCGTAATAGGAGTCGATCGTCCCCACATCGCGCCAGTAGGTGCGGTCGCGGTCGGTGGCGCCGGGAATGTCGTTGGTGGTGAAGTCGTACACGTTGGCTTCACCCCGGTTGACGAAATACGGAACTATGTCCGCACCCATGTCGTGCTTGGTATCCAGCCGCTCGGCGTCGTAGTGCAGGGCCTCCACCAGCGCGTCCGCGTCAAAGACGTAGTTGCCCATCGAGGCCAGGAACTGGGTGGGATCCGCGGCCAGGCCCGGCGTCGAGGCCGGTTTCTCAACGAAGGCGGCAATCCGGTCGGCGTCGTGGCCCCCGGCTCCGGGATCGGCAACTTCGATCACGCCGAACTGGTCCGCCATCTCCAGCGGCTGGCGGACCGCCGCAACGGTGGCCCGGGCACCCGATTCGACGTGGCTGCGCACCATCTGCTCGAAGTCCATCCGGTAGACATGGTCGGCCCCGACGACGACGACGATGTCCGGCTGGGCGTCCTGGAGCAGGTTCAACGACTGGTAAATGGCGTTCGCGCTGCCCAGGAACCAGCTCTTTCCCACGCGCTGCTGTGCCGGAACCGAGGCAACGTAGTTGCCCAGCAGGGTGGACATCCGCCAGGTCTCGGAAATATGCCGATCCAGGCTGTGCGACTTATACTGCGTCAGCACCACAATCCTCCGATAACCCGAGTTGGCCAGGTTTGAGAGGGCAAAGTCGATCAGCCGGTAACTGCCGGCAAACGGCACCGCCGGTTTCGCACGGTCGGCGGTCAGCGGCATCAGCCGCTTCCCCTCACCACCCGCGAGGACAATTGCCAGAACTCTTTTGTTCCTGTAGGCCATGGTCGTACCCCCTAGACAACTGTTATTGCAAAATTTCCGCCGGAAATAGCCCGGCTGTCTTCACACTAGATCAAAAGCGTCCGGAGCGACTACCTTGGGAGCGTGCGTATTGACATTGTGACTAAAGAGTTTCCGCCGGAGATCTATGGTGGAGCCGGGGTGCACGTTGCCGAGCTCAGCCGCGTCCTCGCCGGCCAGGTGGACCTGCGCGTGCATGCCTTCGGCGCGGCCCGTCCCGCGGATTATCACGGTGCCACGGTGTCCTCCTACGCAACCCCGGCGCAGCTGGCCGGCGCGAATCCTGCCGTGCAGACCCTTGGGGTCGACCTGCAGATTGTGCCGGACATCGCCGGCGCGGATCTGGTCCACTCGCACACCTGGTACGCCAACATGGCCGGACACCTGGCCTCCCTGCTGCACGGCATCCCGCACGTGCTCAGCGCGCACAGCCTGGAGCCGCTGCGGCCCTGGAAGGCGGAGCAGCTCGGTGGGGGCTACGCGCTCTCCTCCTGGGTGGAAAAGACCGCCTATGAGGCCGCCGCCGCCATCATCGCCGTCTCGCACGGTATGCGCCGGGACATCCTGCGCAGCTACCCGGAGGTGGACCCGGCCAAGGTCAAGGTGGTGCACAACGGCATCGACGTGGCGACCTGGCAGCCGGACGGGAACGACGACGGCGTCCGCGCCCTGGGCATCGATCCGGAGCGTCCCAGCGTGGTCTGGGTGGGCCGGGTCACCCGGCAAAAGGGTGTGCCGTATCTGCTCAAGGCGGCCGCGCTGTTGCCGCCGGAGGTCCAGTTGGTGCTCTGCGCCGGTGCCGCGGACACCCCGGAGCTCGGCGCCGAAGTGTCCGCGTTGATCGACTCGCTCAAGGCGCAGCGCGACGGCGTCGTCGTGATCGAGCGCATGCTGCCGCGCGCCGAGCTCATCCAGGTGCTCAGCCACGCCACCGTTTTTGCGTGCCCGTCCATCTACGAGCCGCTGGGCATCGTCAACCTGGAGGCGATGGCCTGCGGGGCCGCCGTCGTCGCCAGCGCCACCGGAGGTATCCCCGAGGTGGTGGAGCACGGCGTCACCGGGCTGCTGGTGCCGCTGGAACAGGTCACCGACGGCACCGGCACGCCGTTGGATCCGGACAGGTTTGTCCGCGATTTCGCTGCAGCGCTGACCGCCGTCGTCAGCGACCCGGCGCGGGCCCGCACGATGGGAGAAAAGGGCCGGGCCCGGGCGCAGGAGAACTTTTCCTGGGACTCGATTGCGCGCAGCACGCTGGATGTCTACCGTTCGGTCCTTTAGCAGCGCGGCTGTGCCAGCGGGCCTAGGGTATCCTGCGCTGGCCTCCGGAACGGTTCAGGATGAACAGCGCCGCGGCGACGATGATAAGGACCGGGGCGGCCCACAATAAAAAGGCAAGTGCTTTAGCAAGAAGCCCGACAATGAGGAACACGACGGCCGCGAGCACAACAATCCAAATAACCGCCTTCATGCGCGCAGCCTGCCTTTAGTTGGGAATTCATACCGCCGGAAAGGAATATCCGACTGTACATCCGGGGTAAAAGGAACGCAATCGAATCCCATCCGGCGCTGGCCTACCTCGCTCCGGATTTCCCGGCGGCCTGCTGCTTGAGCAACAGCACCTTCTCATCGACGGGGGCGTGTCCGCTGGCGCGCAGCCGGCGGGTGTAGCCTATCGCCTCGTCCTGGCGTTCCTTTTCGGCGCCGCTGGCGACGGCGGCGCGGAGGTGGTCCTGGGTGTAGCCGAAGGCGTCCACCAGGTCCACGGCATGCGGACGAAGCTTGGCCAGCAGGCGGTTGATGTACCCGCCCACGGTGCGGGCGCGCTGCATGGACAGACGGCCGTTCATCAGGTACCAGGACAGGTGCTTTTCGATCAGGCTCAGGCCAAACAGGTCGCGCAGCCAGGTCAGCACTTCCCGGGTGCCGGCATCCTGCACATTCTGCAGGCCCTCGGTGAAGGCCTCCCACTGCAGCAGCTCGGCGTGGGCCTGGGCCGTTTCGATCAGTTCGTGCTGGTGCTGATTGAAGACCGCCGCGGCCCGGGCCTGCGGCAGCTTGGCGGCGTCCTTGAGGGCACCACCCACCTCCGCCACCATGGCCTGCACCCGTTCGGTCAGCAGCGCCCGCTGGCCGCCCTCCTCGCGCAGCGCAATGGCGGCCTTCTGTACGGAGCCGGTGTCCGCGACGAACTGCGCCACTTGCCGCAGCCCGGTCTTGTTCAGGGTCAGGTCCGCGGCCTGGCTGAAGGCATAGCGGGCCAGCACACCGAAGTCGACGCTGCGGAATTCGTTGGCGTAGTCCGCCAGCAGCCGCTTGGCCACCAGCTGCAGCAGCACCGTGTTGTCGCCCTCAAAAGTTGCGTAGACGTCGAGGTCCGCGCGCAGCGAGGTGAGCCGGTTCTCGGTCAGGAAGCCCGCGCCGCCGCACGCTTCACGGCATTCCTGCAGGGTGTCCAACGCGTGCCAGGTGGAGAGGGACTTCAGCGCCGCCGCCAGCGTCTCCAGGTCCTGGCGGTCCTGGTCCGTGTCGTGCGCTCCGGAGAAGACGTCGTCGAACTTCTCGAGCAGCTGCTCATGCGCAAAGGAGGCCGCGTAGGTGGTGGCCAGCCGGGGCAGCAGGCGGCGCTGGTGGCGCTGGTAGTCCAACAGCACCTCCTCCTCCACCTCGGAGGCCGCGTTGAACTGGCGGCGCTCGGCGGCGTACTGGACGGCGATCTTCAGCGCCACCTTGCTGGCCGCCACAGCCGCGCCGTCCAGCGAGACCCGGCCCTGGACCAGCGTTCCCAACATAGTAAAAAAGCGGCGCCCCGGACTGGCGATCGAAGAGGTGTAGCTGCCGTCCGCCGCCACATCGCCGTAACGGTTGAGCAGATTGGTCCGGGGGATGCGGAGGTTGCTGAAGTGCAGGCGGCCGTTGTCGATGCCGTTCAGGCCACCCTTGAGACCATCATCCTCGCCGCCCACGCCGGGCAGGAACTCCTTCGTCTGCGGGTCGCGGAGCTCAACGTAGAAGGCGTGCACGCCGTGCCTGACGCCCTTGGTGATCAGCTGCGCGAAGACGACCGCGGCCAGTCCATCAACGGCGGCGTTGCCTATGAAGCCCTTCCACGCCGCCCGGAATGGCGTGTTGATGGCAAACTCATCGGTCTGCGGATCGAAGGTGGCCGTCGTGCCGATCGAGGCGACGTCGGAGCCGTGGCCGATCTCCGTCATCGCAAAGCAGCCCGGAATCTCCAGGCTCATGATGCCCGGCAGCCACTTGTCGTGGTGCTCCTGGCTGCCCAGGTGCAGTACGGCGGAGCCGAACAGGCCCCACTGCACCCCGGCCTTGATCTGCAGTGAGGGGTCGGCCGTGACCAGCTCCTCGAAACCGGCAATGTTGCCGCCGTGGTCATTGGAGCCGCCCAGGCCGGCCGGGAACGCCCGATGCACCGCGTTGTTCTTCACCAGGTGCTTCAGCTGGCCGAAGACCCGCTGCCGGTGTTCGGTGAGGGAAAGGCCCTCCACCTTCTGCATCGCCGGCTGCGCTGCCAGTTCCCGGGCCTGATGGCGGATGTGCGCCCACTTGCCCAGCAGCAACTCGCCCAGCCCGGCGACGTCCACCGTCGAGTGGCCGGGTGCGGCAGGGGTCATTAGATCAGTCATGATGTTCCTTTTGCTGTCTTGGAGGAGAAACAGGGTGGCATGGAAGCTGAGTGCGGACGGAAAAAGGGCTGGCAGGGGCCCGGGCGACCGCTGCCCCCGGTCGAACGGTCACTAACTGCTACCTTGCTCCGCCGAACGGTCACTAACTGGGACCTTGGCACCGCCCAAGGTCGTACTTACCGACCGTTCGGCGGGATGGCCGGAATGGGCGGCGGCGGTGCGGGCGGTGGCAATCTCGGCGGAGATCCCCTGGAAAAGCCAGTTGGTGATCTGCTCCGCCATTTCCGCATGGTCCGGTTTGGCCTCTGACGGCGCGGAGTTCAACCAGAGCTCGCCGGCGGACCGCACCAGGCCAATCGCCGCCGTGGGCCAGTAGCCCAGCGGGGGGGCGCTGCGCTCGCCCAGGTGGACGCGCATCGGCTCGGCGATCATGGCGATGATGTCGTCGAAGAAATGTCCCAGCGCACCGCCGGTTGGCGGTGCGGCGCCGGCAGCGCCCTGCGTGACGAAGACGTAGACGTTGGGCGACGTTTCGGCCATTTCCAGATAGGCGGAGACCATGTTCAGCAGTCCCTGCCGGGCCGAGGCGGCGGTCTTGGCGGCATCGAGTATCTTTCGCTGCATCTGCCCGATCACCACCTCGCCGACGGCCTGCTGGAGCCCGGCCTTGTCTCCGAAGTAGCGGTAGAACACCGATTTGGAGGTCCGGGCCGCGGCCGCAATGTCCTCCATCGAGGCGTCCGCGCCCAGGCGGTGCACGGCGCGGCGGGATTCCCTAATGAGGGAACGGCGGCGTTCCTCGCGGTGCGTTTCCCAGCGGGCGGAGCGGCCGTCGACGGCTCCGCCGGGTGCGGGCGAGCCGGGTGCGGGCGAGCCAGCTGCGGGATGCGGAGGGAGCGTGTTCACGATACCCAGCGTATCAGGTACGCTAGGTATCAGTAATTAGGGACCATGCAAGGGAGACCGCACCATGACCGAGAACGTGCACGCCCAGGAAGCCCCAGCCGCCGCACCCGGGGCGCTGCCGCGGAAGGCCGTCGTCGTCGGCGGGAACCGGATCCCGTTTGCCCGCTCCGGCGGCGCCTACACCAAATCCTCCAACCAGGACATGCTGACGGCCGCGCTGGACGGGCTGGTGGCCCGCTTCGGGCTGCAGGACGAGCGGATCGGCGAGGTGGCGGCCGGCGCCGTGCTGAAGCATTCCCGCGACTTCAACCTCACCCGCGAGGCGGTGCTGGGCTCGGCGCTCTCAGCGGAAACCCCGGCATATGACCTGCAGCAGGCCTGTGCCACCGGGCTGGAAACCGTGCTGGGACTGGCCAACAAGATCAGGCTCGGGCAGATTGAATCCGGGATTGCCGGCGGGGTGGATTCCGCCTCGGACGCGCCGATCGCCGTCAGCGAGGGGCTGCGGGAAATCCTGCTGGACCTCAGCCGCGCGAAGACGCTCGGGCGGAGGCTGACCATACTCGCGCGGATCCGCCCCAAGGACCTCTCCCCGGACGCGCCCTCGACCGGTGAGCCGCGGACCGGTCTCTCCATGGGCGAGCACCAGGCGCTGACCACAGCGCAGTGGAAGGTCAGCCGCGCGGCCCAGGATGAGCTGGCCCTGGCCAGCCACCAGAACCTGGCCGCCGCCTATGACCGAGGTTTCTTCGATGATCTGCTCACGCCGTTCCGCGGACTGGCGAAGGATTCCAATCTGCGGGCGGACACCTCAATGGAGAAACTGGGCAAGCTCACCCCGGTCTTCGGCAGGAACCTCGGCGCGGAGGCCACCATGACGGCGGGCAACTCTACGCCGCTGACCGACGGCGCCGCCACGGTGCTGCTGGCCTCGGAGGAATGGGCCACCGCCCACGACCTGCCGATGCTGGCTAACGTGATCGACGGCGAGGCCGCCGCGGTGGACTTTGTGCACGGCAAGGACGGACTGCTGATGGCTCCGGCCTTCGCGGTTCCGCGCCTGCTGGCACGCAACTCGCTGACCCTGGCGGACTTCGACTTCTACGAAATCCACGAGGCGTTTGCCGGCACCGTGCTCAGCACGCTGACCGCCTGGGAGGACGAGGAGTTCGGCCGGAGCCGGCTGGGCCTGGACGGCGCCTTTGGCTCAATCGACCGCAGCAAGCTGAACGTCAACGGCTCCTCGCTGGCAGCGGGGCACCCGTTCGCGGCCACCGGCGGACGGATCGTGGCCACGCTGGCCAAAATGCTGCACGAGAAAGGCAGTGTGGACGGGCGGCCTGCCCGCGGCCTGATTTCAGTCTGCGCCGCCGGCGGCCAGGGCGTCGTGGCCATCCTGGAAGCGCGGTAACGCCGTGGCCAGCAAGAACCGGACCCGGCAGGTGCGGCCGGACAAATACACGCAATTCGTCAGTGCCGGATTCGGCAAGGACCTGGCCAAGAGGCTGGGCCTGCCGCAACCGGCCATCCTGCGCCGCTACGCTCCGGAAGCACCGCCGGTTACCGGCCCCGTGCTGGTGGAGGGATCCTCGGCGGGGGCCGATGCCCTGGCCGCGGCGCTGCTGGAGTGGAACCTGGACGTGCGCCGGCATGCCACCCCCAAGGAAAGGCTGGGCGCGATCATCGTGGTGCTGGACGAACTGGCAGGCCCGGAGGAGCTCTCCGCACCGGTGCGGTCGCTGGGCGCTTCGCTGCGCGACCTGGCACCGAACGCCCGCGTCGTCACCGTGTCCCGGCCGGCCTCGGCCGAGCTGGAGCCGGAGATGGCAGCCTCCCGGCACGGCGTGGACGGCATCCTGCGCTCGGTGGCCAAGGAGCTGCGCGGCGGAGCCACCGCCAACGGAATCCTGCTGGCGGACGGGGTGTCCACCACCTCAGTGAGCACGCTGGGCGCCCTCCGCTTCTTCCTCTCAGGCCGGTCCGCGTTTGTTGACGGACAGTTCCTGACCGTGACCGGGACCGCCGGCGAGCTTCCTGCGGACTGGGCCAGACCGCTCGCCGGCAGGGTCGCCGTCGTCACCGGCGCCGCCCGGGGGATCGGCGCGGCCATCGCCCGGACCCTTCGGCGCGACGGCGCCGACGTCGTCGTCGTTGATGTTCCCGCCGCCGGTGACCGGCTGGCCGCCGTCGCGAACGAGGTCCACGGCACCGCGCTGCAGCTGGACATCACGGCCGACGATGCCGGCCGGCGGATCCTGGAGCATGCCGTGCAGCGCCATGGCCGGCTGGATATTGTGGTGCACAACGCCGGCATCACGCGGGACAAACTGCTGGCCAACATGGACGCCGCGCGCTGGGATTCGGTGATCGCCGTCAATATCGCCGCGCAGCTGAGGATGAACCGGGCGTTCCTGTCCTCCGGACAACTGGGCAGCCATCCGCGCATAGTGTCCGTTGCCTCCACCAGCGGCATTGCCGGGAACCGCGGCCAGACCAACTACGCCGCTTCCAAGGCCGGTGTGATCGGCATGGTCCGGGCCTCGGCCAAGCTGCTGGAACCGCTCGCCGGCAGCATCAACGCCGTCGCCCCCGGCTTCATCGAGACGGACATGACCGCGCGGATCCCGTTCGCCACCCGCGAGGTGGCACGCCGGCTGAACAGCCTGCAGCAGGGTGGCACGCCGCAGGATGTCGCGGAAACCATCGCCTTCCTGGCCAGCGACGCGGCCGGCGGAATCACCGGAAACGTGCTGCGCGTCTGCGGGCAGAATCTGGTGGGGCAGTGACTGCGCTCCCGCCGACCCTGCTGCCGGAGATGCCCTCGCTCTCCAAAATGTATGTCAACGGTGCGGCGATGGCTGCGCGCAACCGGGTGCTGGGCAGCAGCTCCGGCAATGCGCTGCCGCAGGTCGGGAATGAGGTGCGGGGGGTGCTCGCGGACCTGGCCAAACTGACCGCATACCAGCACCTCCTGGGCAAGACCGCACGCGACGCGATGCCCTCCGGGTTCCTTCACGCGCTGGCGTTTCCGGTGGCGATGAGCGTCATGGTCCGCGGGGATTTTCCGCTGCCGCTGCTGGGCATGCTCCACCTGCGCAACCATGTGGACCACCTGCAGCCGATCCTGTTTACGCAGCCGCTGGCCATCCGGGCCTGGGCCCAGAACCTTGCCGGCCACCGCTCCGGCACCCTGGTGGACCTGGTCGTGGAGATCCGGGCGGAGGGAACCCCGGCGGTGCTGTGGCGCGGGGTTTCGACCTACCTGGCCAAAGGAATCTACCTGCCCGGCGTCGACAAGCGCGGTGCGGTGGACGGGGCATCGGTAGCGGACTTCTCACCGCCGGATCCCACCGGAATCTGGAAGCTCGGCGTGGACACGGGCCGGGCCTACGCTGCCGTCTCGGGAGACTTCAACCCGATCCACCTGAGCGTCATTTCCGCCAAGGCGCTGGGGTTGCGCCGCTCGATTGCCCACGGCATGTACCTGGGCGCGCGCGTGCTGGCAGACGTTGGCTCCCCGCAGCCGGACGCCTTCGCCTGGGACATCAGCTTCGAGGCGCCGGTATTCCTTCCGGCCACCGTTGCCATGCACATCGCCGATGTGCAGACGGACGACGGCGGCTGGTTGCGTTCCGATTACGTCGGCTGGAACCCGCGCACCGGCCGCCGGCACTTCACCGGCTCCGTCGCCGCCCGCTGATCGGACTTTTGCCCGCTGATCGAGCTTGTCGGGATCGAGGCCCCGAACCCGGTCTCGACAGGCCCGACCAGCGGACCCTCCGGCGGTGTATGAGATGCCAGACACCGGTGCGGAGCCGGGTCGCGGCAGGCGCCGCGCCGCCGTCGTAAGCTGGGCTTATGACTGAAACCCACGCCGGGGCGGCAACGGAGCTGTCCTTCGACTACGCACAGGGCCTTGATCTGGCTGACCCGCTCTCGGAGTACACGAAGGCCTTCGTTGGCAGTGATGACCAGGACGTCGTCGCATATCTGGACGGAAATTCGCTGGGCCGCCCCCTGAAGGCCAGCGCGGACAGGATTGCCGATTTCATCCGCGAACAGTGGGGGCGCCGGCTGATCCGCCGCTGGGACGAGGGCTGGCTGGGGCTGCCGGAGCAGATCGGGGATGAATTGGGCCGCGTGGCGCTCGGCGCCGCACCGGGCCAGATCACCGTCGGCGATTCCACCACTGTGATGCTCTACAAACTCTGCCGCGCCGCCGTCGCCGCGCGCCCGGACCGGAGCGAGATTGTGCTGGACTCGGACAATTTCCCCACCGACAGGTTCGTGCTGGAGGGGATTGCGGCCGAATGCGGACTCACACTGCGCTGGATCTCTCCGGCGATTGACGCGGGCGTGAGCTCGGAGGATCTGGCCGCCGTTCTGGGACCCCAGACGGCGCTGGTGGTGATCAGCCAGGTGGCGTACCGCTCCGGCTACCTGGCCGACGTTTCCACCCTGACAGCGCAGGCGCATGACGCGGGCGCGCTCATCCTCTGGGACCTGTGCCACTCGGCCGGGGTCATCCCCAGCCGGCTGGACGACTGGGGTGTGGACCTGGCCGTAGGCTGCAGCTACAAGTACCTCAACGGCGGACCCGGCTCCCCGGCCTTCGGCTACGTGCGCAGCGAGCACCAGGGTGTGCTCCGGCAGCCGATCCAGGGCTGGATGGGCAGCGCGGACCCCTTTGGGATGGGCGAAAATTATGAGGCTGCGGCGGGCATCCGCGGCTACACGAGCGGCACGCCGCCGATTCTCGCAATGCTCGCCATGCAGGACATGATCGCGCTGATAGGCCAGGTGGGCATCGACGCCGTCCGGGCAAAGTCCGTGGCGCTGACCGATTACGCCCTGAAGCTGTACGACGGCGTGCTGGCGCCGCTGGGCGTGGATCTGTCCTCCCCACGCGCGGCCCAATGGCGCGGCGGTCACATCACCATCGACCATCCGACGTTCCGGGAGGTCACCGCGACACTGTGGACCAAGGGCGTCATACCGGACTTCCGCCACCCCGACGGCATCCGGCTGGGCCTGTCACCGCTGTCGACCGGCTTTGCGGAGGTGTGGCTGGGCATTGAGGCGATCCGCCAGGAACTGCCCTGACGGTCCGGCGTGAAGCGGACCAATCCGGACGGCGGGCGGCCCCGAATACAGCGTAAAGGTGTTCGGATTGGAGTCTGAGATGGACAGTCGCAGTGAAATTAGGCGCAGTGAAGTTGGGCGCAGTGAAATTAGGCCCAGTGAAATTAAGCGCGGCGTAAAAACCCGCAGTTTAACGGCTGCGGCGCTGCTTGCGTCCGCGGTCCTGCTATCGGGATGTGCGGCGACGGCTCAACCGGCCGCGGGTCCGTCCACAGCTCAGCCGTCCACAGCGCAGCCGTCCGCAACGGGGTCGTCAATGTCCGGTACGTCGATGTCTCCCGGGATGTCCATGCCGCCGGGGTCCGCGATGGCCGGCAGGTCCGGAGGCGGAAGTTCCGCGGCCCCGTCCGGAGGCGCGGCTCCATCGGGCAGCGGGGCGGGCGGCACAACCGCTGCAGGCCCATCCGCTTCCGCACAGATGATCTGCGGATCGGAGACGAAGGACAATCTTGCCAAGATGCTGGCCCTTTCGGCGGCGCCGCATTCCGTGGACAGCTGGGCCGACAGGATCTATACCTGCACGTACCACCTCGCCGATGGTCCGCTGACGCTCTCCGTCAAGGAATCGGCCGACGCCAACGCCGCCCATGGCTACTTTGACTCCCTGAAAGCCACGCTGGGGTCCACGCACACGATTGACGGCTTGGCGAACCTTGGACTGCCCGCCTATGAGAACACCGATGGCTCCGTTGTCTTCGTCAAGGACAATATGACCCTGCACGTGGACGCCAGCCAGCTGCCGGAGAAGGTGGGCCCGCACGGCGTCTCGCGCAACGACCTGTCCTACGAGATTGCCACGGCTATCCTCGCCTGCTGGTCCGGCAAATAGCCGGGTCCAGTCCCTGCAGCGCCGCGGCGGTCACCACGCCGTAGATCAGGTGCGGAACCAGATCGCTGACCCAATCCACCGCGGACCAACGGCGCGGATCGGTAACTCCCAGAACGGTCATGGGGCCGTTGCTTCCCACCAGGGCGGCCGCGGCTGCCGCCAGCGAACATGCGAAGAGCCCCGGCCGGCAGCCCGCCGCACGGCCGACGCCTAGGACCGCGCCGACGCCCACCCCGACGGCCAGCCCGGAGAGCGGACCCAGCCCGGCAACGCGGTTCTTGCGCTGCTCGTCATCGCCGGGGATCTGGACACCGGCCAGGTCTGCCATCTTTTGCACGGTGGTCTCCGGAGTGCCGCTGGCCGGCCTGGCCCGCAGGACCATATCCAGGTAGGTGACCGCGTTGAGCGCGGTGGTCCCGGCGGCACCGGCGACCGCTCCCGCGACAAGGCCTCGTACCGGTCTCATGGAACTCCTTCGGTTCGGGTGTGGGTCGGGGCGCGAAAGGCCGCCCTATGTTGTGGTTACCTCTGCCATGGTGGCCCGGTCCGCGGGGGATCGCAAGGTTTCCGGCCCACTGACGGCCCGGCAAAAAAATTTCCCACCCCGACCCGTCCGTGACCGGTCACACTCCGAATTGTCTATGGGCGCATCCGGAAAAGGACCGCCCGACCCGAATGAGGAGGAACTTCTAATGAATAAGAAATCCGCTTTCCTGATGGCACCGGCGCTGGCGCTCGGTGCCTTGGCACTGTCCGTCAGCCCTGCGATGGCGGCAGGGGGCACGTCCTACCAGGCCAACCTGCAGGCTCTCAACGGCAGCGGTGCCTCCGGCACCGTGATGGTCAGCGTCGCCGGTGACCAGGCCACTGTGACGGAGAAGGTCAGCGGCCTTGCGCAGACCTTCAACGGCAAGCCATACCCGCACGTCCAGCACATCCACATTGACGGGATGGGCATGTGCCCCACCGCCGCTGCTGACACGAGCGGCGACGGCGTCATCAGCACCACCGAGGGTGGCCCGGCGTACGGTGCCATCGGCACGACCCTTTCCACCAGCGGGGATACCAGCCCCGCGGCCGGAACGGATCTGGCGGTAGCCGGAATGGGTGGCAGCTACACCTACCAGCGCACCTTTACCCTGGACGCCAAGACGGCTGCATCGCTGCAGGCCGGCAAGGCCGTCGTCGTCGTCCATGGCCTGGATCCGGCAACGCTGCCGGCTGCGGCGCAGAAGGAACCGAGCGATCTGGTTCCGTCCCTGCCGCTGGCCGCAACGTCTCCGGCGCTGTGCGGGACGCTCGTTGCCTCGCAGATGGGACAGATGCCGGGTGGGGCTCCGGGCACGGGTGTGAACAGCTCCGCAACTGCCGCCAGCACGACGGCGGGACCTGACGCGGGCATGATCGCCGCCGGCGGCGGCCTGCTGCTGGCCGCCGGAGGTGCCTTCGCCGTTCGTCGCCGGATGGCTGCCAAGGCCGTCAAGGCCTAGGATCCGCTGATTCGGATGAGCACTAACAACAACGGCCGCCGCGGACGCTTCATCGCGTCCGGGGCGGCCGCCCTGCTCCTGGCCGGCGGCGCGGTCACCATCGGCGTCGGCCTCCATGCGGACCCGGGACAACCGCCTCCCGTCTCCTCGGTCTCAAGTTCGACGGCGGCCCATTCGGCGTCGGCCTCCCCGGGCCCGACGCTTTACACCCCGCCGGCGGCCGCCGCCGCGGCGCCAATGGGGCCGGTTCTGCCGTCGGCGCCGCCCGTCGCCCTGGATGTTCCGTCCATCGGGGTGCATACAAACCTGATCCAGCTGGGCAAGGCCGCGGACGGCACGGCCGATGTACCGCCGGGTGAGGCCGGCTCGCCGGCCGGCTGGTACCAGTATTCGCCCACACCGGGCGAGGTCGGCCCGTCCGTCATCCTGGGCCACGTGAACTCGACCACCAGCAACGTCGGCGTCTTCTACCGGCTGCACGAGCTCAAGGCGGGGGACCAGTTCTCCGTCACCCGCGCGGATCACAGCGTGGCCGTGTTCCAGATGGACCGCTCGGCCGAGTTCAAGAAGGATGATTTCCCCACCCTGGACGTCTACGGCAACACCAATCGCGCCGAGATACGGCTGATTACCTGCGGCGGATACGACCCGTCCTCCCGGCTGTACACGGAAAACACGGTGGTCTACGCGCACCTGGTTTCCAGCCATCCCGCCTGAGCGGTCTTTCGGCGGCCAGCGCCGGGTTGGTCTTTGTGCGCCGGAACCGGGTCCGCGGCAGATGAACCAGGACGGCGCCGCCGCCGTTTATCAGTCATACAGACGGTCCGGGACTACAATCAGGGCACGACATTTGTTGGGAGCTGAACGTTATGAAGATCAGCAAAGGCGCGACTTATGTGGCCGCCGCGGCGGCCCTCCTGCTGGTGGCCGGCTGCTCGTCCGGCGGCGGCACGGCCCCACCGTCCACGGCCAGCCAGCCTCCGTCCGCAACCTCGAGCGAATCCGCCGGCGTGGCCATCACCATCAAGGACTTCGGCTATCAGGGGCCGGCTTCGGTAGCCCCTGGCAGCACCGTCACGGTGACGAACATGGACAACCAGGCCCATACGCTGACGGCCGACGACGGTTCCTCCTTCGACGCGGTGGTCAAGGGCGGCGGCGGTACAGCGACGTTCGAGGCCCCCACCAAGCCCGGTACCTACGCCTACCATTGCACCTACCACAGCAACATGCACGGAACGCTGGTAGTTAAATGAGAACCGCCATGAGGACCCGCGGTGGCGTCGGCCGCAGGCTGGCGAATATCGTCCTGCGGCTGCTGGTCGCGGCCACCCTGGTGACGGACGCCGTCGTGCATATCCATCAGGCACCCGGTTACCAGCTGGCGAATCCGGAGGGGATCGGGCAGGGCAACCTCTTCTACCTCGAATCGGCGGCCGCGATCCTGGTGGCGGTGTACGTCCTGATCCGCGGCAGTCGGCCGGCCTACTTTGCGGCCCTGCTGGTGTCGGCGAGTGCGCTGGCGGCCGTCCTGCTCTCCGTATACGTGGATTTGCCCGCGATCGGACCGATTCCGGCCATGTACGAGCCGGTCTGGTTCTTTGAAAAGGTCCTCAGTGCCGTGGCCGAGGGGATCGGGGCGGTGCTGGCGATCGTCGGACTGGCTGTTGGGCGCCGGTCCGGGAACGAGCACGCGCGCTGAATACGGGATAGATGCAACGCGTCGGCCGGCACCGTCCATCGCGGCCGGAGACTACTTCTCGCAGGCGATGCCGTCCCCGTCTCGGTCCAGTTTGGCGGCGTACCCCGGCTGGCCGCGCCGCAGCGGCGCCATTCCGGCGGCTTTCACGGCGGAGCAATTGGCGTAGAAGACGCCCGCAGGAGCCGGCACCGG
>JALYYI010000041.1 GCA_030946705.1 Actinomycetota bacterium | reverse complement strand
CCCCCCCCCCCCCCCCCCGGCCCTTGTTTGCACTCCACAACTTTGCACTCCACAACGGATGCTGTGGCCCTTGTGCTTGCTGGGGCCCCTGAGGCGTCCCTTTGCCCGGCAGCAGCCGCCATCCGTTCTGCAGTGAGAACCCCGAAGGAAGATCGCCATGTCCACGGTGCCACTCGACTCGACAGTGACCATTCCCGGCGAAGCTACCTCCCGTGTGGCGCTGACACCCGCCGCCGTAGGGCTGCTGGACAAACTCTGGCGCCAGCACGGGCCGCTGATGTTCCACCAGTCCGGAGGCTGCTGCGATGGCTCATCACCCATGTGCTTCCCCGCGGGCGAGTTCATCACCGGGGACTCGGACGTCCTGCTGGGGCGCTTCGAACTCGCCGACCCGCCGGCGTCGAAACCGCTGGAATTCTGGATGTCCAAGGAACAGTTCAACTACTGGAGCCACACGCACCTGACCGTTGACGTGGTCAGCGGCCGGGGCAGCGGGTTCTCGGTGGAATCCCCGGAAGGGGTGCGGTTCCTGATCCGCTCCCGCCTGGTCGAAGGCTTCGAGCGCCCCGCCGGATAGCCGGCGTCGGAGGGCCCGGTCGCCCGGAGGGCCCGGTACGCTTACAACCGTGACTGACCTGCATCTGATCCTGGCTTCGGCCTCCCCCGCCCGCACCAAACTGCTCCGCGAGGCCGGCATCGCCCACGAGGTCCTCGTCTCCGACGTGGATGAGGACGCGGTGACCGCCCGATATGGTGTCACCGACCCGCACGACACGGCACTGCTGCTGGCCCGGGCCAAGGCCGAGGCGGTGGGCGCGCTCCCGGCCGCGGAGCACGCGCTCGTGCTGGGCTGCGATTCCGTCTTTGAAATGGACGGCGAACCCTACGGCAAGCCCTACCAGGAGGACATCGCACGCGGGCGGCTGGCCCGGATGAGCGGCAACTCAGGGGTCCTGCACACCGGCCATTGGCTCATCGACAACCGGGAGATGACCGACGGCGGCAGCGGCGCCACGATCGGCGCCGTCGCCTCCGCCGAGGTCCAGTTCGCCAAAATGACGCCGGAAGAGATCGATGCCTATATAGCCACCGGGGAGCCGCTGCAGGTGGCCGGATCCTTCACCATCGACAGCCTCGGCGGCGCCTTCATCACCGGCATACACGGCGACCCGCACACCGTCGTCGGCCTGTCCGTCTCGACGCTGCGCGAGCTGCTGGCCCACACCGGCGTCTCCATCACCCGGCTGTGGAACGAACCGGCCGGCGGCTGAGTGCGCGCGGGCAACCGCCCTTTTGTAGGGACCCTACAAAGAAGGCGCCCGGTACACGCCGAAACGCCCTGCTGCGTCGGCTAAAACCTCAAAACCGCGCTAGGCTCCCAGAAGGAAAGAAGGAGTCTTGCGTGAGAATTTCACCACCGGCCGCGGCCATTACCAAGGTGCTCATTGCCAACCGCGGGGAGATTGCCGTGCGCATCATCCGCGCCGCCCGCGACGAGGGCATCGCCTCCGTGGCGGTCTATGCGGAACCGGACCGGGATGCCCTGCACGTCCGGCTTGCCGATGAGGCCTACGCCCTCGGCGGCAACACGGCCGCCGAGTCCTACCTGGTCATGGACAAGATCCTCGACGCCGCGTCGCAGTCGGGTGCGGACGCGATCCACCCCGGTTACGGCTTCCTGTCCGAGAATGCTGACTTTGCGCGGAAGGTGATCGACGCCGGCATCACCTGGATCGGCCCCTCGCCCGAGGCCATCGCGGCCCTGGGCGACAAGGTCCAGGCCCGCCACATCGCCGAAAAGGTGGGTGCCCCCCTCGTCCCCGGCACCAAGGACCCGGTCACGTCCGCCCGGGAAGTCCTGGAATTCGCGGACAAGTTCGGCCTGCCACTGGCCATCAAGGCGGCCTACGGCGGAGGCGGACGGGGCATCAAGGTCGTGCGCGACCGCGAGGAAATCCCCGAGGCCTACGAATCGGCCGTCCGCGAGGCCACCGCGGCCTTCGGCCGGGGCGAATGCTTCGTGGAACGCTTCCTGGACTCCCCCCGCCACGTCGAAACGCAGTGCCTGGCGGACGCGTACGGGAACGTCGTCGTCGTTTCCACCCGCGACTGCTCGCTGCAGCGCCGCAACCAGAAGCTGGTGGAGGAGGCCCCGGCCCCGTTCCTGAGCGATGACCAGAACGCGCGCCTGTACGAGGCCTCGAAGGCCATTCTGCGCGAGGCCGACTACCAGGGCGCCGGGACCTGCGAGTTCCTGGTCGGCACGGACGGCACCATCTCCTTCCTGGAGGTCAATACCCGCCTGCAGGTGGAGCACCCGGTCTCCGAGGAGGTCACCGGCATTGACCTGGTGCGCGAGCAGTTCCGGCTGGCCCGCGGCGAGGAGCTGGGCTACACGGATCCCAAGGTGCGCGGCCACTCGCTGGAATTCCGGATCAACGGCGAGGATCCGGGCCGGAACTTCATGCCCGCCCCAGGCACGGTCCGGACCCTCAAACTGCCCACCGGCCCGGGCGTCCGCGTCGATTCCGGCATCGAGGCAGGCGAGGTGATCGGCGGCAATTTCGACTCGATGCTGGCCAAGCTGATCATCACCGGCGCCAACCGCCGGCAGGCCCTGCAGCGCGCCGGCCGGGCGCTGGCGGAGATGGAAATCACCGGCATGCCCACGGTGCTGCCGTTCCACCGCGCCGTCGTCGCTGATCCGGCCTATGCCCCGGCGGACGGGCGGCCGTTCAGCGTGCACACGCGCTGGATCGAAACGGAATTCAACAATGACCTGCCCGCCTTTGATCCGGCCGGAGCGGCCGAGGGTTCCGGGGCGTCCGACGACGGCGCCCGGCAGCGCATCACCGTCGAGGTGGGCGGCAAGCGCCTTGAGGTCATCCTTCCGTCCGCCCTTGCCGCCGGTACGCTCGGCAGCGCCGTGAGCGCCAGGAAGGCGAAGAAGGCCGGCCGCGGACGCAGTGCCGGCCCGGCCGCTGCCGGAGGCGATTCCCTCACCTCCCCCATGCAGGGCACGATCGTCAAGGTGGCCGTGGCGGACGGAGACACGGTCGCCGAGGGTGACCTGATCGTCGTTCTGGAAGCGATGAAGATGGAGCAGCCGCTCACCGCGCACCGCTCGGGGACGGTCACAGGACTGAGCGCCGTTCCCGGAGACACCGTGGCCGCCGGCGCCGTGCTGGCCACCATCGAGGACTGACCTCCATCGACTGAGCGGTTGGTGCCCGTCCCAGGGCTGGATCGCGCACCAACTGCCCAGTCGATCAGGGGCCGGCGATGGGAAGCCGGCTCAGCTGAGGTTGCTGCGGCAGCGAGGCCACCAGCGCGCCCTTGCGGCCGATCCTGCCGCGGAAGTGGCCGAACAGGATGGATCCCAGTGGCCGGGCAATAGAGGCCACGCCGAAAACGGCAAACGGGCTCAGCAGCTGTGTGGCCCCGTCCGCGCTGGGGAAGAACAGCTTCGGGAGCACCAGCACGGCCGCGGTGGCGTAGGTGGCGTAGAGGTAGTAGTCGTAGAAGTAGATGGTGGTGCCGATCAGGCCTGTCATGATGACGCCGCCGCACGGCACCGGCTGAGGCCACCTCACGCCGGGCGCCGGTGCCCGGATAGGTAAAAGTCACAGCGCGTTTACACCCCGGGCCGGTGCCCGAAACAGGCGCTTCGTAGCGTGGAGGAGTACCGGATAGCACCGATTGTGGAGGTAACCCGTGAGTGTGGACCGAGCTGTTGAACGGACCGTAGAAGATGCCGCCCGCCCGGCCGCGCCGACCCCGGAGATCACCTCCCGGGCCGGTCGCTGGATCGACGGCTGGAACCCCGAGAACCGGGCGCAGTGGGAGGGGCCGGGCCGGGGCGTTGCGCGCCGGAACCTGGCCTGGTCCATCGCCTGCGAATTCCTGGGCTTCGTCATCTGGCAGCTGTGGTCCATCGTCGTGGTCTACCTGCCGGCCGCCGGCTTCACCTTCAGTTCCTCCGAGCTGTTCTGGCTGATCTCGATGCCGAGCCTGGCAGGGGCCACCCTGCGCATCCCCTACACCTTCCTGGTGGGCCGGTTCGGCGGCCGGAACTGGACCATCATCTCGGCGCTGCTGCTGCTCCTGCCCTCCACCGGCCTGGCGTTGTGCGTCGGCAACCCGCACACGCCGTTCGGCGTCATGCTCGCCGTCGCCGCCTGCGCGGGACTGGGCGGCGGGAACTTCGCCAGTTCGATGGCGAACATCACCTTCTTCTTCCCGGCCCGGGAAAAGGGCTGGGCGCTGGGACTGAACGCCGCAGGCGGGAACCTGGGCGCCGCCGTCGCCCAGCTGGCCGTCCCGCTGGTGGTCACCGGCCTGGGCGCCGCCGCGCTCAACCTGCCGCTGGCTGGCTGGCTGTGGGTGCCGCTGATCCTGGTGACGGCCTTGGGCGCTTGGAAGTTCATGGACAACATCTCCAGCGCCAAGTCGGACATCGCCGGCTCGCTGGCATCCCTGCGCGAACCGCACCTGTGGGTCCTGGCGCTGCTCTACATCGGCACCTTCGGCTCCTTCATCGGCTTTGCCGGCGTCTTTCCCAAGCTGCTGCTGGACACCTTCGGCCCGAAAACGGGCTTCAGCCTCGGAGCGGCCACCGTGTCCCTGGCTTTCCTGGGCGCGCTCATCGGCTCACTCGCCCGGCCGTACGGCGGCCGGCTGGCCGACCGCTGGGGCGGCGCCCGGGTGACGGTGGGGTGCTTCGGCGCCCTGGCGGCCGTCACGCTGTGCCAGGTCTGGACGCTTCCGCTGCACAGCTTCGGGCTTTTCCTGGGGTTGTTCCTGGTGCTCTTCGCCGCCGCCGGCGCGGGCAACGGCTCCACCTACCGGATGATCCCGATCATCTTCGCGCTGCGGGCTTCGGGCCGGTCCGACGGCGGGCAGGTCACCGGCGGCGCGTCCGACGGCGGTTCGGTCACCGGGCACGGGACCGTCACCGCCGCCCGCAAGTCCGCGGCCGCGCTCGGCATCATCTCCGCCATCGGCGCCTACGGTGGCTTCCTGGTCCCGCAGCTGCTCAGTGCCTCGCGCACTGCCACGGGCGGGTATGCGGCTGCGTTCTACGGCTTCGTCGCCTGTTACCTGGTCATGATGGCCGTGACCTGGTTCTGCTACCTGCGTCCCGCATCCCGGACGTCGTTGGGACACGTCTGATGCCGGGATCGGGCAGGGGAAGAGCAGGAGCGGGCGCGACTGGCCCGGAGGCGGCCGGCACCGTGGCTGCCGGCACCGACACGCACTGCCCCTACTGCGCGCTGCAATGCGCCATGACGCTCACGCCGGCGGCCGGGACGGACGGTTCCGCGCCGCCCGCTGCAGCTGCGGCCAAGGCTGCGGGAGGTGGCCCGGCGGTGCCCGCAGCGCCGGAGGTCAGCGGCCGGGATTTCCCCACCAACCGCGGCGGGCTCTGCCGCAAGGGCTGGACCTCGACGGCGCTGCTCAACCACCCGGGGCGCATCACTGGACCGATGCTCAGGGGCAGCGACGGCGTGCACCGTCCGGTCGGCTGGGAACAGGCGCTTCAGCGGATTACCGAGGTCGTGGTGTCCACCCGCACCAGGTTCGGGCCGGACTCCCTTGGCGTCTTCGGCGGCGGCGGACTGACCAACGAAAAGGCGTACCAGCTGGGCAAGTTTGCCCGGCTGGCCCTGGGCACTTCGCGGATCGACTACAACGGCCGGTTCTGCATGTCCTCCGCGGCGGCGGCCGGCATCCGCGCGTTCGGACTGGACCGCGGGCTCCCCTTCCCCGTGGCAGACCTGGACGGCGCCGCAACCGTCATGCTGCTCGGCTCCAACGTGGCCGAGACCATGCCGCCGTTCGTCCAGCACCTCCGGGGCGCCCGGGACGCCGGCGGCCTGATCGTCGTGGATCCGCGCCGGTCCGCCACCGCGGCCTTCACGGCGGACGGCGCCGGGCTGCACCTCCAGCCGGTCCCGGGAACGGATCTGGCCCTGCTGCTGGGCCTGGCCCACGTTGTCATCCACGAAGGACTCGCCGACCAGGACTTCATCGCAACGCGCACCTCCGGGTACCAGCTCATCGCGCGCAGCGTGGCCTCCTGGTGGCCGGAACGCGTGCAGTCCGCCACCGGCGTTCCGGCCGAAACCCTGCGACAGGCGGCCCGGCTGCTGGCCGACGGCGCACGCCAGGGTGGGTGCTACATCCTCACCGGGCGGGGCGTGGAACAGCATATCGACGGCACGGATACGGCGACGGCGGCGATCAACCTGAGCCTGCTGCTGGGCCTGCCGGGGTCCGCCCGCAGCGGCTACGGCACACTCACCGGCCAGGGCAACGGACAGGGCGGCCGCGAACACGGCCAGAAGGCGGACCAGCTTCCGGGCTACCGCAAGATCACCGATCCCGCGGCCCGTGAGCATGTGGCCGCCGTCTGGGGCGTGGACCAGAGCCTGATCCCCGGGCCGGGCCTTCCCGCCGTCGAGCTCCTTAATTCCCTGGGCCGTCCCGGCGGGGTGCGCTGCCTCTTTGTCCATGGCGCCAACGTCGCCGTCTCGGCCCCGGATGCCTCCGCTGTCATTGAAGGGCTCCGCCGGCTGGACTTCCTGGTGGTCTGCGACTTCTTTTTCTCGGAGACTGCTGCCGAGGCGGATCTGGTCCTCCCGGTGACCCAATGGGCCGAGGAGGAAGGGACGCTGACCAACCTTGAGGGCCGGGTGCTGCGCCGCCGAGCCGCACTGGCGCCGCCGTCGGGCGTGCGCAGCGAGTTGTGGATCATGGCAGAGCTGGCGACACGGCTCAAGGCGCCAGGCACCTACAGCGCTGATCCCGAGACCGTGTTCGAGGAGCTCCGGCTGGCCTCCGCGGGCGGCGTCGCGGACTATTCCGGTATTGATTACGCTCTGCTGGAGCGCGGCGAGGCCGCCTACTGGCCATACCCGGCCGGAAGCGCCGGAACGCCGCGGCTGTTCACGGACGGCTTTGCCCATCCCGACGGACGCGCCGTGTTCACTGCAGTTGCGCCGGTCAAGGCCAGCCGACGCCACCCGCGTGAATCTCCGGCGGCGTGCACCAGGTCCGGTCCGAATCATGCATGCAGTGCCGGCAACGCTTGCAGTGCATGCACCGCAAGCACGTTTGAAAAGGAGCTGCTCTTCGCCAGCGGCACGCTGGCGCTGGCGACCGGCCGTTTGCTGGAGCATTACCAGTCCGGCGCCCAGACTCGCCGGGTTGCGGAGCTGTCGGTGGCGGCGGCGGAGGCACGGCTGCAGATCCACCCCATCACCGCCGCTGCCAACGGAATTTCCGATGGTGGGGACGTGCGGATCTGGAACCAGCGCGGCGAGGTACATGCCAGGGCCCAGCTGAGCGTCGATATCCGGCCGGACACGGTGTTCCTGCCGTTCCACTTTCCGGGGGCGCAAAGCGCCAATCGGCTCACCGAAGCGATAACGGATCCGGTGTCCGGAATGCCCGAATTCAAAACCAGCGCCGTCCGGGTTGAGGCCGGGGAGCCAGCATGAACGACGCACTCACTGCGGCGAGCGGCCCGGGCATCCCAGCCCGCTCCGGCGGAGCTCCGGAGCGCGTCGTCATCGTCGGCTTTGGACCGGTGGCGGCCAGGCTGCTGGAGGAGCTGGAACCCGCGCTGGTCCGCGGGACGATGCACGTCACGGTGATTGGGGATGAACCGGAGGCCGCCTACAACCGTGTGCTCGTGGCAGATGTCGGCGTCGGGCGGACCTCGCCGGAGGCCATCAGCCTGGCCGATCCGTTGGCCCTGCGCGCGCTCGGTGTGGACGTTCGGCTGGGCATGCGCGTGCTCCGCGTCGACCGCGCCCGCCGGCGCGTCCTGCTCGACGGCGGCGCTAACGTGCCGTACGAGCGGCTGGTGTTCGCCACCGGATCCCGTTCGGTGGTGCCCAATCTGATCGGGCTGAACGCGGATCCGGCGGCAAGGCAGCTGCTGGCCGCCGGCGCCTCCGGATTTCCGCCCGGCGTCACCACCTTACGGGACCTGCGCGACGCAGCCGTGCTGCGCGACGCCGTCGCCGGCCGGGGCCGCATCATCATCTTGGGCGGCGGAATCCTGGGGTTGGAAGCCGCGCTGGCGGCGTCCGACGAAGGTGCCGCAGTCACCGTGGTCCATCACGGTCCGCATCCGCTGGGGCGCAGCATCGATGCCCCGGGAGGCTCGATGCTCGGTGCCCAGCTGCGCCGGCGTGGCGTCCGGATCGCCACCAACGCCCGTTCCACCGCCGTCGAACTCGCTGGGGCGGGTGGCTCGTTCTCCGCGCTGCTGCTGGACGACGGTTCCGCGATCGACGGCGATCTGCTGGTGCTTTCCTGCGGTGTCCGGCCGCGTACCGAGCTGGCGGCGGGCGCCGGTCTGCCGGCCGCCGCGGGCATTCTGGTGGACCACCGGTTGCAGGTACATCACGACGAGCGGGTATACGCGATCGGCGACTGCGCAGAAATCCGCTGTCTGGACCCGGGATGCGTGCCGTGCCGGCAGTCCCGCGGTCCGCTGGGCCTGATCGGCCCCGGCTGGCGGCAGGCCGAATGGCTCGCCGGCCGGCTGAGCGACCTGGCCCGGCAAGGCGCTGCAGCGGGGGGCGGCCGGGCTTGGACGGACATCCCCGGCGGATCACTGGCACCGGAAAGCGAGCCGGTCATGCTGCTCAAGGCCCGCGGCATCGATGTGGCGGTCGCGGGCAATGTGAGCGCCGATCCGTGGGACGACGAGCTGTTGGAGGCTGGCTCGGCTCCGGGCCGTCCGCGGCTGCAGGTGGCGTTGTGGGCGGACCCGGAACATGGCCGCTACGTCAAGTTGAGCACGCGGGATGGCGTGCTGGAGGGCCTGGTCTGCATCGGGATGCCCCGCACCGCGGCCGAACTCGTGCTGCTCTTCGAGCGCGGTGCGGAGCTGCCGGCGGACCGCTCAAGCCTGCTGCGGCTGGACGGTCCGGAGCAATTAATGTCCGGCCCGGGCGCCGGAACGTGTGCGGGCGGCTCACCAGATGCGGATCCGGAGCGCACGGTGTGCCGCTGTGCCGGGGTGAGCCGGGGAAAGATCCAGGCCGCCGTCGGGGACGGCTGCGCGACGGTCGCCGCGGTTTCCGGCAGCACCCGCGCTGGAACCGGCTGCGGCGGCTGCCATGGGGACATCAGGGAACTGATCGAGCGGCACTTCCAGCCCGCCGTCGTCTGACCCGCGAGCCCCGGCGACGGACCCGCCACGGTCGACCCAGGCCGGCCACGGCCGCGTGGAGACCCACCCGCAGGGGTCAACCGTGCACGTGGAGCCGGCGGGCCGCTTCGGAGATGGAACCGCTCAGCGACGGGTACACGGTGAAGGTGCTCGCCACGTCATCCACGTGCAGTTTGTGCGTCACCGCGAGCGCGATCGGGAAGATCAGCTCGGAGGCCCCCGGTCCGACGACGACGCCGCCGATGACGGTACCGGATCCCTTCCGGGCGATGATCTTGACGAAGCCGTCCTGGAAATTGCGCATTTTGGCGCGCGCGTTGGTCTTCAGGGACAGCTTCACCACGTCGCCCTGATAACGCCCCGATTCCACGTCCTCCTCGGAAACGCCCACCGACGCAATTTCCGGCGAGGTAAAGATATTGGAGGAAACCTGGTTGAGCATTAACGGCCGCACAGTGTCCCCCAGCAGATGCGCAATCGCGATCCGGCCCTGCATGGCGGCCACCGAAGCCAGCGCCAGGACGCCCGTGCAGTCGCCGGCCGCGTAGACGTTCGGCGCGGTGGTACGGGAGACGCCATCGACCTTAATGTGCCCGCTTTCGGTGAGCCCGACGCCGGCCGCCTCCAGCCCGATGCCCGCGGTGTTCGGGATGGAGCCGACGCAGACCAGGCAGTGGCTTCCTGTCACCGTCCGGCCGTCGCTGAGGGTGACGACTACGCCGTCCTCGGTCCGCTCGACGGTGCTGGCACGGGAGCGTGAGAGCAGCTTCATGCCGCGGCGCTCGAACACGTCCTCGAGCACCCGGGCGGCATCCGAATCCTCGCCCGGCAGCACCTGGTCGCGGCTGGAAATCAGCGTGACCTTCGAGCCCAGGCCGTTGTAGGCGGAGGCAAACTCGGCGCCGGTTACGCCGGAGCCGACCACGATCAGCTCCTCGGGCAGCTCCTGCAGGCTGTAGATCTGCGCCCAGTTCAGGATCCGCTCGCCGTCCGGTTTGGCGGTGGCCAGCTCGCGCGGGTGCGCGCCGACGGAGAGCAGGATGGCGTCCGCCGTGATGGTCTCCTGGACGGCGTCGCCGGCGGGCTGTTCCGGACCTGCCTCGTGGACCGACTCGGCCAACCGCTCCGCGGCGGTTTCCGGGGCCGGCGTATGGATCACTTCGATGGTGTGGTTGTCCAGCAGCCGGCCGGTGCCCAGGATGATTTTCACGCCGAGGCGCTCCAGGCCGGCGCGGATGTCCGCGGACTGCTCGCGCGCCAGCCGCAGCAGCCGCTCGTTGACCAGTTTCAGGTCCGCGCGCATCACCGGTGTGAAGTCGCCGCCGTCGACGTCGAACTTGACGCCCAGGTCGGCCGCGTCGATCATGCGCGTCATCGCGTCCGCCGTCGCGATCAGCGTCTTCGAGGGCACGACGTCGGTCAGCACCGCCGAGCCTCCCAGGCCCGCCCTCTCGATGACGGTCACCTGGGCCCCCAGCGCCGCGGCGACCATGGCCGCCTCGTAGCCGCCGGGGCCGCCGCCCAGGATCGCGATGGTGGGAACTGTTAATGGGGAAGAAAGATCATGTTGGCTGGTCACAGTAACTCATTCTCGCCTATCACGGGCACCGTCACCAACCCGGTAGGTTGTTGTGGTGAGCACACCTGATACCTCTTCCGCGTCCGGAACTCCCTCCGAATCCGGCGCCGCGCCGGCTCAGCCGGGCGCCGCCGGAACGGAGCCCTTCGAGCTGGCCCGCAGCGCGGCAGCCTACATCGCCGCGCAGACCGGCGTCGGGCGCCACGACGTGGCCCTGGTGCTGGGCTCCGGCTGGGGCGAGGCCGCGGAGCTGATCGGGGAAACCACTGCCACGCTGACCGCGTCCGAGATCCCCGGATTCTCCGCCCCCGCGGTACAGGGACACATCGGCACCATCCGCTCGGTGCTGACGGCGTCCGGCAAGCGGGCCCTGGTGCTCGGGGCCCGGACCCACTTCTACGAAGGCAAGGGCGTGCGGGCGGTGGTTCATGGTGTCCGGACCGCCGCGGCCACCGGCGCCAGGACGCTGGTCCTGACCAACGGCTGTGGCGGGCTCAACGGGGCCTGGTCGCCCGGCACACCCGTGCTGATCAGCGACCACATCAACCTCACCGCCAGCTCGCCGCTGGAAGGTGCCACGTTTGTGGACCTCACCGACCTGTACTCCGCACGGCTGCGTGCCCTGGCCCGTGAGGTGGATCCGGGCCTGGAGGAAGGTGTCTACGCGCAGTTCACCGGGCCGCACTACGAGACCCCCGCCGAGGTCCAGTACGCAAAGCGGATAGGGGCCGATCTGGTCGGTATGTCCACCGCGCTGGAAGCCATCGCGGCCCGGCACGCCGGCATGGAGGTTTTCGGCATCTCCCTGGTGACCAACCTTGCCGCGGGCATCAGCCCGGTCCCGCTCAGCCACCAGGAGGTCCTTGAGGCCGGGCGGGCCGCGGGTCCGCGGATTTCCCGGCTGCTGGCGGACATCGTCGCGAAACTGTAGGCCCGGCGCGGGCGCTGGGGACGCTCCGGCGCCTGCAATCCGGTGCCCGCACGCCCGAGCCGGCCGCCGCCGTCGCCCCGTCCTTTCCCGGTGCGGCCGGTCCTGACGCTATGTTTGTTCCATGACGCTCCCCGACGCCGGATGCCGGCAGCTTCTCGACGCCGCGCGCCGGTGGGCGGACCGGGACCCGGACCCGGTCACCACCGCCGCGCTGCGCGGCCTGATGGCCCTGTCCCGGGGGGATGGCCCGGCCTCCTTGCAGGCGAAGCTGGAACTGGCGGACAGTTTCGCTGGAACGCTGCAGTTCGGCACCGCGGGGCTCCGCGCGGCCCTGGGGCCGGGACCCAACCGGATGAACCGCGTCGTCGTGCGCCGCGCGGCTGCCGGGCTGGCCGCATTCCTGCGCGATACCGCCGCGGGCCGCTACACCCCCCGTGCCGTCGTCGGCTATGACGCCCGGCACAACTCTGACGTCTTCGCCGCGGAAACCGCGGCCATCTTCACCGCGGCCGGCATCGAGACGTACCTGTTGCCCGCCGCGCTGCCCACCCCGCTGCTGGCCTATGCCGTGCGCCGGCTCGGGTGCGAGGGCGGCGTGATGGTCACGGCCAGCCACAATCCGCCGCAGGACAATGGTTACAAGGTCTATCTGGGCGGCCGAGCGGTGCCGGAAGCCGCCCGTGGATCGCAGATCGTGGCCCCGTACGACGAGCAGATTGCCGCCAGGATCGCCGCCGCTGGGGAACTGGAGAGCATTCGCCTGGCGCCGTCCGGCTGGACCGTGGTGGACACTTCGTCCGGCCTCGGCGGGCACGACGACGACGGCACGCGGGATCTGGTGACCGGTTATGTAAAGGCCGTCTGCGCTTTGGCCGATCCGGTGCGCTTCCCCGGCCGGGACCTGAAGATTGTGCTCACGCCCATGCATGGGGTGGGCGGCGAAACGGCTGTGTCCGTGCTCAAGGGCGCCGGCTTCAGCGACGTCACTCTCGTAACGGCGCAGGCGATGCCGGATCCGGATTTCCCCACGGTTTCCTTCCCGAACCCGGAGGAACCCGGCGCCCTGGATCTGGCCCTGGAAACGGCCCGGCGGACCGGCGCGGACATCGTGCTGGCCAACGATCCGGATGCGGACAGGGCAGCGGCCGCCGCCGTGGACCCGTCCACCGGTGCCTGGCGGATGCTGCGAGGCGACGAGGTCGGTGCCTTGCTGGGCGCCCACCTTGTGGCGCGCTTGGCTGCGCCGGCCGGGGACAGCGCTTCCGGGTCCGCAAGCCGGGGCGTCTTCGCCAACTCCATCGTCTCCTCGCGGCTGCTGGCCCGCATCGCCGGCGCAAACGGCTTCGACCATGAGCAGACGTTAACGGGATTCAAGTGGATCTCCCGCGTGCCCGGCCTGGTTTACGGCTACGAGGAAGCCCTGGGTTACGCCGTCGCCCCGGACCTGGTGCGGGACAAGGACGGCATCTCCGCCGCCCTGCTGATCGCCGAGCTGGCCGCCACCGCCAAGGCTGCAGGCAAAACCGTTTTCGACACCCTGGACGAGTTGTCACTGGTCCACGGACTGCATGCCACCGACCAGCTCAGCGTTCGGGTGGCGGACCTGGGCCTGCTGGAGGCCATGATGAACCGGCTGCGCGAGCATGCCCCGACCGTATTCGGCGGATCCGCCGTCGAATACGTGGTGGACCTGGCCGAAGGCTCCGAATCTCTGCCTCCCACCGAGGGACTGCTCTATCTGACGCAGGACCGCAGCCGGGTGATCATCCGTCCCAGCGGAACCGAACCCAAACTCAAATGCTACCTGGAGGTCATCATCCCCGTCGGTTTACCCGCGGACCTGCCGGAGGCCAAGGACCGGGCCCGGGCGGCGCTGGATGCCGTACTGCAGGATGTCCGCGCGGCCCTTGGGCTCTGACCCGGCGGCTCCACAACTCGCCGTGCGTAACGTGAATGCCGGGAATCGACACCATCCCAGGCCGGTGCGACGGACTGGCAGGAAGCTGCTGGATCAGGCTCTGCCGAACGATCAGGGAAAGCTCGCCTGATTCTGCAGGACCTGCCGATGCGCGCGGCAAGGCGTCCTGTTCCTCTCCGCCCTCGCCTCGCTCAGGGACCCGGGCTGCCCGGCCTACTACGACCGGAACCGAAGCGAAGGAAAAGGCCACAACCAGGCCCTCATCGCCCTTGCCAGAAGACGCTGCCTCAACCTCTATGCCATCAACCGGCGCTGATTTGCATGTTCTTCCACCATTGACCAGTTATGGCGATGCCGAGCACAGAGACCGGAACGCAGAGTAAGAGCTGTACCGGGTTAACCGTTTCAGCGGCCGTGGCGCCCCCCATACCCATCCACAGCGCTGGCGCTGCATAGGGGAACCATGCCCCGGCTCCGAACGCCGTCACCACCTGGGTGATGACCACCAGCAGCACCAATGCGCCGACGCCGGGAAGGTAGCCGCGCGCAACGCTGGCCACGACGGCGAGCGGACAAGCCAGCAGGGCCGCCATGGCGCCGGCGGACCAGGCCTTCACCGCAGCCACCAGAGCCTCAGGACCGGGCACGCCCAGACCGATGACGGCGCCGGCAAGAAGGGCAACCCCTACGCTGACCAGGCAAAGCAGAAGTGCCCAGAGCAGGATCACCGTAAACTTCGCATTAGCAAGCCGACGCCGGCTGACCGGCAGGGCAAACAGGCAGGCCTGGGTTTTTTCGGTGAACTCGCGCCCGAAACACCAACACACCACAAAACCGATGCCCATCAGCGCCCCGACGGACAGAAGCATCCCCACCATCGCCAAATACCCGGTCCAGCCAGCGCTTGTCAGCATGGCCGCTGCTTTGAGGCCGATCTGGCTGGACCCGTCGGAGGTCGCCGCAACCATGAAGGCCGCTGCGAGCACCGGCAGGCCGCCGCCGATCAGGACAGACACCGTTCGCACCACCGGTGCCCGGCGGAATTTCAGGGCCTCGAATTCCCGGGCCTGCGCGGAAGCGCTCATCTCTGCTCCTGTTCTTGCACGTCGGACTGCAGCACCAGGTCGAAGAACCTGCGTTCAAGGTCCACGGCCCCGGGCTGCAGCGTGCCGATGATCCTGCCCCGGTGAATGACGCTGATCCTGTCGGCCATCCGTGCGACTTCATCAAGGTGGTGGCTGGAGACCAGGATGGCGGCGCCCCTGTCCCGGCATGCCTCCTGGAGCAACCGGCGGAGAACGATGACACCGCGGGGGTCCAGCGCGTTGGTCGGTTCGTCCAGGACAAGCACGTCCGGTCCGTGGACCAGGGCAGCGGCCAGACCCACTCGCTGCCGGTTTCCCAGCGACAGAGTCCCGGCACGCCGGGCAGCATATTGCTCCAGACCCAGATCAGACAATGCCCGTCCCGCGGCGGCTCCGGCTGCGTCCCGGTCCATCCCGTGCAATCGGGCGGAGCAGTACACGTTTTCCCGCGCGGTCAGCTCCGGGTACGCGAATGGGGTCTCCAGCATCTGCCCGACCCTTGACCATACATGCGCTCCTGCACCGGAGGCCGGGACTCCCGTCAGCTGAGCCCAGCCCCTGTCCGGTTTGAGCATGCCCAGCAGGATCCGCATCAACGTCGTTTTTCCTGCTCCGTTCAGCCCGACCAGGGCATGGGTTTCCGACGAGCCCACGACCAGGGATACGTCGTCGAGAACGGGGAGTCCGCCCAGGGCCTTCGATACCCGCTCCGCCTTGATGGCCGTTGCCGTTTTCACAGGTTTGCCCGCGCCGTCATGCCCGATTCGCCCATCAGGGCCAGGGCCGTATTCATACGCTCGCGCAGTTCTTGCCCGTCCGGCTCGGATGCCCAATCCAGCAGCGCTGCCGTCAATCCGCCCAGACACGCGCCGGCGGCGACCCGCGCTTCAAGCCGGTCTGCGCCGGTTCCCGTCAGAGCTTCAACGATCAGGTCCTCGGTCCTGCGGTTGTTCTCCCAGACACCGGCTGCCAACCGGGGGTGGCCTGCTATCAGCCTGATCTTGTCTCTGGTCGCATCGTCAGCGGGTCCGGGCACCGAGCCCCAAGCGGCCAGCAGGCCCAGTCGGACTCGCTCCAGTGCTGGCAGCGAGGGGTCCTGGGCGGCAACGAGATCCGCGATCAGCGGGTCGTACGGGTCGTCAAAGACCACCGCATCCTTCGTCGGAAAATACCGGAAGAAGGTCATCTGCGAAACTCTGGCGGCCGCGGCGATCTGCGCGACAGTCGTCGCGTCGAAACCCTGTTGAACGAACAGTGCCATGGCCTGCTCCTGCAGGAGCGCCCTAGTGGCAACGGCCTTTCCCATACACGGAATGTTAGTCTCTAACATTCCGGTCGGGCAATAGCGAGGCGCCATCGGACCGCCTTGCCACCCTGAGAGGGCTGGACAAGCTGGGAGCGGACACCTTGGATCCGATCTCGACCGGCGGCCCCGTCCAGCTTGGATCCGATCTCGACCGGCGGCCCCGTCCAGCGCTCCCAGAGCGGTTCCTACAGGTTTGAAGACTCGGCGAAAACCCAGGCCCCACCTCGGCGAATAAGACCGAATTCAAGGAAACATTCGTCTTCCGCCGTCCTGAAATCTGCTTCTGCCCGGGCCAGTGCCGCCGGCCTGGGATCCTCAAAGGCGCAACGGGCCAGGACGCGGCGGGCCTGCTCGAACTTCTCGTTCGTTACCGTCACGACGTGCCCATCCGGGTAGATCAGGAACGTTCCACCATTGGTATGAATCTGGGGGCGCTCGGTCGGGTCGATCCCGGTGTGGGACTGTTGGGCCCTGGGTGTTTGGACGTTCATTTCGGCTCCAGTGCGGTTGTCGCTGCCGCTAAGCGACATGCGGGTTCTTGGTCTGGTTAGTGGGGTGTCTTCGGCCTATTTCGCGGAGGCCGGATTCGGGGGCGGCGCCGCGGCCCTGATGGGCCGAGGCGCGGGTCGCCTGTTTTCGTTGGTGCTGGTGCGCCGGGACGGGAGAGGATACGCAGGACTGCCTCCTGGTTGAGCCAGCCGTGCAGGGTTCCGTCGTCGCCCATTACCGGGATGCCTGCGCTGGCGGATGAGTCCAGGACGGCGTCCAGCACGGACTGGAGTGTGGCCTCGGGCAGCACGGTGGCGGGCATCTCGGCGACATCGGACAGCGGAATCCGATCTCTGTCGTCATCATTGCTCAGGACCGACGCCAGATGCTGAACGGTGACAATGCCGATCAATCTCCCTTCCTGATCGGTAACCGGAAGCGCCGGATGTCTTGCCGCCAGCAGCCGCCGGGCCGCCTCTGCGACGCTCAGGTCCTCCGGGAGGGCTCGCAGGGACGTGTCCATGACCGCGCTTACGGGAGTACCGCTGAGCATCTCCGTGCCCGGGTGGCGCTCGAGGTCCACTCCGCGGCGGCGCAGCTTTAGGGTGTAGACGGTGTCCTTGCTCATGATTTTTGAAACGCCGGTGGCGACGACGATGGCCAGCATCAGGGGCAGAATGATGGAGTACTCGCCCGTGAGTTCGAACATGATGATAACCGCCGTGATCGGCGCCCGTGCAGCTCCGGCGAAGACAGCCCCCATGCCCACCAGGGCGAAAGCTCCGACCTGCCCGTGCAGCGCGGGCTGCAGGAGTCCGGCTACCTCGCCGAACGCGGCGCCCAGCATGGCGCCAATGAACAGCGACGGCGCGAAAACGCCGCCGGAGCCTCCGATGCCGATCGTCAGGCTGGTGGCCACGATCTTGCCTACAAGCAACACGACCAGGAACCCTATGGCGTACGTGCCCGCGACTCCAGCCTGCAGGACGGGGTAACCGACCCCGTACATCTGCGGCAGGACCAGCAACAGTAACCCCAGCAGGACCCCCCCGGCCACGGGTCGCAGCCACGCCGGACCCCGCCACGCCCAGTCGCACACATCCTCTATCTTGTACAGGATCCGGGTGAAGCCGACGCCGGTGACCGCCGCGAGCAGGCCCAGCAGGATAAACAGCGGGTACTCCGCGGCCGAGGTGATCGTAAAGGGCGGCAGCTTCAGGAACGCCTCGTTTCCCAGGAACGTGCGCCCGATGATGGAAGCCGTCACCGACGCCAGGACCACCGCGCCGAAGGATCCGGCCGCAAAATCCGACAGCAGGAGTTCCAGGGCGAAGAACACCCCGGCAATCGGGGCATTGAACGTGGCAGCGATTCCGCCGGCCGCACCACAGGCCACCAAGGCCCGGACCCTGGATTCGGGCATCCTGAATATGCGGGCGAGCCAGGATCCCAGTGCCGAGCCGATCTGCACGATCGGCCCCTCCCTGCCCACCGATCCTCCGGAGCCGATGCAAACGGCCGAGGCCAGCGCCTTGACCACAGCAACGCGGCCCTTGATCCGGCCACCGTGTTGGCTGACCGCATACATGACCTCGGGGACTCCATGGCCCCGGGCCTCCGGGGCGAAGCGCTGGACCAGGGGTCCGTAGATCAGACCGCCGACGACCGGGGCAAGGACAACGAACACCCCGCCGAGCCAGGGCAGCCACGGATGGCCAGGGTGGCCCTGGCTGGCGGAGTAATCGCCCGTGCCGGTGAAGATGAGCGTGGCGGTAGTGATCAGCCAGCGGAACGCCACGGCAGCGAGTCCGGCGCCGGCACCGACGAGAACGGCCATCGCCACCAGTTGGTAGGATGTTCCGGCGAGCCTGAGCCGAACGGGCCTCCCGGGTCCCCCAAGTAACCATGGCCGGGTGGTCGGGTGCTGCGCTGTCACGTAAAACCCCTTGTATATGATCTGATGCAATATATGTATTATAGCAACTATGACCTTACCACCAGCAATGGATCCACCGTCACCGCATGCCGCCGCCGCCGGGCAGCCTGCGCACCAGGTCGTCGACAGGTCACTGACGGCGTCGCGGGCACTTCTGGGGGTCATAGCCCGGTCGTTGGCGCCTGTCATGGACGCGGTCACTCTCCCGCAGTTCCGGGTGCTGGTGGTGCTGTCCAACTTCGGCCCGCTGCGGATGGGAGATCTGGCCCTCCATCTCGGAGCCAACCAGTCCAGCTTCAGCCGCTTCGCTGACCGCATGGTTGCCGGCGGCCTGATCACCCGTTCGGCGAGCTCCGAGAATCGGCGCGAGGTGATCATCTCGCTCACCGACGAAGGCTCACGCGTCTACTCAGATGTCACCCTTTCCCGCCGGCAGGAAATTTCCGATGTGCTGGACCGGCTCTCCGCTTCCGAACAGGAAACCGTCCTGGCAGGGTTTGAGGTCTTTGCCCGCGCCGCCGGTGAGCCGGCGGCGGACGAGACACTGATTTTGGGGATCTAGGAGTGCCCTGGCCGACCACAATGCCGATCCCTGCCGGAGGCAGTCCGGGTGCTTCGATGGGCGGATCCATGTGGATGCCCACGCGGGCGCCGACGCTGGCACGGGTGCTGGCGTGGCACCCCCCACCGGTTCCGGTGCTGCCACTTATCGTGGTGGCCCTGCTGGTGCTATATGGTTGCGGCGTCCTCATCCTGCACCGCCGCGGCATCAGGTGGCCCGTGGGACGCAGCATCTGCTGGCTCGCCGGCGCGGCCTCGATTCTGTTTGTCACGGCCACCGGGATCGACGGCTACGGGATGGAACTGTTCAGCATCCACATGGTCCAGCACATGGTCCTGAACATGTTCTCGCCGGTTTTGCTCGTCCTCGGAGGCCCGATCACGCTCCTGCTGCGGGCGCTGCCCGCCGGCTCCGGAGGAAGTGGCCAGGTCCGCCGCGGAGTCCTCCGGCTCCTGCACACCAGAGCAGCGGCGCTGCTGACGCATCCCGCGGTAACGTTTGGGCTGTTCATCATGAGCCTGTATGGCCTCTACTTCACCCCGGCCTTCGATTACCTGATGGGCACCTGGTGGGGCCACAATCTGATGCTGCTGCACTTCCTGCTCATCGGTTTCCTCTACTTCTGGGGGGTGCTCGGCGTCGATCCGTCGCCGCGGAAATCCGGCCGCGGCCTCCGCGCCGTGGCGGGACCGGTGCTGCCGGTCCTGGAGCTGGCCGCAACCGCCCCGTTCCACGCCTTCTTCGGAGTAGTGGTCATGATGTCCACCACCCTGCTGGTTCGCTTCTACTCCACGACCATGCCCGGCTGGCACATCTCGCCACTGGCCGACCAGGCCACCGGCGGCGGAATCGCCTGGGGCTTCACGGAATTACCAACACTGCTGGTGCTCGGCGCCCTGGTCCTGAAGTGGCAAAAGTCTGACCACCGCGCCACCCGCGCCGCGGAGCGCCGGGTCGCACGCGAGGGCGACACCGAGCTGGACAACTACAACGACTATCTGCAGGCGCTGAACCTCCGGAACGGCACCAGGCACTGAGATGAACCAGCTCGACACCGGCGCAGGACTGATCCTCTACTCCTTCACTCTGGGGCTGGTTGCCTCGGTAAACCCCTGCGGGTTTCCCATGCTGCCCGCCTATCTGGCACTCTTTGCCGGCGCCCGGCCCGGACCCAGGGGCGAGCGCATCGCGGGCGCCCTGCTCTGCGGAGCCAGCATGAGCACCGGCTTCGTGGTCGCGTTCGGATCCGCCGGACTGGTCCTTCAGGGTGGTGCCTTGCTTGTCACCGGGGCCCTCCCCTGGCTGATGATCCTCGCCGGGTTGGGCATGAGCGTCGCCGGGGTATTCACCGTGGCCGGACGAGGCCCGCGGCTGAGGCTTCCCGCCCCCCGCATAGGCAAGGGGCGGTCGGTGCTGGCGATGGCCCTCTACGGCGTCGCCTACGCGGCCGGCTCACTGAGCTGCTCCCTGCCTCTGTTCCTGGCGGCGGTCGGCGGATCGTTTGCCGGGGCTGGAGTGGTGGGCGGACTCTCCAGCTACCTTGCCTACGCACTTGGCATGGGTCTGTTCGTCACCGCCGCGGCCGTCGTCGCCGCCACGGCCGGCTCCGCCGCCCTGCGTCGCGTTCGCTCCGCCGCACGCTGGCTGCCGGCCGTGTCCGGGATCGTCCTGATCCTTGCAGGGGTCTACCTTGCGTACTACTGGGCCGCCGAGGTGCTGGCCCCGTCCGCAACCTCACCCCTGACGGCCGTTGTTGGCAGCGTACAGACCGGGCTCGCCGCGTTCCTGAACGCGCAGCCCTTCCTGACGGCCCTGGCGCTGGCTGTCATTGTACTGGGATCCATCACCGTCGTCGTCCGCCGCACGCTCATCACACCGCAGGACGGGTCCGCCGACGAAGCAGATCCAGCCGGCCGCCCAGCACAGAAAGGCAACAACAGCCCGTGACATCAGCCCGAACGAAAAAGGAATCCGCCCCGGACACAAGCACCCCGGCGCACCCCCGCCGGGGCGTGGCCCTGCTGTGGGCGGCGGCAGGGCTGACCCTGACGCTTGCCCTCGGAGGCATCTTCGTGGTGGCGCTGACCCACCCGGCCCCCGGAGTTTCCCCCGCGGTTTCAGCCCCCACCGAACCCGGAATCAACGCAGCTGCAG
>JALYYI010000028.1 GCA_030946705.1 Actinomycetota bacterium | reverse complement strand
GAACCGGGATCCGCTACGCCCAAGCCGCCCAAACCGGGCCCATCCCGCACGGCAGTTGAGCCGAACCCACACTTCCACCACAAATAACGACCACCGGTTCCTCCCGGAGAGCCGTCAGAAATCGTGAACCCACCAGCTTCCGGGTTTGATTCCTTCTTTTGCATCCCTGGCATCGACGGGGCCCATGAGAAGGGCGGCGTGGAGGGCGAAGTCGGCAGGTTCCGCCGCCGCTGGCTCACCCCGGTTCCGGAGTTCGTAACCCTGGCGGCCCTGAACGATTACATGGCTGTCTGCGATGAGAAGGACGAACACCGGGTGATCTCTGCCCGCCCGGTCACCGTCGGTGCCGCGGCGGCCGCCGAGACCGGGGAGTTGCTGGCCCTGCCCGCGGATGCCTTCGAGGCCGGCCCCACCGTCTCGGTCAAGACTAACCATAAGTCCGAGGTTTGCGTCCGGCAGTGCTACTACTCCGTTCCCGTCTCCTACGCCGGAAGGCGGGTCAGCGTCCGCGTCGGCGCCAGGGTCATCGAGGTCTTCGCCGACGGCAAAAAAGTCGCCAACCACGTTCGCGCGGTGCACAAGTACGACCACGTCCTGGAACTCGATCATTACCTGGAGGTCCTCACCCGCAAACCTGGTGCGATGGCCGGGGCGACCGCCCTGGTCGCGGCCCGTGCCAGCGGCGCCTTCACCCCTACACACCAGCAGTTCTGGGACAAGGCCCGCCGCCAGCTCGGCGACGGGCCCGGGACCCGGGCCCTGATCGGGGTGCTGCTGCTGGCACGGACCCTCCCGGCCGCCCCGGTCATCATGGCCATGGAAGGGGCGATCACTGCCAGAGATTACGACCCGGACCACCTGGCGATCAGCGCACGTGCCAACGCCGCGTTCCGCACCGCGCCCGTTGGCCTGCCTGAACGGCTCAGGGACCGGGTCGTTCACCTGCCCGAACGCACAGCTCCCTCCCTGGCCGGCTACGACCAGCTCCTGGTTCTGGCAGGTGCCCGATGAGCCAGGCAGTGCCCACCCTGGCGGCGACCAGTGAGGCAGCCGCCGCGGCGGCAATCGGCGCGGCCTGTAAAACCCTCTACCTTTCCGGGACCGCGAAGATCGCGGCGTCCATGGCTGAAGAGGCCGCACGGGCCCGGCTAAGCCATCAGGGCTACCTCGCCGAGGTGCTGACCTATGAATGTGACGAACGCGAGGACCGGCGCCGGGACCGACGCGTCAAGGAAGCGAAGTTCCCCCGGCCCAAACGGCTCGAGGACCTTGACCTGACCCAAATCCCGGACCTGCCGCCGGCAACCATGACGAAACTGGCAGGCGGTTCCTGGATTGATGCCGGGGAGCCCCTGGTCCTGCTCGGGGATTCCGGCACCGGTAAAACCCATCTGCTCATCGGTTTGGGTACCGCCGCGGCCGAGCAGGGACGGCGGGTCCGATACATCACCACGGCCGCACTGGTCAACGAACTCGTCGAGGCTGCCGACAACAAGGAACTTTCACGGCTGGTCGCTAAATACGCGCGTCTGGACCTGCTTTGCCTTGACGAGGTTGGCTACGTCAAACTCGATACCCACGGCGCGGAGCTGCTCTTCCAGATCATCACTGCCAGGGAAGAGAGGGCATCCATCGCCTGCGCCTCCAACGCGAACTTCAGTGAGTGGGGCCAGACCTTCACCGATCCCCGCCTCGCGGCAGCGATCGTGGACCGACTAACATTCCGAGGCCACATCATCAACACCGGAACCGATTCCTACCGCCTCAAAACCACCCGCCAAGCGCAGAAAGGCTAACCCCGCCGCAACAAGCGGCAAACACGGAAAACCCCTACCCGGGGTGGGGCCAAATCAAGCGGCAAACCCGGGGCCAAATGAAGTTGCTATTCCCACCCGGTCCTGCTCGCACGGATCCGGGCGTTGCTGCGACGTGCCCCAGCGGATCGCTCCCCGGTACTAACAGCCGGGGATTTCAGCCTCGATCCGGCCGGACACCGGTGCCTTAAGGGCGGGATTGAAATAACTCTGACGGCCAGGGAGTTCGCTC
>JALYYI010000020.1 GCA_030946705.1 Actinomycetota bacterium | reverse complement strand
CGGCCGGTTCCCGGGCCTACGCTCCAGCACCCGGCCGCTGGAGGTGTCCAGCACGAAGTGGTCGGGGTTGACGGCCCAGGACACCACCGCGTCCCACATCCCCTGGCCGGCATCAATCACGGCTCGCCGGCGGGTGCCGGACACCGGCTTCGCGGTGAACACGACACCCGCCACCTCGGCCTGCACCATCCGCTGGACGACGACGGCGATGCCCACCTCGCGTTGGCCGATCCCGTTTGCGGCACGGTAGGCCACCGCACGGTCCGTCCACAGTGACGCCCAGCAGCGGAGGCGCGCGATTGTGGCGGGCCATGGACATCCCACAACTTTGTCCGTACGATTATCCGTACATGTAGGAGGTGTGGAATGGCAGCAGCATCTGCCCGTCTTGAGTTTCGGCTTCGCCCCGACCGGAAGTACCTGATCGAGCGGGCCGCTGAGCTGGTGCACGAGCCGGTCAGCGAGTTCGCCCGCGGCGCCGCGGAGGAGAAGGCCGATCGGATCATTCGTGAGCACGAGGCCACCACCACGGTGCCGGCGGCGTATTTTGACGATCTGTTTGACGCCCTCGACGCTCCGGCAAGCCCGAACGAAGCACTCATCCGGGCGGCGAAGCGTGCCAGTGACACGGTCACGCGCGACTGACGGATGACCTACCGCTCCGAACGCTTCGACCCCGAGCGGCACGACGTCCGCGGCTTTAGCTGCGGCGAAGCGTCCCTGGACACGTGGCTTCGCGAGCAAGCAGTACCCGCAACCGATCGCAGAACCGCTCGGACCTGGGTCTGGGTCGACCAGGGCGGCGTGGTCGGCGCCTACTACGCGTTGGCCGCCCACAAGGTCGCGCGCGAGGCTGTGCCCGTCAGGGTCGGGCGAGGCGGCCCGGCCGAGATCCCAGCCGTCCTGCTGGCTCGACTCGCGCTGTCTGAGCCCCTGCGCGGACAGGGCCTCGGCGAGGTTCTCGTTGCTGACGCCCTCGCGCGAGTCGTCGATGCAACCCAGACTGTAGCGGCAAGACTCGTCGTCGTGGACGCCCTACATGAGAGAGTCGCCCGGTTCTACGAATCGCTGGGTTTCCGCCGCATCCCCGGAAGCCTGCTGCTTGTTCAGAAGCTCACGGACATCGAAGCGGCGCTCCGGAAGCCGGAATGACCCAAGAGTGGTCCCGCAACCGCGGGCCGGACAACCCGCTGTGCGGCACGAACCACTCGGCAAACGAGGCACCGGCCTCCTGGTGTCTCGCCACTTGGGCCGCCACGCCGCGAACGCGACAAGCGCCGGGTGACAGTCTTTAGTCGACCTCAACTATTTGGAGCTTCGATTCGAGAGCCGCCTCAAGCTCTTCGATCAGTTGAACGGCTCGATCGTCTACATTCGCCTGGGCCGTGACCACCGCCCGCAGCCGATCCAGGAGATCGCCGACGGAGACTTGTGACTCTGTCTTTTCCCACTCTTCTGACCACTCCGTGCTCAGCTCGAAACTGGCTCCAGAGGCGAAAATCAGATACTCGACATCGGCCAAGTTCAACGGCTCACTATCGCCCACTAGAGACCCCGCCCAGTACTCCAGATGCGTGAGAAAAGCACCGTAGCTATGCGAGTCCCAAGGGATCACGTTTAGAGCCACGTCCTTGACGTTCTTGCGAAACCACCGCACGACAACGGCGTCCATAACGGGAGAAGGAGCTATTGGGTTAACCGATGCAGTGAAGAAATACAAGTACTTCGTGCCAAATGCAGGACCAAGATACTTAAGGTATGCGCGGTTTGATCGACGTTGCTTCTCGATGTGTTCAAAGGCTGCGAGGCCACCCTGTGACTGGGCAATCTCGGCAATTTCCAGCAGGTGGCGGGGCGCATCAAATGAGTTAAGAACTCGCAGGGTGCGAAAGGGGCCGTAGCCTACAGGGCCATATCCCCAGATCATCGCTAGCAAGAACGCGCGAACTGCCGCTTCTTCGTCCGTAATCCTGCCAACCAATTCGATGCCCTTGCTCCGGCCAATCGGCCCAGATGGATAGGACTCAAAAACCGAAGCATATTCGGGCAATTGCCTGGTCCACGCATGCAACTTCCACCGCGAAGGCTCCTGCATTGGGCGGCCGGCCTTCTGCCATCGGGAATACGTCTCTTGTAGCGCTTTGGGAGTTTCCATGGCCCTAGTGAATCACTTCCGTCCTGAAGCTTACGATGAGCCCCGCTACCGCAACCGTTGCGAAGATTCCTGCCTTGATCCTCCGATGACGATGTGTGAGGAAGCGCTACTGCTTCTCCCATTTGCCGCAGCGGCTGGACTTGAAGTCCTGCCCGCCCTGCACCGACACGGTGGGGCGGCCGCCACCGGGGATGTCGTTTTCGATGATGTTGCTGCCGTTACTTCCGGTGGCATAGATGCCCCAGTAGCAGGAGGAACCGACGTCGGCGGCGGCACGGTAGGTGCCGGCCTCAATGTCCTTGCCGACGGTCCAGGTGCCGTCGCCTATGGTGTTGGCCGCCTTGGTGGTCTCCGCGCCGGTCACGGCATCCTCGCGTTTCTTGACGGCCGCCTGGGCGTCCTTGAGCGTTGACTCGGCGGTGCTGACAGCCGCCTCGCGCTTGGCCACGGTGTTTTCGCGCCCGGTAATCCCGTTCAGCAACGTGTCGTACTTGGTCTTGATGTTGCCGTAGTCGGACCGCGCGGAATCCCTGTCCGCCTCGGCGGCAGATTTCTGCTGGGCCACGGAGACATACGCGGCGCTGGTCGTCGGGTCCGGGAGGGAATAGCCAACCGCTCCCCCGCCGGCGAACAGCACGACGGCGGCAACGGCGACCGCGGTCCACTTTCCTTTCCGGTGCTTCCTGGACCTGTCGAGTGCGGATTCGGTCGGCGCGACTTCCGTGGGAGCCAGGTCCGTCATGGGCTGCCGCTCCGTCATGGGCTCCCCGTCCGCCGGCCCTTCGGGTGCCGCCGGGACGTCTTGTGCTGTGGTCATTTCCTGGGTCCTTTTCCTGAGTCGTTCTCCTGATCGGAGCTGCCGGGAATTGTTCCGGCGATGCGTTTCGCGGCTGGGGTTCCGGGCCACAGGTCCGCGGGCCATGGAACGCCGCCCGGATTCGGGCCGAACATGGCTCCATCCGCCAGGCCCAGCAACGTCCCGTCGGCGCTGAACAGCATCTCGTGACGTTCGTTCCGCCCCGGGCCGGCCCGCCCCGAGTCGTTCGGTTCCGGACGCTCTGCCGCGTCGCCCGCCGGTTTGTTGTCCCGCTGTGCCACGACGTGTCCTGTCCTGTGCGATGGAGTTGACCGCCGGGAACCGCCCCCCAATATCCACGGTCCCCGGCGATCGGTGCGGCCCAAGCCGGCGCCGCTTCATCAAGCTAGGCGCTTGTGCTGGCATCAAAGCCCACAACGTCTGATAACACGGGTTATCAGTCGCCAGCCGTGGATGTCCGCCACCCGGGATACGCTGAGAGCACCCCGCCGGCCCACGGCCGATGGGGACGGCGAGCGCGGAACGGAGTAAACGGATGGAGAGCCTTTCCGGGCTGGAAATGACCCTCTCGGATGTCGCCGCGCTGGCCCGGGTTCAGCGACCGGTGGTTTCCATGTGGCGATCCCGCAGTGCCGGCAGCGCCCTGCCCTTTCCCGGTCCGGTCACAACGGACCGCGGTCGCGACGTCTTCAGCGCCTCCGAGATAGCGACCTGGCTGGAGGCGACGGGGCGCGGCAACAACCCGACGGCAGCGGCAGATCTGAGTGCCTACGCATCGCCGGGAACCGACAGGACAGGCGACCGGTCCCGATTTGAGGCACTGACGGCGCTGCTGGTCCTGCGCGTCCTGAACGGCCGGGCCTTGGCCGGCCTCAGTTCCGGCGAGCTGCTGGACGCCGCTGACGACGCAGATCCCAATGACAGGTTCCTATACAAGGAGCTGGAACACGCGGCCGACGCCCTCCCTGAGCTCGCTGCCTACGCAGACTCCCTGGCGGACGCCGCGTACAACCCGGCCGCAGCCTTCGAAACGCTGATGGCTGCCCGCTTCCGGTCCGGCCTGCGCGACCTCGCGGACGTCGCGCTTACCGCCGTGGCGCTCGATCTGGTGGCCGGCGCCGCCGTCGAACTTGCCCGGCAGCTGGGTACCGATATGTTCGCCGATGCCAGCCGCGGCGGCAGCGACCTTCTTCTCGGTGTCGCGGACGGCACCGCGGACCCGGACCGCATGACGGTCCTGATTGCGAACGACGACGGCGGGGCCTCGCGTTTGGCGCGTCGGCGATTGCGGGTGCGGGGCATCGATGCCACCGCCCTCCCGTCCGCGGCGGACGGTTCGCTGCGCGTGGAGAGACCGGTGGTGCATTTGGCGCAGTACCCCTCGGCCGGCTGGCCGGGGATGGGGCCGGAGGAGATCCTCGCCGCGGTCGGGCAAACGGACCTGCAGATGGACGATGCGCAACGGGCCGTGGTGCTGGCACCGGCGCGGGTCCTGTGCGGACCCCTGACAGGCCGAAACGGCGGCGGCGGCGGCGCGGCACGGCTGCGCGCGGACCTGCTCCGCGGTGGCCGGGTTCGGGCGATCATTCGATTGCCCGCAGGTCTGCTGCGCAGCCGGCCCCGGGAGCAGCAGGCGCTGTGGATACTCGGGCCATCCTTCGCCGAGGTGGAGATCGCCGACCG
>JALYYI010000018.1 GCA_030946705.1 Actinomycetota bacterium | reverse complement strand
TTTCCGGGTTTGATGTGGTTGGCGCGGGGCCAGGTGTAGTCGCCGGTGAGGTTGATGTGTTCCCATCCCAGGGGTGAGAGGAACCGTAGGAGGTCGGGGTCGATGTCGCCGCCGTTGCTGGTCAGGGTGGTGATGGTACGGTCGAGGTAGACGGTGTTCCAGAGGATGATGGCTGCGGTGAGAAGGTTCAGTCCGCTGGCGCGGTAGCGCTGTTGTTCGAAGGAACGGTCGCGGATTTCGCCGAGCCGGTTGAAGAAGACGGCCCGGGCGAGGGTGTTCCGGGCCTCGCCCTTGTTTAGGCCGGCGGTGACTTTGCGGCGCAGGCCGGGGTCCTGGAGCCAGTCGAGCAGGAAGAGGGTCCGTTCCATTCTGCCCAGTTCCCGCAGGGGCGACGGCGAGCCCGTTTTGGCGGGGGTAGGCGCCGAGCTTCCGCATCATCAGGGACGCGGTCACGGTGCCGGTTTTGATGGACGTGGCGAGGCGTAGGATCTCGTCCCAGTGCAGAGCGATTGTTCTCGTGTTGATCGTTCCGCCGATCAGTGGCGCCAACGTGGCAAGTCCTGGATCATTGGTGGGTGTGTAGAGGCGGGTATCGCCGATGTTGCGGATCCGGGGCGCGAACCGGTAGCCGAGCAGGTGCATGAGGGCGAAGAGATGGTCGGTGAATCCGGCCGTGTCGGTGTAGTGTTCCTGGATCGCCAGGTCGGACTCGTGATAGAGCAGCCCGTCCAGAACGTAGGTCGCGTCGCGGTCACCAACGTTGACGAGTTTGCTGTGGAAGGGCGAGTACTGGTCCGAGACGTGCGTGTAGACGAGCCGGCCGGGTTCGGCACCGTACTTCGGGTTCACGTGCCCGGTGGACTCCGCTTTGCTGCCGGCACGGAAGCGCTGCCCGTCAGAAGAAGAGGTGGTCCCATCTCCCCATTGCGTGGCAAAGGGATGACCGTGCTGGGTGTTCACCAGTTCCGCCAGCGCGGCGCTGTAGGTTTCGTCTCGGATGTAGGCGGCCTGGTGGCGGTCCAGCTGGGCATACGTGACGCCGGTGCAGGATTCGGCCATCTTCGTCAGTCCCAGATTGATCCCGTCGGCCAGGATCGCGGTGAGAAGAAGCTGCCTGTCCTTAGAGGGCTGGCCGGATTTGAGGCTTGTGAAGTGGCGGCTGAATCCGGTCCAGCTATCGACCTCCATGAGCAGGTCGGTGATCCGGATCCGAGGGAACATGGCGCTGGCCTGGTCGATCAGTGGCTGCGCGTGCGCGGGGACGATCGTCTCCAGCGGGGTGATTTTCACGCCTTTTTCGGTAACCAGCACCCCGGGAAGTTCATCCCGGGCCGCCAGCTGGTTCACTTCCTTCAGCCGCTCCTGAAGGAGGGCAAGCCTGTCCTCAAGGTACCGGGCGCTTCCGTCGGCCGTGATCAGCGGCAGCTTCCCGGCGTTCTTCATGCCGGCGTAGTCAACACCGGCAAGAAGGTAGTCATCGAAGTCGCGGAATTGACGAGATCCGGTCACCCACATGTCCCCGGAACGCGCCGCTTCGCCGGGGCATGGTTTTGCCCGCCCGCCGTGAAATATGGATCCCTGGACGGTCCAAGCCGGGGAGAAAGCCAGGTATGTCCCATACGGTGAAGGCCGTGCCATGGGATGCAGCCGATGATGGCCAGACCTGGGAGTACGCTCTCGCCAGCTCTGCCACCGTACCGGGGCGGTCGGTTCCGGGAATTCTGATGCCGCGGCTGGGCCGGTCAAGGCGAGGGTTCCGGAGACTGCCGGGCCTGACGCCGGCGGCGATGGCCTCTCCGACAGTGAAGGGTCGGGAATCCAAGGGCGCGGGCAATTTCAGTGGCCGGGGCATCTGCCCATAATGGCAAAGATGGCGACGACGGAAGACGTTGTCCACAGGCCGCCTCCGCACCCGGCAACTGCCCCGCGGTATGTGCACGTAAAACGCGGGTTTGCTGCACTTACGGCGGGGTAGTTGCAAGGGGATCAGTCAGCGGCGCGCCGTCCGCGGATCTTGGGAATGGCGCCCGTGGTCCAGTCCTGCGAGCCGGAGCTGGCCGAATCGTGGCTGGAATGCCTGGCCGATTCCGGGTGCGAAACCCCACCGACGGTCGCGGCTTCCCGGCCGCGATCCCCGGATCCCGTTTGGGACATCCGCCCGCCGGCTTCCAGGCTGCGATCCCCGGGTTCAGCCGTGGACATCCGGGGCCGCGCTTGCCGGCCCGGGGTGTCCCCGCCGTCCTTGGTGCGGGAGGCGGGGGAGGCGCGGGAGGCGCCGACCATCGGTTCCGTCTCGCGGGCAGGTGCGGGGGAGGGTACCTGCCGCAGCGCCTTGAGCAGCCGGCGCCGTTCCCGGCCGCCCTCGACCAGCCGGTACAGCACCGGGACCAGGATCAGCGTCAGCCCGGTGGAGGAGACCAGTCCGCCGACGACGACGATGGCCAGCGGCTGCGAGATGAATCCGCCGCCGCCGGTAACGCCCAGAGCCATCGGTGTCAGGGCGAAGATGGTGGCCAGGGCCGTCATCAGGATAGGCCGGAGCCGCTGCCGGGCACCGTGTTCGATCGCATCCGCCACGTTCATCGCCGGCCGGTCGCCGGAGGGTCGGCGGTACTGGTTGATCAGGTCGATCAGGACGATGGCGTTCGTTACTACGATGCCGACAAGCATCAGCATGCCGATCAGCGATGGCAGGCCGAGCGGCACCCGGGACACCAGCAGCAGGCCGATGGCTCCGGTGGCCGCGAACGGGATGGAGACCAGCAGGATCAGCGGCTGCAGCAGCGACTTGAAGGCCGCCACCATGATGATGTAGACGATCGCGATGGCCGCCAGCATTGCCAGTCCGAGCTGGCTGAAGGAGTCGGCCTGCTGGGTGGTCGCGCCGCCGACGACGGCGGTGGCTCCGGCGGGCAGCGAAGCGCCCGCCAGACGCTGCTGCACGTCCGCGCTCAGCGTGCCCAGGTTGTTGCCGGTCGGGGTGATGGAAACTCGCGCGCTGCGCTGGCCGTTGGAGCTGGTGATGGACTGCGGCACGTCCACCTGCTCGATTTTGGCAATACTGGACAGCGGAACGGGCCCGGACGCCGTCGGAACCGGTGCGCTGCGCAGGGCATCGATGCTGCCGAACTGCGTGCCCTTGCCGATCTGCACCTTGTAGTCATTCGTATCGATCCGGACGGTGCCGGCCGGGACGGGGCTGACGGTGGCGGCCAGGATGCCGGCCACCTGCTGCTCATTGAGTCCGGCCGCGACGGCCTTGGCACGGTCGACGCTGACCTGGACCACGGGCTGGGCGGCGGAGAGGTTGCTGGAAATGTCCCCGGCGCCGTTCAGCCCCCGCATGGCCTTGCTGACTGCGTCGCTGGCGGTCTGCAGGTCCGCCGAGCTGGCGGCGCCGATGTTGATGTCCACCGTGCTGGAAGTGCCGAAGCCGCCCGATGACGAGCTGACGCCGAGGGTGCCCGCGTCGGTGACCTTGGCCAGTGCGCTGCGGACGGTGTCCTGGAGTTTGCCCTGATTGGCCTTCTCATCCGTCACCACCTGGAACTGGGCACTGGAGGCGCCGGCCGCGAACAGTGCGGAGAATCCGCTGGTGGAGTTGCCAATGGTCACCTGGACGTCCCTGACACCGTCCACCTTCTTCAGCTGCGTCTCAACCTTTCCGGCCGCCGCCGCCGTGGCGTCCAGGCTGGTGCCTGGCGGAAGGGTCTGCTTGACGGTCAGGCTGTTCTGTCCGGAGCTGCCCAGCAGATTGGTCGGCAGCAGCGGGGTCATGGCCAGTGTGGCGGCCAGAATGATCGCACCGGCCAGCAGCGTGATGACCGGGTGCTTCTGGGTCTTGGCCAGCACCGGAAGGTAGCCGCGCTGCAGAGCGCTGCGGCGCTCCTTCTCCTCCACTGCGGCCAGCAGGGCCCGGCCCGTCAGGGCGGCGCCGGCAGCACTTTCAGCGGTGTCCGACGTCGGCCCTGCCGCGTTGCCGGTCGCTGCCGCGTTGGCGGCGGCCCCCGCCGCGGGCGATTTCAGGAACCAGTAGGCCAGCACCGGCACAATCGTCAGCGACACCGCCAGCGAAGCCAGCAGCGCGATCGTCACCGTGAGCGCGAACGGCCGGAACAGCTCGCCGGCAATGTTGCCCACGAAAGCGATCGGCAGGAACACCGCCACCGTGGTCAGCGTCGAGGCTGTCACCGCGCCCGCCACCTCGCGGATGGCGGACAGGATGGCACTGCGTTTGTCCTCGCCGTAGCTCAGATGCCGTTTGATGTTCTCAATGACCACAATCGAGTCATCCACCACCCGGCCGATCGCGATGGTCAGCGCCCCCAGGGTCAGGATGTTCAGCGAATACTTGGTGGCCCACAGCGCGATGAAGGTGATCAGCAGCGAGAGCGGAATGGAAATCGCCGTCACCAGCGTCGAGCGGACGGAGAGCAGGAACAGCAAAATGACGACGACGGCGAAGCCCAGTCCCAGCAGTCCCTCCGTGGTGAGGTCGCGGATGGATTTTTCGATGAACGGCGCCTGGTCCAGCACCGTGGTGAACTTGGCGTTGGAGCCCAGCGCCGCCTGGATGTCCGGCAGTTCGGCCTGGATCTGGTGCGAGAGCGCCACGGTATCCGCTTCGGGCTTCTTCGTCACGGACAGCGCCAGCGTTGGCTGGCCGTTGGTGCGCGTGATCGAAGTGGCCGGATCGTCGGCCAGGGCAACGCTGGCCACGTCCCCGATGGTCACCGCGGAGGAGCCGGCGGCGGCTTTCGTCCCGGCCAGCGGCAGCGACCTGATCGCGTCCAGCGAGTCCACCGGACTGCCGATCTGCAGCGACAATGACTTGCCCGCCTCCGTCAGGGACCCGGCCGGCACCAGCGAGCCGTTGTTCTTCAGAGCGTCGCTGATGGCGGCCACCCCGGCGCCGGTCGCGGCCAGCCTGGCCGGATCCGGCAGGATCGCGATGTGCTGCGAATTCGCGCCGGTCACATCCGCGCCGCGGACGCCCTCGATCTTGGTCAGTTTGGGCACCGCCAGGCGCTGCAGATCGGCATTGAGCACGCTGAGCGGCTTGTCCGATGACACCGCCAGGAAGACAATCGGGAAGTCGCTGATGCTGCCCGCGATGGCCTGCGGATCAACCCCGTCCGGCAGTGCCCGGCGGGCGTTGGAGATTGCCCTGTCGATCTGGTTCCGGGCCCGGTCCAGGTTGGTCCCGTAGGTGAAGGACAGATTGATGGTGGACGCGCCGCTGCGTGAGGTGGAGGTGGAGGATTCCAGACCCTCAACGGCGTTCAGCGCCGTTTCCAGCGGCTCGCTGACCTGCTTGTCCACCACCGCAGGCGAGGCCCCGGGCATGGAGCTGACCACGGTTATCTGCGGGAACTCGATGGAGGGAATGAGCTCCTGTTTCAGCGAGCCCATGGTGATCACCCCGAAGATCGCCGCAAGGATGGTGATCAGCGCGATCAGGGCCCGGTTCCCGAGCGACAGTTTGGCCAAGCGGAACATTCATTCACTCCCAATATGTGCCCGGATGGTGCACGGACCGCCCGGCACCCCCGTGGATGCCCGGCGGTCCGGTTGCGGACCGGTGTCAGCCGTCCAGTTGCAAAGCCGCGGCGGTCTTGGCGAGGGTCTCCGCGGCAAGATCCGGATTGTCGTTCAGTCTGCTGCCGTAGGTGGGCATCATATCCCGCAGCGGCTCCTGCCATTCCAGCTTGAACTTGCGCGGGAAGCAGCGCTGCAGCAGCTCAAGCATGATCGGCACGGCGGTGGATGCGCCCGGGGAGGCGCCGAGCAGGGCGCTGATGGAGCCGTCGGAGGAGGTGATGACCTCGGTGCCGAACTGCAGCACGCCGCCCTTCTTCGGATCCTTCTTGATGATCTGCACACGCTGGCCGGCTGTGATGAGTTCCCAGTCCGTTCCATTGGCCTCGGGGAAGTATTCGCGCAGCGCCTCCACCTTGGCGCTGCGGTTTTTGAGCACCTCGTCGATGAGGTACTTCACCAGTCCAAGATTGTCCTTCCCGACGGCCAGCATCGGGATGATGTTGCTCGGGCGGATTGACAGCGGGAGGTCCAGCAGGCTGCCGGTCTTCAGGAACTTGGTGGAGAAGCCGCCGTACGGGCCGAACAGCAGTGAGCGCTTGCCGTCCACGAAGCGGGTGTCCAGGTGCGGCACGGACATCGGCGGGGCGCCCACGGAGGCCTGGCCGTAGACCTTGCCGGTGTGCTGTGCGGCCACGGCCGCATTGGTGCAGCGGAAGAACTGGCCGGAGACTGGGAAGCCGCCAAAGCCGTTGCCCTGCGGAATGCCGGAGCGCTGCAGCAGGTGCAGCGCGCCCCCCCCGCCGCCGATGAAGACAAACCGGGACTTGATCCGGCCGTGCTCGCCGGAGGCCGGGTGCCGGAGCGAGATATCCCAGTGCCGGTCCGTGCTGCGCTGTACGTCCGTGACCTCGGTGCCGAGGTTGACCTCCACGCCGTTGGCCGCCAGATAGCCGGTCAGCTCGCGGCTCAGGGCGCCGAAGTCGACGTCGGTGCCCTCCGCCGCGCGGGTGGCGGCGACCTTCTGCGCACCGGACCGGCCGTTCATCACCAGCGGGGCCCATTTGGCGATTTCGGCGTGGTCCTCGCTGTACTCCATGCTGCTGAACAGGGCATTGGGCTTGAGTGCCTGGTAGCGGGTCCGCAGGAACTTCACATGGTCCTCGCCGACCACGAAGCTCATATGCGGCACCGAGTTGATGAATTTCTTCGGAGAGCCGATCATCGAGTTGGTCACCAGATGGGACCAGAACTGGCGGGACAGCTGGAACTGCTCGTTGATGCCGATGGCCTTCGCCGGGTCAACGGATCCGTCCTTGGCCTGCGGTGAGTAGTTCAGTTCACAGAGCGCGGAGTGTCCGGTCCCGGCGTTGTTCCAGGGATCGGAACTTTCCTTTCCCACGTCGTCGAGACGCTCAAAAAGCACGATCTTCCAGGTGGGTTCGAGCTGCTTGAGCATCGTCCCGAGGGTGGTGCTCATGATGCCGCCTCCGATGAGGACAACGTCGGCGTCTTTGGTGTCTGAAATGAAGGTCACAATGCATCTCCGGTAGCGGCGATCCTAGCCATAGAAGCGTATCGTGCCGGGGCATGCTTACATAAATGGCGCCCGCACACCAGCCCCTGGAGTAAATACGATTGCAGTAACTATTTCTTGAGCTGGATCTTGTTGAAGACTTCATTGAGCACCGGGCTGACCGGGTAGCTGACCACGCGGTTGGACATTGCCAGCGCCGAAATGGGGGAGGCAATGGGCACCGCGGGCAGCGTCTGCACCAGCTGGGTATTGATGGACTGGTACGCCGCATTCCGGTCCGGGCCGTTGGGCAGTCCCCGCGCCCGGTCGATCTTGCTGGCCAGCTGCGGATCGAAATAACCGAACTGGGCACTCGGGGCGCCGAAGAGCGGGCCGACAAAATTATCCGGATCCGAGTAGCTGCCGTTCCAGCCCAGCAGGTGCAGGTCATGGTCGCCCGGACTGGTGACCTTGGCCAGATAGCCGTCGGACCAGTCCACCGGTACCGGCTTGATGTTAAAGCCGACGGCGGTCAGCTCGCGGGAGATTTCCGCGTACACCTTTTCCGGCGTGGGCAGGTAGGCGCGTGTGACGTTCAGCGGATAGTAGAACCTGATCGGCTGGCCCTTGTAGCTGGAGTCGGCCAGGGTTTTGCGGGCCTTGTCCGGATCGTAGGCTACGCCGGGAACCGAGTTGTTGAAGCCGCTCAGCTTGGGCGGGATGAACTGCGACGTCGCCGCGGTGCCGTCGATAAAGTACTTGTGGACCAGCGTGTCCTTATCGATGGCCATCGCAATCGCCTGGCGAACCTTGAAGTCCGCCATCAGGGGATCCTGCTGGTTGATGCCCAGGTACATGACGGAAAAAGGGTCCCGCTGCAGGATCTGCATGCCGCTGCGGACCAGCGGGTCGAAGTTGCCGGGCGTGACCAGGTCGTAGCCGTCGATCTTGCCGTCCTCGAGCGCCTGCAACCGGGCCTGCGGCTGGTCGTACATGATGAAGTTCACCACATCGATCTGGCCCTTGTCCCCCCAGTAATTCTTATTGGCGGTCAGGGTGAGCGAATCCTGCTTCCAGGAGGCGAACTCGAAGGGCCCGGTGCCCACCGGGTGCAGCGCGTAGGCGGAAACCTTGTGGCCGGAGACCGTCTGGGTGAGATTGTCGGCGCCCATATCCGCCAGCGCCTTGGGGGAGGAGATGGCGAAGCCCGGCTGTGTCAGGGCCTGGACAAATTCGGTCAGTCGGCTGTTGAGCTCAATCTTGACGTCGGAGGCATCCGTCGCGGTGCAGCTCTTATAGACCGAATCCTTAGCATCGTCGGAAAACGCCTTGAACACCTGCTTGAAGGTGACCAGCGAACCGTCCGCCCGGGTGGCGGCGGGCATGGTGAACCAGCGGTCGAAATTCGTGCAGACGGCCGCGGCGTTGAACGGCGTGCCGTCCTGGAACTTGACGTTGTCCCGCAGTTTAAAGGAGTAGGCCAGGCCATCCTGGAGCTCCTGCCAGCTGGTGGCCAGACTTGGCGACGCGGCGCCCGTGGTCGGATCCACGGTCACCAGACCCTCCAGGATCTGCCGGGTCACCCGGTAGGATTCAGAGTCGGCTACCAGCGCCGGATCAAGGCCCATCGGATTGGAACTGGTCCCGAAGTTGAAGGTGACCGGGCCCTGCGTCGCGCTGGGTGTCGGGTCCGGCGTCGGCTGGGCGGTGCAGGCGGCCAATGACAGGGCCAGCAGTGCCGCTACCACCTTGGCCGCTGTCCGCAGGGGCGCCTTACTCAGCACTATTGACACCACTTCCCGACCCGGTTCCAGCAACTATGCGGACAGCTCCTCAGTCTAGTGGACAGTCACGGCCTGACTTCCGGACGGGGCGCCGGGTTACCCGATCGTTAGCCAATCCCCAGCCGGCTCCCGGTTCCGCCGTGACCTGCCCCACAGAGCGGCCGGAGGAAGCGGTCCGGTCTTCGGATGTTGTGGTGCCGGGCAGGCCGTCCTGGTCTAGCCTTGGGCTATGCAGCGATCGGGCCGGCCCGAGCCGGAGGACGTCCGACGGCGGCGCCGGGCCTGGGCGTCCGGATCACGGCTGCTGCTGGCCGGCACCGTCCTGGCGCTGGCCGCCTCGGTACTTGTTGCCTGCCTGCCGGGCGGCACCGCGGTCCTGGGCCTCGGGGCGGAAAGCATCGTTACTGATCTGCCGACGTCGCTTCCCACGGATCCGGCACTGCCCCGCCAGGTGCCCGCCAGCCGGACCAAGATTGTGGTCCTGGGGGACTCGATCAGCACCGGATTCAGGACCTCGGCACAGGCGTCCTGGCCCAACGTCATGGTCCAGGACTTAGCCCGGGCCGGCGTCGGCGTGACTGTCATCAACGGCGCCCAGAACGGCGCGGGCTACGTCGAGCCGGGCAGCGCCGACCTTCCCTTTGACGCCCAGGCGAGGGCCGCCGTCGTGCCCGACGCGGACGTAGTGCTGGTGTTCGGCTCGGAAAACGACCGCGGCCAGGACCCGGGACGGATCAGCACCAAGGCCGGGGAGACCATCGCCGTTATCCGAGACAAGGCCCCCGCCGCCCGGATCCTGCTGATCGGCCCCGCCTCCTACACCCCGGTGATCGATCCGCAGCTGGCGGTCATCAGGGATGCCATCGCAAGTGCGGCTCAATCCGCCGGAGTGACGTTCGTTGATCCCATCCAGCTGCAGTGGATCATGGGCCAGGCGGACACGCTGATCGGCCCGGACGCGGACCATCCCACGGTCCGGGGCCACGAATACCTGGCGGCAATGATGTCAGGCCTGGTGCGCCCGCTGATTCCGCGCGGGAAGTAAGGGCGACGACGGACGCCTTGCGCCCGCGGACCTGTCGATGCTTTCCCGGAACGACCTTTACGCGCTCAGCAACGGGGTATTTAGGGAGCTGGACCGGCGTGTGCCGCGTCGCTCCGGGAATCGGCTCACCGTCAATTGCCTTCCCGACAGGGACTTGTGCGCGAGGCGGGACTTGAACCCGCACACCCGAAGGTACAGGAACCTAAATCCTGCGTGTCTGCCAATTTCACCACTCGCGCCAACCAATTCCGCCATCCGGCGAATATCAGCCTCTATCGTACCCGCACGCGCTACCCCCGGCGCACGCCCGCAGCGTCAGTCCAGACCCAGATCCCGGCGCAATTTGGCCACATGCCCGGTCGCCTTGACGTTGTACTGGGCCAAGGACACTTTCCCGTCACCATCGACGACGACGGTCGATCGGATCAGCCCCTCGTAGGTCTTGCCGTAATTCTTCTTTTCGCCCCATGCCCCGTAGGCATCCGCCACGCTGTGGTCCTCATCGGAGAGCAGCGGGAAGTTGAGGTTTTCCGCTCGCGCAAATTTGGCCAGTTTTGGCCCGGCGTCGGGGGAGAGACCCAGGACCTCGTAACCGGCGCCCTTGAGCGAGTTGATGTTGTCCCGGAAATCGCAAGCCTCGGTGGTGCAGCCCGGGGTGGAGGCCGCCGGGTAAAAATAGACCACCACGTTGCGGCCCTTGAGGCCCGACAATGAAACCGTGTTGCCGTCGGCGTCGGGCAAGGTGAAATCCGGTGCCTGGTCGCCAATGTTGAGCCGCTGCGCCATCATCTTCTCCTTGTAATGGGGTGTTCCCCTAGTTTAGCCGGGAGGCGGCTATGGGCCGCAGCCGGTCCGTTCGTACGTCGGTCAGACCTCTTGCCCGGCTCCCGATCGCGCCATACCGTCTCCGACAAGGAAGCGCAACCCCGCGCGGTATACTGGCAGCTATGCCAGATATGGACAAGTGGCCAACGGGCCGTCTCCTTTCAACCGCCGCGCGGTTAGTGGAGCACGCCTGGAATGAGCGGCTGGCAACCATCGGGGTGACCCACGCCGGCATCATTGCCCTGGACGTCCTGGAATCCCAAGGTCCCATGACGCAGGCGCGGCTGGCCAGCATCGTCAGGGTACAGGCGCAGACCATGGGCAAGACGCTTTCCCGGTTGGAGAACCACGGCCACATCGTGCGCGTGCGCGACATCCGGGACCGGCGCAGCCAGCTTGTTTCCCTTACCGATGCCGGGCGCGGCATCTTTGACGAAGCCCATGAGATGGAGCGCCAGCTTCTGGACCGCAGCGGGCTGAACCCCGAAGAGCTGCGTGCCAACCTCAAGATCGTCATCTCATCGTTGACGAATGGCAAGTTGACGCGCGCTAACGCCGGTCTGGCCAAGGTTCCGGACATCGAAGGGTCACCTTCGTCGAGTTCATCCAGGCACAACGCGTCTTAGATCGCCGACGGCTGCTTGTCCAGCCGGGTAGGCCATCCTTCGATCCATTGCCGACTTGGCGACGCAGGGCTACCGTTGTTGACGGGGCCACCGGGGGGATTTTTCGAATTCACAGGAGGATCTCATGGCAATCGCAGTGGTATTGGAATTCGCCGGGGCTACGCCCGAACAATACAATCAGGTCATTGAAAAAATGCACTTTTCTCCGGGGGGTCCGGGCGCTCCAGGCGGTCTGTTCCACTGGGTGACGGTCACGGATGACGGCCTCCGAGCCACCGACGTTTGGCAGACCCGTGAACAATTCGATGCCTTCGCAAAAGAGCAGATCGGTCCCATAACGGCGGAGGTCGGAATACCCTCGCCGCCCAAGATCACCTACTATGACGTCCACAACTACCTGACGGCCGGGCAGTAGCCGCCAGGAGAACACGCACCCGGTCGAGCAGTAAGCTGTGCCTACCATGCCGGAAATTGGTCACGAACCCGATCCATCCCAAGCCGGTGAAATCGGTGCCGGGAAAACGCGCGCCGAACGCGCCGCAGAAGAAGACGCCGGGAACGAGCCGACAGAGTCAGCCGAGGAGCTTCGGGCGGCAAGAGCGAAAGCGGTAGCAGACCGCCTTCGGCAAAATCTTAAGCAGTGGCCCTGCCCCTGATCCCTTGTCTGCCGGCGTCAGGGCCCCTAGTCTGATTCTGCGGCAACGATCACGGTCCCCATCCGGGGGATCGGTAGGACAGCCTGAGAAGGAACGCAACATGGCAACAGGTACGGTCAAATGGTTCAACAGCGAAAAAGGGTTCGGTTTCATTGCCCCTGACGACGGCAGCGCCGACGTCTTCGCGCATTTCTCCGCCATCACCGGAGGTGGCTACCGCAGCCTCGAGGAAAATCAGAAGGTCGAATTCGACGTTGTACGCGGTGACAAGGGACTGCAGGCGGAAAACATCCGACCCATGTAAGAGGCGTCGGTCCTAGCGCATCAGCTGTGCCGGTGGCGCAGCTCAGCGGCGGGACTCGCACCGTGGAAACAAAGCCACTGGCCCAGGTCAGCGGCTTTGTTGTGAGCAGCATTGTTGTCAGCGTCATTTTTGTGAGCGGCATTGCTGCGCCGCGCCGCGTCAAGAGGCGTCAGGTCTTCCCTATCCGGGATCCAGTTCACGTCGGCCCCCTGGTCGTACAGGAAAACCGCGGCAACGAAACGCCCGCCGTGGCAGGCATACCAGAATCCGGCGTTGAGCTCTTCGGGGGATGGGGGTGCCCCGTCGGGGA
>JALYYI010000004.1 GCA_030946705.1 Actinomycetota bacterium | reverse complement strand
CGCTCCACCGCACCACCACTGCCCGGAACCACCCTGACACCACCCGGCAACGGTTCACCGCCCGAAACGACCATGGCGCCGCCTGACCGGCGCGAACCGGACGGATCGAAGGCGGAAACCGCCGGTGCGGACCCCAAAGAGCTGCGCCGGCGCGAACACAGCCGGGCCGCCCGAAGCCGGGGCGTCCACAGCCGGATGGTCGAACCCAGGAACGCCAGCGCGGACTGAACTTCACAGGGCGGCCGCTAAAGCTCTCCGAAGCCCCTTTCCACCTCAGCCCGGATCAGGTCAACGGCCCGCTTTGCGTCAGGCCCGCTGGCCTTGACATGCAGGATTTTACCTTCTCCGGCGCCGAGGGTCATGAGCATCATGACCGACTGGCCGTCAACGCCGTTGATGTCGATGTCCACATCCATAGCCCCAAGCGCGCCGGCCAGGACGGCGGCCGGTCGGGCATGCAGGCCCAGCGGATTGATGAGTGTCAGGTCGGAGAAGAGCACGTCTTTTAACGGCCCCACGCTGCCCGCTCTGTCGGAATCGGGGGCGGGCCCCGCCGTGGTCTCCCCCGCCGGCCCGGACACCGACGGCGCCCCCGGAACCGTGATGGCCTTCGGCTGGATGGCCGTCTCGGCTGCCTTCCGCACCTCTGCCAGCGAGGCACCGGACTGCGCGGCAACAGCGGCCGCGACAGTGCCCTCCACCAGCGGCGCGTCCGCCAGCTCAATCGTGTCCGGGTTCCCCATGAATTCGAGCGCCGACTCGGCGGTCATCACGGCGGATCCCAGGTCCGTCAGCACCAGCACGCCGTCCCCGGCGTCCGCGATGGAAAGGGCGTCCATGACCCTTTCCAGGCTGGTGCCGATGACGGTCCCACCGGCGGCATCCTCGGTTCCGCCGGCGGCAACCATGGTCACATCGTGAGCCATCTGTGCCGCCAGCTCCACAACCCCCTGGGCCAGTTTTTCGCTGTGCGAGACAACCACCAAGCCGACACTCATCCGGCGGCCCCGGTGCCGGCGGTGTCCGCGGCCGCGCGCAGCAGCAGTGCCGAGGAGGCGGCTCCCGGATCCCGGTGCCCGGCGCTGCGTTCGCCCAGGTAGCTGGCCCGGCCTTTCCTGGCGACCAGCGGTTCGGTCGCAACCGCACCTTCCTCGGCGGCCTTGGCCGCCGCAGCCAGCAGTTCGGCCGGAGAAGCCCCGGCCTCCGCAGCGGCATCGGCGGCGGCAACCGCCGGAGTCCACGCATCGATCATCGTTTTGTCGCCGGATTCCGCCTTGCCGCGCGCGACGACGCCGTCGCGCGCCGCCGTCAGGGCCGCCGCCAGGGCCGCCGAATCCAGTTCGGTGGCATCGCCGGCGGAGGTGGCCGCGCGCAGGAATGCGGTGCCGTAGAGCGGCCCAGCGGCCCCTCCGACCTTAGACATCAGCGTCATCGCGGCAAGCTTGAAAGCAGCGCCCGGCGTTTCCGGAACCGCCTCGTCCAGTTTGCCCAGGATCGCCTGGAAACCGCGGTCCATGTTCTCGCCATGGTCGCCGTCGCCGATCGCACGGTCCAACGCGCTCAGTTCCACGTTGTGCTCGGCAATTACGGCCGCAGACCGCCGCAGCCACGCTACCGCCCACGCGGCATTCAATGTTTCAGCCATACCAGCTTCCCCCTCTCAGATTCCCCACCGGAGGGCGGCCGTATGGACGGGCGCGTCCCAAAGTTCCACCATTTCGTCGTCCAGCCGGAGTACCGAAATGGAGCAGCCCTGCATTTCAAGGGCGGTGATGTAGTTGCCCACCAGGGACCGCTCAACGCTGACCCCCGCCGCTGCCAGCACCTTCAGCGCGTGCCGGTAGACGATGTAGAGCTCGCTTAGTGGCGTGCCTCCCATGCCGTTGACGAAGAGCAGCACCTTCTCCCCCTTGTTGAGTTTGAGGTCGGTCAGGATGGGCTCCAGCAGGCGGTCCGTGATGCCGTCCGCATTTTCCCTTGGAATGCGGTGCCGGCCCGGTTCGCCGTGGATTCCGATGCCGATCTCGATCTCGTCCTCACCAAGCTCAAAGCTGGGCACTCCGGCGTGCGGAACCGTACAGGCGGACAGCGCCACTCCCATGGTGCGGACATTGTCATTGACGCGCTGCCCGATGCCGGCGACGGCGTCCAGCGAGTCTCCGCGTTCGGCCGCCGCGCCGGCGATCTTCTCCACCAGGACGGTCCCGCCGACTCCGCGCCGGCCTGCCGTGTACAGCGAGTCCTCCACCGCGACGTCGTCGTTCACCAGCACGGTACGAACCTCGACGCCCTCGGCCTGGGCCATCTCCGCCGCCGTCTCGAAGTTGAGCACGTCACCGGTGTAGTTCTTCACGATGTGGACAACGCCTGCCCCGGAATTCACCGCAAGGGTGGCAGGAATGATCTGGTCAGGAGTGGGCGAGGTGAACACGGCGCCGGGAACGGCCGCGTCCAGCATCCCCCGGCCGACGTAACCGGCGTGCAGCGGTTCGTGACCACTGCCGCCACCGGACACCAGCCCGACCTTGCCGGCAACCGGGGCGTCCTTGCGTGTGATGTACATCGGATCCGGGTACACCGTCACCAGGTCGGCGTGGGCCTGGCCAAAACCTTCCACGGACTCGTCCACCACGGCTTTAGGGTCATTAATGAGCTTCTTCATTGCAGGACTCCTCGCTGGCTCTGGCGGCCACAGCTTGTCCGGCGTCGCCGGAGGTGGCCACAGTTGAACCATATCCTCAGCGACATTCCTTGGGTAGGGTCCCGGACGGCGGCAACGACGACGGCGGGAACCCGGTTTGGGTGCCCGCCGTCGCGGTCGTGCGGTAATGGCCTGCCTGGCCGGTAGCGTGGGCCGTAAGGTGTTAGTCCTTCTTGAAAACGTCCTTGACGTTTTCGCCAATCTTCTTTGCGTCGGCGGCAACCTGGTCCTTCTGGCCCTCGGCCTTGAGGTCATCCCGGTCGGTTATATCACCGGTGGTTTCCTTGGCTTTGCCGCCCAGATGCTGGGCTTCGTTCTTGATCTTGTCATCCAGTCCCATAATCCGCTCGCTTTTCCTCGTTTACGGCTAGTCTCGGCTCCGGTCAGGAGCCGGCTACGTTCGGTTGAACGCAAAGCATGCTTAGTATAAGCAGATCATCACGCGGGTAGGCAACTTTCAGCCTCGGGGCGCATTCGCTTCCGGTGCCACCGTGGCCCGCACGATCCGGATTATCCGGGTCAGACTCATCGCGATGGACGCGGCAACGCTGACCGGTTTCCGCGACGAACGGATCCGGTGATAATCGGCGGAGGCATCCTCCACGGCAGCCGACGCTGCGCTCAGAGCCTCCTCCACGTCCTTTTCGTTCCAGCGCCTGATCAGCAAACCGGTGGCGATGAGGGATCCGCGCAGCAGCGCGCTCAATTCGGCCGGGACGGGAGTGTCCTGCTGGGTTTCCCATATGGCGTCGGAGAGGACTTCGGTAATGTCCTGCACATGGAAGGTCACCCGTTCCAGCGCGCGGACATGCAGGTAGTCCGCGCCGATGTTCGGCTGGTGGAACTTACGCCTCGGGTTGGCCCGACGGCTCAGGTCCGCCTCTCCCAGAGCCTGGCGGACGGCCTTGGCCGCATCGCTCAACCGCTGCTGGCGGCTGGACCAGTCCTCGTGGTCGGGTGGCCAGGTTTCCACGATCGCCGCTCCCATATCTTCCAATTGCAGGGCCAGCTCCAGCCGGTCCTGTTCCAGGCTCGAGGCGGCCGCGTTGAAGTGCAGCGGCGGAAAGATCAGCAGGTTCACCGCGAGTCCGATGACGACGCCGACGCCCGTCTGCACCATATAGCCCGCCGAAAATGACTCGGCGTTGCTTCCGCCGATCACCAGCACGAACAGCGCTGTCACCGGGATCCAGTCCTTGCCCCCACCTATGCGGGGTATTCCGGATCAGTGCTCCAAATGGAGCATAGTAGGGGTAGTTGGCCGCCGGTCCGGGGATAAAGGGCGCCACGAACCAGGCGATGCCCGCGGCCAGGGCTGCTTTCCCGGCCAGCTGGAGGCGGGCGGGCGCGAGGACGGCCCTGATCATACCGGCGCCCCGGGTCCGGGTCCGGGGACCGGGGGTGTCAGTTGTGCTCACTCTGTCCCCCGGAAGGGAACCTCCACCAGGTGCTGACGGAAGAATTCCTCGATCCGCCGCCAGGCATCCGCGGCGGCCTCCGGATCCGGCCCCGCACCCAGGACCACCTTGAGGACCGGCTGCAGCCATGCCGGCCCGCTGGTGGCGTCGTTGAGGAAACTGTGGCCGGCCGTCGGATAGGTCTTCACATCATGGTCAATTGAGCGCGCCTCCAGCGCCGCTTCCAGGCGCGGAACCGCGCGGGCCAGGGTCCGGTCCTTGCCCCCGTAGCTGCCGACTACCGGGCAGGCGCCCTGCAGGACATCAGAAACGTCCTTGGGGATCATTCCGTAGTTCACCGACGCCGCGTCGAAACCGCGGGACGCGGCAACCAGGGCGAAGCCGCCGCCCATGCAGAAGCCCAGCACGCCGACGGCGCCGGTGCAGTCCGCCCGTTCCAGCAGCCATCGTCGCGCCGCCTCGATGTCCTCGAACGCACGGCCCTGCCGCGAGGACAGGGCCCGGAAGGTCGCCGCCAGGCATCGCCGGGGCCCGCCGGCGCTGAAGAGGTCCGGCATCAGCACCAGGTACCCCGCGCTGGCCATCCGCTCGACCTGGCGCAACATCACTTCATCGATGGCGAACGCCTCATGGATCATGACGACGGCGGGCCAGGGCCCGTTGCCGGCAGGGACGCCGAGGAATCCACGCAGCTGCGCGGTGCGTCCCGGCACGGGGGCATCAATGAGCACCTGGTGGATCCTCGCTCGACCGCCGGTGTGGCCGCTGGCTCCTGCGGGTTCCGCACTGCCACCAGCCCCACCGTCCGGAGAAGCGGAGCCGTCGAGCGACCGTTCCAGCCGTCGTCGTGCCTCATCCATCGCCTCCGCAGTGATGACGTATGCCACCCCGACGGAAGCGTCCCTGGCCACGCCCTGCAGCCACACCACCGGCGGAGCGCTGACCCGGCGCCGCGCCATGGCGGCGCGCAGCATCCCGACAATCTCATCGGTCGACTGTCCGTCCGCCCGTGCGGCTACCTCCAGGATGGCCAGCTGGCGCCGGACGTTGCGCTGGTCCTGCGTTGGGGCATCCATGTTTGGCCTTTCTTTACCGTCCCGCGTCGGGTCCTGCAGCCTCGTCCCCGTCCCGGGCGCCGCGGCCATCGGGAGCGTCCGCGCCGGATCGGGTGCCGGAATCCGCACGGTCCGGGCTGGACTCCGTCCCCGGATGATGCTTATCCATTCCCGAACCATCCGATGCCGTCGTGCCGTCCGGGTTAGCGCCGCGGCCTGCCTCGGGATTCGCCCCGCGTTCCGCGCCCCGGCGGGACTTGGTGTCGACGTCGGGATCCAGTTCATCCGCGGCCCGCACCCGCTCGTCGGCCCGCTCCCGGACACCCCTGGCATCCTCCGTGCGGGCACCGGCCTCGCGGCGGGAATGCTCGGCATCGACTTCGGCCTGCTTGGCATCCGCCTCGGCCCGGGCCGCCCTTGCATCCTTTTCCCGCGCGCTAAGCTGATCCGCCTGGGCCTTCTCGCGCATCTCACCCGCCCGATGCCGGTCCACCTCCATCTTCTTTTTCCGGCCGAAGTAGAGCACCAGTCCAATGATGATGAGTACCACGATAACGACGACGATGATCCATATGGTTGCATTCACGAGAACCGCCTCTTTCCGCTGGCCGCAATAGGGATACCCTCAGTAAACCGCAGAACGTAGGCCCTGACCATGGCTACCGGGCCGGCCCGGTACAAGAGCGCTACAGGTTGCGGATCATCCGGGTGTTGCCCAGCGTATTCGGTTTGACCCGCGCCAGATCCAGGAATTCCGCCACTCCTTCATCGTGCGAGCGCAGCAGCTCCGAATACACGACCGGGTCCACCGCCGACTGGTCTGCCATGACCTCGAAGCCGTATTTACGGAAGAAGTCGACCTCAAACGTCAGGCAGAAAACCCGGCTTACCCCCAGCGCCTTCGCCTCCTCCAGCAGCTGATCAACCAGGGCGTGCCCAACGCCCCGGCCCCGCCACTCCTCGGCGCTGGCCAGCGTGCGGATCTCGGCCAGGTCCTCCCACATCACGTGCAGGGCGCCGCAGCCCACTACCTGCCCGTCCGACTCGGCGATGCGGAATTCCTGCAGCCCTTCGTAATAGGCCACCGTTTCCTTAGCCATCAGGATCCGCTGCTCCGCCAACGGAGCCACCAGCGCCTTTATAGCGCCCACGTCGCCGGTGCGGGCCGGCCGGATGCGGATTGCATAAGTCACCCCGCCATTCTATGGGGCCGCAGGTCCCGCCGGCCCTCCTGGCCGCAGCCCCCGCCCCGAACCAAGACGACGGCGGCGCGCCACCTTTTCAGG
>JALYYI010000296.1 GCA_030946705.1 Actinomycetota bacterium | reverse complement strand
TGTTGCCGGCCACCGCCGTCGCCCTGATCTTCCTGGCCTACCTCTCCGGTACGTTCACCTCCCGCTGGGCCGCGACGCTGGCCGTGCGGGCCGGGCGGCGGAAGGTGCTGCTGGGCAGCATCGCGGTAATGACAGCGGGGCTGGCCCTGACCCTGCTGTCCCCCGTGGCGCTGATTCTGACCGGGCTGGTGCTCTTCACGGCCGGATTCTTCGCCGCGCACAGCATCGCCTCCGGGTGGACCGGAAGCATTATCAAGTCCGGCCGGGCCCAGGCGGCGTCACTGTACAACCTCAGCTACTACGCCGGTTCCAGCGTCGTCGGCTGGGCCTCCGGGATCATCTTCCAGACCGGGGGATGGCCGGCTCTGGTCGGCGCGCTGGCGGGGCTGGCCATCGCCGCCGGCGCTGCCGCCGTGGCGCTGCTACCCGCCGGCGCTGCCGTTCCGGACGAAGCGCGGACAGGCCCCCTACCGCAGGAAGCGGTGCTAGCGCGTTGACTCGATAGCCTGCATCAGATCCGCCGTCACATCCTCCGCGTCTTCCAGCCCCACCGAGACGCGGACCATCGCGGCGTTGGGTTTGGCTTCGGCGACGACCGGACGGTGGGTCAGGCCGGCCGGATGCTGGATCAGCGTATCGATCCCGCCCAGCGAGACGGCATGGGTGATCAGCTTGACCGCGCCGGGAATGCGCTCGGCATGGTCCGCCGTCGCCACTTCAAAAGACATCAGCGAGCCGGGTCCGGCCATCTGCGTGCCCACCAGGGACAGCGGATCGCATTCGGGCAGCCCCGGGTAGAAGACCCGCGTCACGAGTTCGTGCTGGATAAGGTCCGCGGCCATCTTCTGCGCGCTTTCCTGCTGGGCGCGCACCCGGATGGGAAGCGTTGCCAGCCCGCGATGCAGCAGGTAGGCGGGCCAGGGGGTCAAGATTCCCCCCGTCACCGCCCGGACCTGGCGCAGGCGAGAGGCCCAATCGGAGCTCGTGGCCACCACGCCTCCCATGGCGTCGCCATGGCCGCCCAGGAACTTCGTGGCACTGTGCATAACCAGCGCGGCGCCCAGCCCGAGCGGCTGCTGCAGCACCGGACTGGCGAAGGTGTTGTCCACCATGACCGGCACTCCGTCCGCGTCCCGCACCAGCTGCGCAAGGTCCACCAGCTGCAGATCGGGATTGGCCGGCGTTTCCACCAGCACCAGGCCGGTGTCAGGACGCAGCGCTCCGCGGACCTCTGCGGGCGTGGCAAAGGTGACCTCGGTCCCCAGCATGCCGGTCGCCAGGACATGGTCGGATCCGCCGTAGAGCGGGCGGACGGCCACGACGTGCCTCTTGCCGCCGGCAACGGTGGCCAGCAACACCGCGGTCAGTGCGGCCATGCCGGTGGCGAAGGCCACGGATTCCGGCGCCCCCTCCAGCGCGGCCAGCCCGGACTCGAAACGGGCCACGGTCGGATTCCAGAGCCGCTGGTAGACGGTGGTCTGCCCCTGGGAGGGCACGCCGCCGGTGGCCAGCTGCTCGTAGGACAGCCCGCCGTCGTGCACGGACGGGAGGGGCGCCGTGGTGGACATGTCCACCGGGACTGCGTGCAGCCCCAAGGCCGTCAGCCCTTCGCGGCCGGCATGGACAGCAAGAGTATCCGGACCAAGCATGAGTAACCGCCAATCGTCAGCTCCGCAGTGCGGAAATATTCACCATTGAATTCGACAAGTATGGTGCAATAATTCGGCAGATTGGTACGATGGCGAACAAAGAATACGGATTGAGGGATATCTCGATCCTTCTGGACGGCGACGGAGCGTGCCACATGTCAACAGCGAAGAATATTCGGCGGGAAACCGCCGCGCCCGTCCGGAATCCCGAACCGCTGGACGCGATCGACCGCCAGATCATCGATGCACTGGTGGCCGACGCCCGGATCACGAACCGCGACCTGGCGGATGCCGTGGGCGTTGCTCCCTCCACCGCGCTGATGCGCACGCGCTCGCTGATCGAGCACGGCGCCATTGAGGGCTTCGAGGCCAAGCTGAACCTGAACGCCATCGGCCGGTCGGTGCAGGCTCTCATCGCCGTGCGACTGCGTGCCCACGACCGGGACCAGATTGACCGGTTCACCGGAACGGTGCCCCAGCTGCCGGAGGTGCTCTCAACCTTCCATGTCTCCGGCTCCGTGGATTATCTGCTGCATATTGCCGTCCCGAACACCGAGGTGCTCCGGGACTGGGTGCTGGACCACCTGACCACGGATCCAGTGGTGGGCCACACCGAGACAACGCTGGTCTTCAGCCATATGCCGGGACATCCGGGTCCGCTGCAGGAGTGACCGCCGACGACGGCGGTGACCAACGACGACCGCGGTGACCAACCGCTCAGGGGTCGACCGCCGCCACGGTGGAAGACGAAGGCCGGCCACGACAGGCTCGACCGCCGGGCCAGCCGTCGTCGTCGTCCTACCGCAGCAGGCCGTCGTGCATGGCGCCGCCCTCCTGGTCGCGCCGTTGCTGCTGCGCCGCCTGGTACAACAGGGCGTCGACGGAGGCCGTCCCGCGGCGGCTGGCCCAGTTCTGCAGTGCGACGCCGGCATGGTTGGCCATGGACGCGACTACGCTGGGGCGGCGCCGGGGCAGATGCGAATCGGATGACGTGCTCATGTTTCTTCCTTTGCGGTGCTGGTGGATTTGGTGCTGTATTCATTTGTGGACGTGAGGGTGGGCCGGCCTATTTGGCGCCCGTTCCGGCGGGGCCGGTGTGGCCATCGCTGAGGGGAAAGGCATTGAAGTGGATCTGGACCGGGCGGGCGCCTTCCTGCTCGCCGTCGCTTCGGATCTCCTCCAGTAAACGCCGGGCGAAGTCTTCTACTTCACGGGTGTAGCGGTGCAGCTGGGCCGCGGTCAGCCGGGCATTGGTGCTGTCGATCGTCGCGGCATCGGACCAGTCCGGCGGCAGCAGGTCGCAGCCGTGCTCCATGAAGTCCGCCAGCGCCGCTGCCCGGATGTGCTCGAATTCGCGGCTGACCAGCCGGGCGGCGTCGCCGGTGGCCGGATTCTCCGATAGGTCGCGGCTGCCGATTTCGATGGCACCCTTGGGCCGCTCCCACCAGCGTTCCCGCGCAGTGCCCATGCCCTGCACCTCGTGGACAAAGTCATGCTTGGCCAGCTGACGGAGGTGGTAGCTGGTGGAGCCGCTGGATTCGCCGAGCATTTCGCCCAGGCTGCACGCGGTCTGCGGCCCGTGCCGGGAGAGCATTTCCAGGATCTGGACCCGCAGCGGGTGGGCCAGCGCCTTGAGGGAAACCACGTCCACCTGCCGGACCGGGAATCCGTGCGATTCCGCGCCAGCGACGGCTTCCGGGGCCTGCTCTGCTGTGCTCATGACACCAGATTAGCGGTGCAAAGAGTTCTTTGCAATACTTTCTTTGCAACTGATTGTTTGCAACCGTTTCTTTGCAAACGAACCTTTGGATAAGAGTTCTTTGGTCCTCTGTCGAGGCGTGGGATAAGGACGCTTAGAGGTCTCGATGGCGTCACAATCTCACCGGTCAACCGGCGTACGACGGCGTCGGGTGCGGTCAGGGTCCGGCGGCCCGTTAGTCCCGGGGCTGGGCCAGGACCGAGCGCAGGGCGACGGCGGCGAGCGCGGCGCAGGCGGCGGCAACTACGACGGAGAAGCAGAGCACCGCCGTCGGCAATCCCCACACGCTGACCAGGGCACCCATGCCGATGACCGGAATGGCACTGCCCAGGTACGTAATCACGTAGACGGTGCTGATCACCTGCGCATGGCGCTCCGGCTCCACCTTGCTCGCCACATCGTTGAAGACCACACGGAAGGCGATCCCCTGGCCCACACCGGCAGAGATGCTCGCCAGCACCAGCAACCAGGGGGACACGGTTGCGCCCGCGACGGCCAGCAGCAGCACGGACAGCGCCAGCACGGCCAGCCCGGCCGGAACCAGGAACCGTCCCCGCACCGCTAGCAGTTGGCTCAGGGCCGAGGAGCCCAAGGTCAGGGCGGCAAGCAGGCCGATCAGCGGCGGGGAGTCGGCGTGCACAATCTCCGCAAAGTACCCCGGCGCCAGGGACAGGCAGAAGCCGAAGACCGCAAAGCTCAGGAAGCCCGTCAGCGAGGCCATCCAGAAGGCACCGCGGGCTTCGCCGGAGACCGACGGTCGGCGGGGCCGAAGGGTGGCCAGCGCCGTCCCGGGCGGTGCCGGCCTGGTGGCGGGCCGGGCCCTGAGCATCAGCAGCGGCACCAGCAGCAGCAGCAGCGCCACGGAATGGATCACGAACGGGGTGCGCGTGGGGTCCGGCAGCAAGGATAGCAACCCGCCGATCACCGGGCCCGCGGCCACCCCACCCGCGGAGGACAGCAGGGTGAAGCGGGATGCCCATTCCGGCCGGGTGGGCAGCAGGTCCCGGAGCGCGGCGGAGCTGGCGCCGGTGGCCAGGGCGACGGCGACGCCCTGGATCGCGCGGCCTGCGGCCAGTGTGGCCAGGTTCTGAGCGGTGCCGAAGACCAGTCCGCCGGCCAGGCCGATCAGCACGGCAAGCACCAGGGCCGCCCGGCGGCCGATGTGGTCCGACCAGTGCCCGGCGAGCATGAGCCCTGCAACCAGGGCCAGCACGTAGCTGGAGAACGCGATGGTGACACCCAAGGCATTGATGCCCAGCCTCGACTGCAGCAGCGAGTACAGCGGCGTGGCCAGGTTGGCCCCGACCAGCAGCGTGAAGATGACGACGCCGGCCAGCACCAGCCGCGCCGTGACGGAGGCGTCCCAGCCCGGACGCGTTGTTAAGGCCGTGGCCGGGCGCATCCGCAGTTCGCTGAAGACCGTCATGGCAACTCGTTTCTCTGTGGCGCTGGCGCTCATCGTCATTGTGGCGCGAAACTGTACTATTTCCTCTATAGAATGGGGTATTGCGGGCCGATTGACCGATAAGATAAGAAACAATTGATTGTTTTGATCAATTGTTGCGGCACACATGCAACGGGAGTGATCGGGATGAGCAAAATGGATGCCCTTGATCTGAAACTGCTGCTGGCACTGGTCCGTGATCCACGCGCGCAGATCGGCGAGCTGAGCGAAAATCTGGGCGTCGCCCGCAACACCGTGCAGGCCCATATCAAACGCCTGCTCCGCTCCGGCACGCTGCGCAATGGCGGACGCGAGGTGGACCTTGCCGCGATCGATTATGACGTCGTCGCCTTCGTCACGATCGAGGTCACGCACCGCGAGCTGGACGGCGTGATCGCCGGCCTGCGCAAGCAGGCGCAGGTGCTGGAGGTGTATGAGATTTCCGGCCGCGGGGACGTCTGGTGCCGGCTGGCGGCGACGGATGTCCACCATCTGCAGAATGCGCTGCGGGCGCTGCTGCGGATCCGCGGCGTGATCCGCACCGAGACCTCACTGGCGCTGCACGAGCACATCCCCTATCGGGTCCAGCCGCTGCTGGGCGGGATGGCCACGCAGGACTAGCTCCGTCCGGTGCCGCGGCGCCGGGTGCGGCGGAATGCACTGCGGACTGCGGATAATAAGTCGGTGACTATTATCGACAACGCGGTTTACGTCAACGGCCTGCGCACCGCCGACCCGACCAGCCTGGAACAGACCTACGAGACGCTGGCCGACCGCGGCGGGATGGCGTGGATCGGCATGTACCGCCCCACCAAAGAGGAAATGTCCTCCGTGGCCAACGAGTTCGGGCTCCACCCGCTGGCCGTCGAGGACGCGATCAAGGCGCACCAGCGGCCCAAGATGGAACGCTACGACAGCAACCTGTTCACCGTGCTCCGCCCCGCGCGCTACGTCGATGAGCTGGAAGTGGTGGAGTTCGGCGAGCTGCACATTTTTACCGGCGACGATTTTGTGATCACCATCCGGCATGCCGAGACGGCCGGCGTGGCCCGCGTCCGGCACCGGCTGGAACAGAATCCGGAGCTGCTGGCCCGCGGCCCCGAAGCGGTGCTGTACGCGCTGCTGGACCAGGTGGTGGACGACTATGCACCCGTCGTCGCCGGTCTGGAAAACGATATTGACGAGATCGAGGACCAGCTTTTTGCCGGCGACCCCAGCGTCTCGCGCCGCATTTACGAACTCTCCCGCGAAGTGATCCAATTCCAGCGGGCCATCCACCCGCTCACCGAGATGATGGCCTCACTTAAGAGCGGCTTCTCCAAATACGGCGTGGACATTGAACTGCAGCGCTACCTGCGCGACGTCCAGGACCACGTGCACAACGTCACGACCCGGGCCGATTCCTTCCGCCAGCTGCTGCAGAATGCCCTCACCGTGGACGGCACGCTGACCACCAACCGGCAGAATGAGGCCAGCGCGGCGCAGAACGAGGAGATCAAGAAGATTTCCTCGTGGGCTGCCATCTTCTTTGCCCCGTCCTTCGTGGCCTCGCTCTACGGGATGAACTTCCACGAGATGCCGGAACTGTCCTGGCCCTACGGGTATCCGTTCGCGATCGGCTTGATGGCCGTCCTTTGCACCCTGATGTACATGATTTTCAAGCGGAAGAAGTGGTTGTAGCCGCAATCAAGTGAGCGGTTGGTGCTCGATACAGCCCTCTAT
>JALYYI010000292.1 GCA_030946705.1 Actinomycetota bacterium | reverse complement strand
TCCCATGCCCGGCTGCTCCCGGATTCTTGTCTTATTTCTTTACGCGGCCGACATGACCGGCTGACAGAATGGGTCCATGGAAGTCGCTTTAGGGCTGCTGGCCCTGGTCGCCGTGATCTGTGCCTGCAGCGCCCTGGGCAAGAAAACCGGTGTCCCCGTGCCGCTGCTGCTGGTCCTGGTCGGCGTCGTGGCCTCTTTCCTGCCGTTCGTACCGCGGATAGAGCTGACGCCGGAGCTGGTGCTGGTCGGGCTGCTCCCACCGCTCCTCTACGCCGCCGCGCTGCGGACCTCACTGATCGATTTCCGCTCCAACCGCCGGGCGATAGGCCTGCTCTCCGTCGGCTACGTCATTTTTGCGACGCTCACCACCGGACTCGTTGCCTGGTGGCTGTTTCCGGAGGTGCCGCTGGCCGGCGCCATTGCCCTCGGCGCCGTCATCGCTCCGCCGGACGCCGTGGCCGCCACCGCGATTGCCCGCCGGGTGGGCATGCCGCGGCGTATCGTCACCATCCTGGAGGGCGAATCGCTGGTTAATGACGCCGCCGCCCTGGTCTGCCTGCGCGCCGCGATTTTGGCTATCGCGGGCACCGTCTCCGCCGCGCAGATTGCGGGAAACTTCCTACTGGCGGCCGTCGGCGGCGTGGTTGTCGGGATGGTGGCCGCCTTTGTGATGGTCCAGATCCGGCGCCGGATCCGCCACGTTGCCATCAACACCTCGATGTCCCTGGTCGCTCCCCTGACCGCCTACCTGCCGGCGGAGGCGATCCACGGATCCGGGGTACTCGCCGTCGTCGTCGCCGGGCTCCTGATGGGCGCAAAGGCGCCCACCATGCCCGGGGGCGCCGCCCGGCTGAGCCAGCGCAGCAACTGGAACACCGTGCAGTTCCTCCTCGAGAACGCCGTGTTCCTGCTGATCGGGCTGCAGGTGCGGACAATCATTGACGCGGTGCGGGACGATTCCCTGGGGCCGGTGCGGATCTGGTCGGGCTGCGGCTTGCTTCTGCTGGCGGTGCTGGTGCTGCGGCCGGTCTGGGTCTATCCCGCCACCTACCTTCCCCGCCTGATCCCCGCCGTCCGGCGCGATGATCCGGCCCCGCCGTGGAGATATCCGGCGGTCATTTCCTGGGCCGGCATGCGCGGCGTGGTGACCCTGGCCGCCGCCCTGGTGCTGCCGCAGAGCCTGCCGCACCGCCCGGTCCTCGTGCTGGCCGCGCTGGTGGTGGTGGCCGGAACGCTGGTCCTGCAGGGCTTCACACTCCCGTCGCTGGTCCGGCTGCTGGGCCTGCGCGGACCCGATCTGCACGAGGACGCCCTGAACCAGGCCTCACTGATGCAACTGGCGACGACGGCGGGCATCGAACGGCTGCAGGAGGTCAGGTCGGACAGTGACCCCCCGGAGGTCCTCGCCATGCTCAAACGGCGAACCCAGGAGCGCGGCCTGGCCGCCTGGGAACGGCTGGGGCGGCCGGAGTCCGAGGAACAGACACCCAGTCAGCGCTATGCCCGGCTGAGGCTGAGCATGCTTGCGGCCGAGCGGGACAAAGTGCTGCAGCTGCGCCGCTCCGGCGAATACGCCCATGAGGTCCTCAGTGAAGTGCTGGAACAACTTGATGTCGAGGAGTCGATGCTGGATGCAGCGCTGGAGGGTTCGACGGCGTTGGAAGGCCAGCCGGCCCCCGAGGATCTCGCAGGAACGGGCGGTGGCTGCGACCATTTGCAGTCCGCCGCCGACCTGCCGCTGCCGCTGCCGGATGAGCTGATCTGCGAGGACTGCGTCCTTGAGGGAACGACGCCGGTCCACCTGCGGATGTGCCTGGACTGCGGCAAGGTGGGCTGCTGCGATTCGTCCCCCGGTCTGCACGCGACGGCCCACTTCCGCAGCACCGGGCACCCCGTGGTGCGCAGCGCCGAGCCGGGCGAATCCTGGCGATGGTGCTATGCGGACCAGCTGCTCGGCTAGCCTCCTCAGCCTCAGGTTGCGGTGAAGCCCGGGGTGGCCAGCAGGGTGCCGTCCGGACGGACGGCGAGGATGTCGACCGGCCAGCCGGCGCTGGCATGGTCAAGGGCAGGGCTGCCGCCGGACATGATGGCGGTCGCCAGCACATCGGCGGTGATCATGTCCGGGGCGCGCACCGTGACTTGGACGAAGTCCCTGGACGCCGCCGGCGAGCGCCAGATGTGTTCGCCGCGCTCGGCGTTGCCGGAGGTGGCTACAGCAGGCCGCTGGGCTGACGCCTCGATGCTCCCGAGCAGGGAGCTCCGGTCCAACGGATCAACTATCCCAACGCTCCACGGCGCTGCCTCGGGGGCCCGGCCGGAGCAGAGCACATCCCCGCCGGCATTCAGGCACCAATTCAGCTGCCCCAACGATTTCAGCCACACCCCGGCCGCGGCCGCAGCCCAGGCCTTGACGACGCCGGAAAGGTCCAGGACGCCGTCGGGCCGGTGCGGTGTGAAGGCGCCATCGGTGGCGGTCCGCCAATCCATCGCCAGGCTGTACAGCTGTTTCATGGCGGAGCTGTAGCCGGCGAGAGTGATCTCGCCGGCGGCTATCCTGCTCAACTCGGAGTCGGACCTGTACAGGCTGAACCTCCGGTCCGCCCCGGTGAAGATGTGTTCCACGCCGCGCGCCGCACGTTCGTCCGGGTCATCCGCGGCCAGGGTAACGCTGACCACCGTTCCCATCGTTCGGAGCACGAATCCTGTCCCGCCGCTCATACCGCGCGCCCTCCTCCGGACGCCGGGGTGCGTCCACCATCCCTCCTCATCGCTCAGCCGCCCGCCCGGGTCTGGAACTTCGCGCCGTCGAGCGCCGCCTGCAGCGACGACAGATAGCCTTCGCTCGTGTAGGTTGCGCCGCCGATCGTCTGGACGTTTGCGGATTGGGCGGAGAGCACTTCCGAACGCAAAACGGGTGCCGCACGATTGCTGATGGAGACGGAACGATTGTCGCGGTCCGTCAGCTGCAGGGCCGACACATCCGTGATGGCCCCTTTGGTAATGGTCACCTGCACCTGGACGGAGCCAAAGCGTGTGCCGATGCTCGTGCCCTTGAATGTTCCGCTGATAGCGGCGTTCGCGGAGGACGCCGCGCCGGAGGAGGTGGCAGGGGAACCGGAGTCTGCCGCTGACCCGCCGCTGCCCGCGTCCGGGCCCGGGGAACCGCTGCCAGATCCGGAGGTGGCGCCCGTCTGGCCGGCGGATTTCGTGATGGCCAGCGCCTGTGCACCCTCCTTGCCCGTGCCGGTCTGCCAGCCCAGCAGGATGATCCCCGCGGAGGCGGCGGTGGCCATGATGACTGCGCGCGCCCTCACCAGCTGAACCTTTCATAGTGAATGGCTTCGGCCCGGACTCCCGCGGCTCTGGCATCCGCTATGACCAGGTCGCTCCATGCCTGCGGGCCGCAGATAAAGACGTCCGCGCCCGCGATGCTGGGCGCGTAGTCGGCCAGGCCATATCCGCGCCGTGCGGAGGACTCCGGCAGCCAGTGCTCGCGGTCCCGTGCCCGGGGCCCGGTTTCGAGGTAAAGGTACGCGCCCCGCCGCCGGCACAGCTGGTGCATCTCACGGCTCAGGTACAGCTCGGCCTCGCTGCCGGCGCGGAGAATGACGACGGCGTTGCCCGGTTCGAAGTCGGCTTCCTCCAGCAGCGATCTGATGGGCGCTATTCCGATTCCGGCCCCGATCAGGACCAGCCGGTCGCTGGTCCGGGATGCCTGGCTGAAAATGCCGTACGGCCCCTCGATGGCCACCCGGGTGCCGGGGTGCACGGAGAGGAGTCTGTCGGTTCCGGCGCCCAGTCCCCTGACGGTTATCTCCAGTCCGGAGGGGGTGGGGGCGGCAGAAAGCGAGAAGGGGTGGGCATGCCACCAGAGTCCCCTGGCCAGAAAGCGCCAGAGAAAGAACTGTCCGACCTGCACGGCCAGCCCGTCCAGCTGGCCGCCGGTCATCCGGACCGTGATGGCGCCCGGTCCGGCGGCGCGGACCTCGGAAACCACCAGCCGGTGCCGGTTGGTGCGGATCAGCGGAAGGACGATGCGGAAGACCAGAATGGAACACGCGACGAGCAGGTACAGTCCCAGCCAGTAGTAGCGCTGCCAGGTGCCGTCCGCGAAGATGGCTCCGGCACTGAACTGGTGCGGCAGGGATGCCAGCACTGCGATGTAGGCCAGCAGGTGGATGGCGAACCACACCTCGTAGGGAAACTTCCGCTGCACGCTCACCACCGAGCTGACGACCACGGCGATCAGCAGTCCCAGTCCGATGAAGGCCAGGGGCATGTCCGCCACCGTTGCCCACAGCGACGCGGTTTCGGCTACCGGGTTGATGCCCTCCGTCGCGCCGTAGCCAAGAATCAGCAGCACCGTGTGGGCCAGCAGCAGATACAGCACCGGTTTGCCCAACCTCCGGTGGAACGCCACCGCGCGGTCGTGCCCGAAGGTCCGGTCAACCAGCGGCAGGCGTGCGGCGAGCAGCAGCATGATCAGCAGCAGATCGGTTCCGACCAGGCCCGTCAGGATCCCCAGCGATGTCATCGACTCGCCGACCGAGCTGAAGCCGCCCATAACGTCGTCTGCCAGGAACAACGCGATGACAATGGCCACGGATATCCAGCTGGCGATCTGCAGACCGTCCACGCGCCGCATTCTGCTCCTGTGCTGGAGCGCCGGATCCGGCAGCACACGCGGCTGCGGGTGCCGGCGCGGCTGCCCGGTGGGCGTCGCGCCGGCAGCTCGGACTGGTTGGCTGGTCATAGTCCGAATATTTCACTGCTGGCTGTCGGAGAACACAGGGAAAACTGTGAGCCGGCTGTGTCTTTGCCGGGAGCAGCCGGAGGCTCCGGGGCGCTCAGGCCCCGGTCGGGACCGCTCATAGCTGTTCATCCCAGGGGTGGAGGCCACCGGGCGGACCGGTGCCGTAGGCTTTAACAGTGATTTCTTCTGCCATCAGTAACCTTTCCACGCCGGCAATGCTGGGCGGGGGCGCCGCGCACACCGGGCTGTTGCCCTCCTGGCTGGACCCCCAGGTCATCCTGAGCAACCCGGCCCTGGGACCGTGGGTGGTACTGGTGGCCTGCGCCATCATCTTCGCCGAGACCGGGCTGTTGATCGGATTCTTCCTGCCCGGCGATTCGCTGTTGTTCACCGCCGGGCTGCTGGTTGCCACGGGAACCATCCAGTTCAACATCTGGTTGCTGATGCTCCTGCTGATCGCCTGCGCCTTTGCGGGGAACCAGTCCGGCTATCTGATCGGGTCCAAGGTGGGCCCGGCCATCTTCAACAAGCCGGACTCGCGCATGTTCAAACGCGAATACGTCGGGCAGGCACACGCCTTCTTTGAAAAGCACGGCGGCCAGGCGCTGATCCTGGCCCGCTTCGTGCCGATCGTGCGGACCTTCGTGCCGGTGATCGTGGGCGTGGCCCGCATGAGCCGCCGCCACTTCGTGCTCTACAATGCCATCGGCGCGGCACTCTGGGCCGGCGGCGTGACGCTGCTCGGTTTCATCCTCGGCGACCGGGTGCCGTGGGTCCAGAGCAACCTGGACATCATCTTCATCGCCATTGTGCTGGTCTCGGTGATCCCGATCATCGTCGAATTCACCAAGGGCTATCTGGCCAGGCGCAGGGCCAAGGGCGTCGCGGAGAACTAAAAGGCCCAGCCGGGCTGCAGCGCCGAACTACGGCCGGCCCTCCAGGGCGGCGACGATGTGCGGCAGCAGTTTCCGGAAGGCCTGGCCCCGGTGGCTGATGGCGTTCTTTTCCTCGGGTGCCAGCTCGGCGCAGCTGACACAAAGTCCATCCGGGCTCAGGATTGGATCGTAGCCGAAGCCGCCCGTTCCGCGCGCTTCGCGCAGCAGAACGCCGGGCAGTTCCCCGGTTTCAACGTGCTCGACGGCGGTGCTTCCGGCGGCGGAGGGAACGGCCAGAGCGGCGGCGCAGACAAATTGCGCGCCGCGGTGCATCTCATCGATGTCCGCCAGCTGGGCCAGCAGCAGCTCCAGGTTGGCCTGGTCGTCACCGTGCCGGCCGGCCCATCGGGCGGAGAAAATGCCGGGCGCGCCGCCGAGCACATCAACGGCCAGCCCGGAATCGTCGGCAACGGCCACCAACCCTGTCGCCTCCGCCACTGACCGGGCCTTGAGCAGGGAATTTTCCGTAAAGGTCACCCCGGTCTCCGCCACGTCAGGGGCGCCAACGGCAGCGGCATCGACCACCTGGTGGTCGACGTCCAGACCGGGGATCTGGCCGCGAAGTAGCTCGCGCAGTTCCCGCAGTTTGCCCTGATTGTGCGTGGCCAGCACCAGCCGCGGTTTCGGGTCCATCCTCAGAGCCCCAGGGTGTCGCGCTGGATCTGGGCCAGCTGCGCGGTGCCCAGCAGGGCCAGGTCCAGCAGGGCATTGAGTTCATCCCGGTCAAACGGTGCCCCCTCGGCGGTCCCCTGAACCTCAACGAACTTGCCGGATCCGGTGACAACGACGTTCATGTCCGTCTCGGCCCGCACGTCCTCCACATAGGGAAGATCCAGCATTGGCACCCCGTCGATGATGCCCACGGACACCGCAGCCACGGTATCGAGCAACGGCTGCGCGTTTTTGGCCATCATCTTGTTCTCCCGGGCGTACCGGACCGCGTCCGCAAGTGCCACATAGGCACCGGTGATGGCCGCGGTGCGGGTACCGCCGTCGGCCTGCAGCACGTCGCAGTCCAGCACGATGGTGTTCTCCCCCAATGCCTTGGTATCGATTATGGACCGCAGCGAGCGGCCGATCAGCCGGGATATTTCGTGCGTCCGGCCGCCGATCTTGCCCTTGACGGATTCCCGGTCCGAGCGGGTGTTCGTGGCCCGCGGCAACATGGCATATTCGGCGGTTACCCAGCCGCGGCCCTCGCCCCTGAGCCAGCGCGGGACTCCGGCGGTCAGCGAAGCCGTGCACAGAACCCGGGTGTTGCCGAATTCGATCAGCGCCGATCCCTCGGCCTGCTTGGACCAGCCCCGGGTGATGCTGATGTCGCGGAGCTGGTCGGGGACGCGGCCGTCCGCACGGATGATGCCGATGGTGCTCGAGGGTGCCGGTAGTTCGCTAGTCGTCATGGTTCCAGCTTAGCCAGCGGCCGGGCTCTTGTGCGACGTACCCTGCCCCTTGGCGTGCGGGTCAGACGTGGTAGTGGACGCCGGCGACGGCGACGGCGACGTCTCCGGAATACTCCGGCAGAGCCTCCGCCACGACGCGGTTCGCATCGGTCCAGACCGGGAGGTGGGTGAGCAGCAGCCGGCGGGCATTGGCTTTCGCCGCCGCTTGGGCGGCGCGCTTGCCGGTCAGGTGGACGCCACGGATGGCGTCATCCCTGCCTTCTTCAAAGGCCGCTTCGCACAGGAAGAGGTGGGCGTTCTGCGCCGCCTCCTCCAGCCCAGGACAGGAGTCGGTGTCCCCGGAATAGGCCAGGGTGCTGACCCGGTCGACGCCGGTCCCGTCGTATTCGGTGGCCTCGACGCGCAGGGCGTAGGCCTCCTCCACGGGGTGGTTGGCGGCGTGCGGGGTGATCCGGAAGGGACCCAGCTCCACCGTTTCGCCGTCGGTCCAGAGGTGGAAGTCGAATTCCTCCCGCATGCCGGGGTCCAGTTCAAGGCCGTAGGCGGTGGCGAGCCGGTCCGCCGTAGCGGCGGGTCCCCAGACGGGGATCCGGCCAGCGCCCCAGCCATTGGGATCCCAGCGCACGGCCACGTGCAGGCCGCAGAGGTCCATGCAATGGTCGGGGTGCAGATGGGTCAGGAAGATTGCGTCGATGTCCTGCAGGTCCATGTACTTCTGCACAGCACCCAGGGCACCGCTGCCCAGGTCCAGCAGGATGCGCCAGGGCCGGACCCCATCGTGCGCGGTGATCAGATAGCAGGACGCCGGGGACGCCGGACCGGGAAAGGAACCGCTGCAGCCGACGATGGTCAGTTTCATGCCGGGTGCCCGTTCCTGCCGGTCTCGCCCGCGGGCCCTCGCTCGCCGGTCATGCCGGATCCCCCTGCGCCGCTTCCTGCAGGACAAAATTGGAGACCCGCGGCCGGGACGTGGCGCTCGCGGCGGCGATCATCGCGGGCGTGATCCTGGCCATCGAACCGGTGGGGTAGTGCGCCGCCACGTGGTCAACCTGTTCCACGCTGATGACCTCCGGGCCCAGGAAGCGGCGCGCCAGCACACCGAACTGGGCGGAATCACCGGTGGCGACGAAGTTGTGCTTGGGGGCGGCGGTGCCGGTGCGTTCCAGGTCGTGGCCCACGAGCGCCCGGTAGACGTCCTTCGCCGTTTCCTCCGCGCTGGAAACCAGTGTGACGCCGTCGCCCATCACAAGGGAAATCACACCGGTGAGCAGCGGGTAGTGCGTGCAGCCGAGCACCAGCGTGTCCACGCCGGCTTCCTTCAGCGGTGCCAGGTATTCCTGGGCGGTGCAGAGCAGATCCTCTCCGGCGGTGATGCCGGATTCGACGAAGCGCACAAACTCCGGGCAGGCCACGGAGGTGATCGTCAGGTCCGGGGCGGCGGCAAAGGTGTCCTCGTAGGCCCGTGACCCCACGGTGGCGGAGGTGCCGATCACGCCCACCCGGCCGGTGCGGGTGGCGGCCACGGCGCGCCGGACGGCGGGCTGGATCACCTCGATCACCGGAATGCCGTAGCGGGCGGTGTAGCGCTCCCGGGCGTCGCGCAGCACGGCGGAGGAGGCGGTGTTGCAGGCAATAACCAGGAGCTTGACGCCGGAATCCACCAGCTCATCCATCACCCCCAGGGCATTGGCCCGCACCTCGGCGATGGGCAGCGGCCCATAGGGACCATTGGCGGTGTCCCCGACGTACAGAATGGACTCATTGGGGAGCTGGTCGATGACGGCACGGGCAACGGTGAGGCCGCCGACGCCGGAATCGAAGATGCCGATGGCCCGCTCGGCCATGGCGCCCGGAGCGCGCGCCGGAGCGGGAACGGATACTGAGCTCATGATCGTCTCAGGATAGAGCGTCCGGGTGCCGGGCAAGAACTTTTGCCGGCGTCTGTTTGGTCACAGTGCGTTTGGTCATACTGGGCGCCGGGCACGGCGGCCGCGGTTTCAGCCAGCTTCACGGACCCCCTGCAGCATGGCCTGGACCAGTCCCTCCTGAAGCCAGGAGACAAAGTTGTAGACCAGGCTCAGGTAGCTGTCCACATCCTCGGCCTGCGACCAGTCCTGCATCTCATGCACCCGCTCGGCGTCCTGCTCATCGCGGATCTTCAGCCGCTCGGCCAGTACCAGCCGGACGTCGTTGAGCGCCTTGGCCCAGTGCTGGGCCCGCTCCGCGGAGAGCACCAGCTTGTCCGATTCCAGGTCCAGGGAGGCCGCCCGCAGGGCGCCGATCTTGCTTTCCCGCAGCGAGCGTTCGGTGAGCTGCCGGAATTCCAGCGCGGCGTCGTCGTCGTCCTTAACCACGTCCGGAAGCAGGCGCTTCAGTGCCGGATCCTGTGGCACGGTGACATCCATATCCACCCCGATCAGGGCGGCCAGCGGATCCGCGTGCGCGGGGGTCTCCGGCTCGAGCAGCTCGATGATGTCCGCAAAGAGGTTCCGCAGCAGCGCCCGTTCCGTCTCCTCGAGCTGGCCGGTGATCCCCTTGCGTCCGTACTTGAAGGCTCTAGCCACCCTGATTAACCCTTACCGTTGGCGTCATCTTTTTGCACCGTCGCCCACAGTCCAAAGCCGTGCATGGCGGCGGCGTCCGCTTCCATTTTTTCCTTGCTGCCATGCGCGACGGCGGATCTTCCCTCGGTGTGCACCTGCATCATCAGCTGCTGGGCCTTCGCCTCGGAGTAGCCGAAGTAGCTCTCGAAAACGTAGCTGACGTAGCTCATCAGGTTCACCGGATCGTTCCAGATGATCAGGACCCACGGGATGTCCGGGGAGCTGCGCTCGTGGGTTCGGGATTCCCGGGCCACATCGGGCGCTGTGCTGACGGTCATGTGTCCATTCTAGTGCGGCCGCATTAGAGTGATTTTCGTGACTACCTCGAGCGGCCAGGACCGCCCCAGAACGTCCCTGTTCACGGACCACTACGAGCTGACCATGCTCCAGGCCGCGCTGCATTCCGGCGCCGCACACCGCCGCAGCGTCTTCGAGGCCTTCGCCCGCCGGCTGCCGGACGGGCGCCGCTACGGCATTGTGGCCGGGACCGGACGGCTGCTGGAAGGTATTGAGCAGTTCCGCTTCGGGGACCAGGAACTGGACTTCCTGCGCCGCAACAGTGTGGTCAACGAGCAGACGCTGGGCTGGTTGGCGGACTTCAAATTCAGCGGGAGCATCTACGGCTATGCGGAGGGTGAGGCCTACTTCCCCAACTCGCCGATCCTGATCGTGGAATCCAGCTTCGCCGAGGCCTGCATCCTGGAAACCTACGTCCTGTCGGTGCTGAACCACGACAGTGCCATCGCCTCCGCCGCGTCCCGGATGGTGGGCGCCGCCGCCGGCCGTCCGTGCATAGAAATGGGCTCCCGCCGCACCCACGAGGAATCCGCCGTCGCCGCCGCCCGGGCCGCGGTCATCGGCGGATTCGCCAGCACCTCCAACCTGGAATGCGGGCGCCGCTACGGCGTGCGGACCGTGGGCACCGCCGCACACTCCTTCACGCTGCTGCACGACTCGGAGCGCGAGGCTTTTGCCGCCCAGCTTGGCTCGCTGGGCAACGACACCACGCTGCTGGTGGACACCTACGACGTCGTCACGGCCGTGCGGACCGCCGTCGAACTTGCCGGGCCGGAACTCGGCGCGGTCCGGCTGGATTCCGGCGATCTGCTGGCGCAGGCGCAGGAGGTGCGTGACCTGCTGGATTCGCTGGGCAATGTGCACACCCGGATCACGGTGACCTCCGACCTGGACGAACATGCCATCGCGGCGCTGGCCGCCGCGCCGGTGGATGCCTACGGCGTGGGCACCTCGCTGGTGACCGGGTCCGGCGCGCCGACGGCCAGCATGGTCTACAAACTGGTCGGCCGCGAAAACGAGCAGGGCGAATTCACTTCGGTGGCGAAGACCGCCAAGAACAAGGTCTCCGTGGGCGGGCGCAAATACGCGCTGCGGCGGCGGAACCCGGACGGCATCGCCACCGCGGAGGTCATCGGCATCGGGCACCGGCCCCGCGACGACGGCGACGACCGTCCGCTGATGCAGGAGTTCATGGCCGACGGCGTGCTGGCGCCCGGCTGGACCGGCGGCGAGGGCGTCCTGCGCGCGGTCCGCCGGCACCAGGAATCCTTCGCCGAGCTTCCCGGCACGGTACGGCGGCTGCAGCGCGGCGAGCCGGTGATCCCGACGGTATTCGAGGAAAGCCTTGAGGAGGCACCATGGCACGGGCGCTGATAATTGTGGACGTCCAGAACGATTTCTGCGAGGGCGGAGCTCTGCCGGTGGAGGGCGGAGCCGTGCTGGCCGCCGCCATCAGCGAGACGGTGGATGCCTCCACCGACTTTGACTACGTGGTGGCCACCCAGGACTGGCACATCGATCCGGGGCCGCATTTCTCCCAGACCCCGAACTATGTGGACAGCTGGCCGGTGCACTGCGTGGCCGGCACCCGCGGCGCGGCCCTGCATCCGGAGCTGGACACCGAGGGGATCGACGCCTACTTCCGAAAGGGCCAGTACGACGACGGGTATTCCGGCTTTGAGGGCGCGCTGGCTCCGGAGGAGGAGGTTCGGCCCGGGGTACGCAGCCCGGCCGCCGCACCGGCCGATGCTGCCTCGGTCGCCGAAGCTGGTGACGCGGCCACCACTGATGCCGCCGATTCCGGACCTGTGGTTTCGCTCGATGAGTGGCTCCGCGAGCGGGACGTTGACGAGGTGATCATCGTCGGCCTAGCCGCCGATCATTGCGTCCGCGCGACCGCGCTGGACGCGGTCCAGGCCGGCTACGCGACCATGGTGATCACCGGACTGACCGCCGGGGTCAGCGCGTCCAGCACCGCCGACGCCATCGACGAAATGCTGGAAGCCGGGGTCGAGCTGCTGCCGTAGGCCGCTCCCGCCACCCGCGGCCGGATTGGGACGCGGCCGGCAAACGGCCACCGCGGCCGGCAAAGGGGCTACTTGCGGCCGATGAACCAGCCCTGCAGCTTCTTCAGCCGCTGCTGGAGCTGCTCCTCATTGGCCTGCGCCACAGCCGGACCGCCGCAGATCCGGCGCAGTTCACTGTGCACCATGCCGTGCGGCATGCCGGCGCGGGCGGACCAGGCGGAGACGTTTTTGGCCAGCTCGTTGCGCAGGTCGGTCAGCATCCGGTGGTCGACGACGGCCGGGGTGGCCTCGGCGGGCGCCCCGCTGGCCGCCGTCGTCCGGCGCCGCCGGTTCTGCTGCTCAGTCTGGCGCTGCTTGAGCAGCACGCTCACCTGGTCCGCGTCCAGCAGACCGGGAATGCCCAGGAAGTCCAGCTCGTCCTCGCTGCCCATCTCGCCGCCGGTACCGAATTCACCGCCGTCAAACAGCACCCGGTCAAAGGACGCCTGGGACTCCAACGCCTCGAATTTGAACTTCTCCAGCGTGTCCGAGCCCTTTTCCTCCCGGTTCGCCTCAAGCATCTCGGCGTCTTCGGTGGCGAAGCCGTCCGGCTCGGCCTCCGGCCGGTCCAGGGCGTGGTCCCGCTCCAGCTCGAGCTGGTTGGCCAGCGCCATCAGGTTCGGCACCGACGGCAGGAAGACCGAGGCCGTCTCGCCACGGCGCCGGGCACGCACGAAGCGGCCCACGGCCTGGGCGAAGAACAGCGGCGTGGCCGTTGAGGTGGCATACACCCCTACGGCCAGGCGGGGGACGTCCACCCCTTCGGAGACCATCCGCACGGCGACCATCCAGCGCTTGTCCCCGGCCGAGAAACCTTCAATCTTGCTGGAGGCCTTGGCATCGTCGGAAAGGATCACCGTGGGCGATTGGCCGGTGATTTTTTTCAGCTCTCCGGCGTAGGCGCGGGCGTCGTCATGGTCGGTGGCGATGACCATGCCGCCGGCATCGGGGACGGAACGGCGCACCTCGGTGAGCCGCTTGTCCGCCGCGGCCAGCACGGCGGGGATCCATTCACCCATCGGGTTCAGCGCCGTGCGCCAGGCCTGCGAGGTAATGTCCTTCGTCACCGCCGCACCCAGGGTCGCGGCCATTTCCTCGCCGGCGCTGGTGCGCCAGCGCATCTGGCCGGAATAGGCCATGAAAATGACCGGCCGGACCACATGGTCCTTCAGCGCCTCACCGTACCCGTACGTGTAGTCGGCCCGCGAGCGGCGGATCCCCTCCCGGTCCTCGGCGTAATCCACGAACGGAATGGCAGCCGTGTCGGAGCGGAACGGCGTGCCCGTCAGGGACAGCCGGCGGATGGCCGGTTCAAAAGCCTCCCGGATACCATCACCCCAGGACAGTGCATCGCCGCCGTGGTGGATCTCATCCAGGATCACCAGCGTGCGGGCGGCCTCGGACTTGGCCCGGTGCAGCATCGGTTTGCTCGCCACCTGCGCGTAGGTGACCGCCACCCCCATGAACCCGCGGCCGTGCTTGCCGTCCGCGTTCCTGAAGTTCGGATCGATCGCGATCCCGACCCGCGCCGCCGCATCGGCCCACTGCCGCTTCAGGTGGTCCGTTGGCGTCACGATGGTGACACGGTTGACCACCCCGCGCTCAATGAGTTCGGTGGCAATGCGCAGCGCGAACGTCGTCTTACCGGCCCCGGGAGTGGCCACGGCCAGGAAGTCCTGCGGGCTGGTCTCGAAATACCTTTCCATCGCCTGGGCCTGCCAGGCCCGCAGCTTGGGCGCGGTTCCCCAGGCGGCCCGTTCCGGGTAGGCAGGAGGCAGCGCCGGACCGCCGAACAGGGTGTCCGTCATTTACTGCTGCCCCCCGAAGGTTGGTGGAATCGTCGTACATACGGCCGTGGAAAGCCGGCGCGGCACATCGGCCCGGAACATCAGGGCCGGGCAGCTTAGTGGCAGCGCCACCTATTTGTCGGAACCGGGCTTGTCCTTACCGGGACGCAGGCCGTCATAGATGGCCTTGCATTCCGGGCAGACGGGGAACTTCTGCGGGTCGCGGCCCGGGATCCAGACCTTTCCGCAGAGGGCGATCACGGGCTCCCCGGACAGCGCCGACTCCATGATCCTTTCCTTGCGCACGTAGTGCGCGAAGCGTTCCCGGTCCCCCGGCTCCACCTCTTCGCGGAGCTCTTCACGCTCGATGGTGGCAGTAGAGGTACCAGGCCCCTGAGGGGTCCGCATCGGGTCATTTTCAAACGGGTCTGCTGGCATACTCATGGCCTCCATCCTACCGGCCGGCACCGGCAAAGCCTGCGGCGCTACGGGCGGCGGATGGCCACGCCGGCACCCAAGGCCTCCGCCGCCGTCGTCCTTCGCCTGCGGTTGAGCGGACACTTGGCGCCCATGTTTTCGAAAAACATCGGCGCCAAGTGTCCTCTGAACGGGTCGGAACGGGCTAGATTCCCTGCCACTCGGGCTTGTTGTCATAGCTGTAGCGGTAGTAGTCCGCCAGCTTCAGCGCGGACGCCGCGGCCTCGTCGAGAAGGATGGTCGCGTGCGGGTGCAGCTGCAGCACCGAGGCCGCGCAGATGGCGGCGACCGGGCCTTCCACAAAGTCCCGCACGGCCTGCGCCTTCTGCGCCCCCGTGGCCACCAGCACCACGTGCCGGGCGTCCATGATCGTGCCCAGCCCCTGGGTCACGACGTGGTGCGGAACATCCTCGATGCCCTCGAAGAAGCGGGCGTTGTCCTGCCGGGTCTGCTCGATCAGCGTCTTGATCCGGGTTCGCGACGCCAGCGAGGAGCCCGGCTCATTGAAGCCAATGTGGCCGTCCGTACCCACGCCAAGGATCTGCAGGTCGACCCCGCCGAGCGCCCTGATGGCCTCCTCATAGGCCTCGCAGGCGGCCGGAAGGTCCGCCGCCGCGCCGTCCGGTCCGTGCACGTTCTCCGGCCGGATGTCCACCCGGTCGGTGAACTCGCGCCGGATCACCTCCCGGTAGGATTCGTGGTGCCCCGCAGGCAGGCCGACATATTCGTCCAGTGCGAAGCCGTGCGCCCCGGAGAAGCTCAGCCCCTGCTCCAAGTGCCGCCGGGCCAGCTCGTCGTAGACCGGCAGGGGCGAGGAACCCGTCGCCAGCCCGATCACGGCGTTGGGCTTGCGCCGGACCAGCGCCTCGATGGCATCGGCGGCCAGAGCGCCGATCTCTTTGCTGCTGGGGAGGATGACAACCTCCATGGACCACGACCTTTCCACGGACCTGGCCCGGCAGGTCGCTGATTTGCGGGCATTACCGATCTTAGGGGTGCGGCGGCCGAGCGGATGACGTTCGGCGGTCAGGCGTCCTTGGTCAGCGCCAGCAGCAGCTCGGGAGCACGCCGGTTGTACAAGCGGCCTCCCCAGCGGATCCCCAGGACCAGCAGGAGCGCACCGAGCAGCAGCCCCACCGGCAGCGCGATCCATGAAAGCACGACCTGCCGGGTCGCCAGCGCCAGCAGCACCAGGATGAGCTCCGGCAGCACCAGGGCGCCGAGTCCCGCGAAACCGGCGAGCTGGATCAGCACCGTGGAAAGGTTGTTGCCCGGGCGGGATTTGAAGGGGCTCTCCCCGGGCGCGGCGACGTTGAAGGTGAATTGGGCCGAGAAGACGCTGGCCAGGCCCAGACCGCTCATGACCAGGCCCAGGGTCAGTCCCAGGAAGCCGGGCAGATACGCCCACGCGTTGTTCACTGCGGTACCGGCAACCGTGTAAACCAGTCCCAGCGGCACCGCCAGCACGGCGCAGGCCAGCGCGCGGCCCGCACGGTCCGCCACGCCGTCCACTCCGCTGGCGACGTGCAGCGCAAATGCGGTGTTGTCATAGGAAATATCGGAGGAAATGGACCATACGAGCAGGAACACCGCGATGGTCCCGGCGAAGTCGAGCATCACCAGGGAACCGGTCTTGAGGCTGCTGACCATGAACACCAGCGGGATGACGGGCGCGATGACCAGGCCGAGGGTGTAGCGCGGGTCCCGTAACCAGTACGTCAGGGCGCGCGCCGCGATGGCGCCCGTGGGGGTGCCGGGGAAGAATTTAAAGAACCCCAGCCGGCCGCCGCCGCGGCTGGTGCCACCGCTGTGCGCCGGCGTCACGAGCGCCTTGGCCAGGCTGATTGTCCACAGCCAGACCAACCCCGCCAGGGTGGCCAGGGTGATCAGGAACTTCACTCCGGCCTGCCCGAAGTCGCCGGCGGCGAGGTCCGCCGGAACGGACCACGGGGCGCCGAGAGGAGTCCAGGACATGGTCTGGGCCAGCGACGGGAGGAATTCGCCGAAATTCCGGATGCCCTGGGTCACGGCGGCGATGATCGGACCGAGCAGCACCAGCGGCACGATCAGGATCAGCCCGCTGACATCCTTGAAGCGCCGCGAGGCGGCCAGGTTGATGCTGGCCGAGGTCATGGCCCGGGAGGCCACAATGCAGGTGAGCACGGCCAGCACGGAACAGACAAGGGCCGCCACCATGGACAGCGGATGCCTCCACCAGGTGCCCATCGTTCCCAGCGAGGCCAGCAAGGTGATCGCCCCCGGGACCCCCAGGAATCCGGACAACGCCAGGCCGGCCAGCAGCTGCCTCATCGGAATGGCGAAGGTCACAAAACGGGCCGGGTCCAGAGTCATGTCCACGCCGGAGGCCAGCACCGGGATGACCAGCCAGCCCAGCACGACGGCGGAGCCTGCCAGCACGACCACGGTCTTGGCGAGCTGGACGTCGGCGGCGCCAAGCAGGATCAGGCCGACGATGGCCACCGTGAGCGCGCCCAGACCATACAGGGCGCCGATCACGATGCCCACCAGCTGCATGGGGCTGCGCCGGAGCGAATTGCGCAGCAGGGTCAGCTTGAGCCTCAGGAGCTGCGCAACCATGCCAGCCCTTCCGTTTTGCTGCGCCCGCCCACCAGCTCGACGAACCTCTCTTCCAGGCTCGCTCCGGCGCGCACCCGGTCCACCGTTCCGGCGGCGAGGACATTGCCCCCGGCAATAACGGCAACGTGGTCGCACATGCGCTGGACCAGATCCATCACATGGCTGGAGACGATCACGGTTCCGCCGGATTTCACATAGCCGTCAAGAATGTCGCGGATATTGGCCGCGGAGATCGGATCCACCGATTCGAAGGGCTCATCCAGCACCAGCAGCCGGGGGGCGTGGATCAGCGCGGAGGCCAGCGCAATCTTCTTGGTCATACCCGCCGAATAGTCCACCACCAGGGTTCCGGCGTCCCTGGTCAGGTCCAGGGCCGCGAGCAGGTCCTTGACCCGGTCAGCCACGGTGTCCCGGTCCATGCCCCGCAGCAGCCCGGCATAGGTGACCAGCTGCTCGCCGGTCAACCGGTCAAAGAGCCGGACGCCGTCGGGCAGGATGCCCATCATCTTCTTTGCCTTCAGCTGGTGCTCCCAGACCCTGACCCCGTGCACCCACACTTCGCCGTAGTCCGGCCGGAGCAGTCCGGTGGCCATCGACAGGGTCGTGGTCTTGCCGGCGCCGTTAGGCCCAACCAGGCCGTAGAACGAGCCGGCCGGGACGTCGAGGTTGATCCCGTTGACGGCAATCTTGCCACCGAACCGCTTTGCCAGTCCCCGGATCGCCAGGGCCGGGTAGCCGGCGGGCGGGCCGGGCACCTCCGATGCTGCCGGGGAGGCCGAGGACCCGGACACATCCGTTGAATTATTGGGCGCGGTCATGAGGCCACGCTAGCAGCCGTCCCGCGGCGGCCAAGACATCCTAAGGGATGATTTTGGCGTTTCCGGGGCACGACGGCGGCGCCCCGGTTTCGGGGTGCCGGTCAGTAGCGGCCGCGGGCCGCGGCCCTTTCATACTGCGGCGCCCAGGGCAGGTCCGCGCCCAGCTCAAAGGCGGCCCGCTGCCACCAGTGCGGGTCGCGCAGGGCGGCCCGCGCGATGAAGATGCCGTCCGCCTGGCCGGTGACCAGCGCATGCTCCGCCTGGTCCGCCGTCGAAATGAGTCCCAGGGCGCCCGTCGGCACTCCGGCTTCGCGCCGGATCTGCTCCGCAAACCGGGTCTGGTAGCCGGGGCCGACCGGGATGGTGGCGCCGGCGACGGCGCCCCCGCTGGAAACATCGATCAGGTCCACGCCGCGGTCGGCGGCCAGCCGGGCCAGCCGAACGGAGCTGTCCCCGTCCACGCCGCCCGGGATCCAGTCGGTCGCGGAAATCCGCAGCAGCAGGGGCATTCCGGCGGGAATGCGGGCACGGACGGCATCGATGACCTCCAGCGTCAGCCTGCTGCGTCCGGCTTCGTCGCCGCCCCAACGGTCCGTGCGGGTGTTGACCAGCGGGCTCTGGAACTGGTGCAGCAGGTAGCCGTGCGCGGCATGGATTTCCACCGTGTCGAACCCGGCCGAAACGGCACGGGCCGCGGCGTCGCCAAAATCGGAGATGACGCCGGTAATATCCTCTTCCGTCATAGCGCGCGGGGCGGCGTAACCGTCGAAGGGCTGCGCCGTGGGGCCCACGGTCCCCCAGCCGCCGTCGTCCCCCGGTACGCTGCCGGCCTGGCCGGAGAACGGCCAGAAGGTGGAGGCCTTCCTTCCGGCGTGGGCCAGCTGCAGGCCGATCTTGGCCTGAACCGAGCCCGTGGCGTGGACAAAGTCCGTGATCCGGCGCCAGGCTGCCGCCTGCCCGTCGTTGTAGATTCCGGCGTCCCGAGGGCTGATCCGGCCCTGTGCACTGACGGCGCTGGCCTCGGTGAAGATCAGCGCCGCGCCGCCGGCCACAAATTGGCCAAGATGCACCAAATGCCAGTCCGTGGGCACGCCCGGTGCGACGTCCGGGTCACAGGAATACTGGCACATCGGCGAGACCCAGCCACGGTGGGCCAGGTCCAGCGATCGCAGCGTCAAAGGGGTGAAAAGCATAGAGTTGGTCACACCCGGGGCAACACCGCCTACCCGCGGGGCATTCCCCGGACCGGTTACGACGTCCGTCCGGCTGCCCCACCGGAGCTACCGGCGCATGACGCAGCTTCGGACACTTGACGTGGAAGATTCCGGGGCATCCGTCCGGATCACCGGCACATGTCGCCGGCAGGTGTTAGAAGAGCGCCCGGGCCAGCGCCTGGCGGGACTTGACCACCCGGGGATCGGAAATACCGACGACGTCGAACAGCTCCAGCAGCCGGACCCGCGCACTCTCGCGCTCGGGACCGAAGTGCCCCGCGATGAAGCCGACAATCCGCGTAAAGGCGTCCTCGACGTGGCCGCCGACCACGTCGAGATCCGCCACCGACAGCTGCACATCGACGTCGTCCGGCTGCTCCGCCGCATTGCGGCGGAGCTCTTCGGCCTGCGCGGCGCTGACATCGCCGGTGCGTTGCATGAGCTGGACCTGGGCGAGGCCGGCCTTCGCCTCGGCATCGGCGGGCTGCTCGAGCAGTGCCTGCCGGTAGGCCGTCTCCGCCGCGGCATAATCCCCGGCCTCGATCGCGTCAAAGGCCGCCTGATGGAGCGGCGGCAGCGGCCGTTCGGCCGGTTCGGCAGCGACGTCGGCGTCGGCGTCGGATCCGAGCGTACCGTCCACGCCGTTGCCGGCGGCGACTTTGAGTAACTCCTCGAAGAACCGGCGGATCTGGTCCTCGGGCATTTCGCCTTCAAAGAGCGGAACCGGCTGGCCCTTAATCATCGCGACCACGGTCGGGATGGCCTGCGCCGCGAAGGCCTGCGCAATCTGCGGATTGGCTTCGGCGTCCACCCGGGCCAGCAGCAGCCGGCCGGCATAGCCCGCCACCACCCGTTCCAGCACGGCATTCAGTTCCGCGGACTGTCCGGACCAGGGTGCACCGAGCGAGACGACCACCGGCACCTGGCCGGAGAGCTGGACCAGCTCCGGAAAGCTCGCCTCCGTCACGTCGACGGCAAAATTTCCCGGGCCGTCGTCCCCCTGGGAGCCGGCAGCCTGGGGGCCCGCCTGCGGGGAAGCAGTCCCCGGGCCCGAGGCGGCGCCGGCGCCCAACCCGCCTGCGCCGGGCGCCGGGGGCGCCGGGCGCGGGTTCTTAAGGACCGAAAGGTCCACCGCACCGCGCAGATTAAGGCTCGCGGCAACGGCGGGATTAACAGGGCGGGAACCGGGCTGACTCATGGTTTTACTCTATCTTCGGCGGCGCCGGCTGCGTTACCCCGGCGGACGGATATTTGGATCATTTGAACTTGGCGCCGGTCAGCCCGCGGGTGGCGGCCAACAGCGTCATCGGGTCCTTGGACCCTTTCGCCGGCACGTACAGCACGACGGGCTCGCCGAAGTTCAGCTGCATCCCCGTCGAGGTCTCCTTGCCCCCGGAGAACACCGCCGCATCGTCGGCCACATTGAGTTTGGCACCAGCGGTCTTGGGGGTTCCGTCGACCGTGAAGGCGAGGTTGCCGACCACGATGGAACCGCCGTCGGCCGTCTTGAAGGCATAGCTGGAGTTGGCCACCAGCGCGTGCGCAAAGGTGAAGCTGCCATCCGGGCTGGCCTTGACGATTTCATCCTGGTAGGAGGAGACATCGGAAATGTACGGGCTGTCCGAGATCTTGTCCTTCCACTGGCTGTCCTTCTTGGTCAGCCGGTCACCCAGGGCAGCCAGGGCCTCATGCGGGGAGAGCTGCAGGGAATCCTTGCTGTCCGCGGCAACGGTTGCCGAGCCGCTCTTCTCCACATTCGGAAACGTCTGGCCGGGCAGCAACGGTGCGGCCGAGGTCAGCTTGTAGTTCTCCCGGGCGCTGGCCTGGACCAGGGTCAGCAGCTGCGGAACGGGATTCTTGTCCCCTTGTGTGACCGCCATGACGGCGCGCGGCCAGGACCGGTCGGTGCTGATCACCTTGGTCAGGAGTTTGCTGGCCACCGGCGTGATTTCCGGGTAGCTGGCGACCTGCGAGCGGATTTGGTAGTTTCCGGTGCGGATCTCCAGGGCGGAGCCGTCCACCCGGCTGGTGAGCTGTTTGGCGTCCTTGGCGGCGTCGCCCGTGCTGACGGTGTTGGTGACGGCGTCCAGGATGCGGGTGAACTGGCTGTCCAGCAGGACGGGCTCGGCCTGGGCGGACGACGACGGCGGACCGGAGGCCGGGTTCGATGCGGGCCCCGACGCCGGGCTGCTCGGCGGGGTGGAGGCCGGGGCCGAGCTGGGGCCCGGGGCGGGGGCCGGGGACGTGCTAGCGTTCGCCGCAGGAGCGACGGTTCCCAGCACGGCCAGCCCGCCCAGGGCAACCGTCAGGGCAGCGGCGGCCAGCCGGGACCGGCGGCCGAAGGGAAGCGCGGACAGCGACGCGTAGAACGCCCGGCCGGATCCGCCGCGCGGCGTTGCACGTTTTGAGGGAGCAACGGCAGCCCGCCGCGAGGGACCGTTGATACCACCGCGGCGTCTCCTGGGCCGGAAGATCAGCATCAGTATCCCGATGACCAGCAGAACGGCACCAAGCACCATCAGCGGCACGGCCGTGGGGGTGCTGTTGTCGTTGGGAGCCGTCACGGTAATATCCGTCGGGGCCGGGGCCGTGCCGTCGGAGGCCAGCAGCAGGGACCAGTCGCCGTCCGCCGGCGGCTGCCACTGGTAGCTGAGCTGTCCGTTAGCGGACTCCTCCGCCACCCACAGGTCCGAACCGGCCGGATTTGGCACCTTCGCCTCGCCGTCGGCGTGCTTTGAGGTCAGGGACTTGAACCCGGCGTCGGCCCCGTCCACCGTCAGGTGCGCCGCCTTCCCAACCCAGGCTTTGACGTCGTCGGACCTTCCCTGCGCCAGCTCGATCTTGCCGGGGGACTTGATGTTGACGGTCACCGGACCACCGCGCAGCTTGCCGACGCTGGAATCAATGACCGTTACGGGAGCGCTCTGCTGGCTGGCCGGCAGCGAGGCCGTCACCGTCTCCGGCGGAAGCCACACGGTCCGTTGGCCGATGCCCAGAGCCAGGAGCAGCAGGCCCACGACGGCCAGCGCTATTGCTATCTTTGAACGCACGAATATACCCATCATCTGCTGAAAATCAATGCTTTAACTCTGTTAAGGGTAACCGTTTTGTTATTCTTAGGGCATTTCGCCCTCTTTCAGATCCTGCCCGGCCGCCTTGGCGGGGGGCACGGACGGGGCCCGCAGAAAACGCCGATTGGACGCCTGTCGACCGCCGGCTGGCGGATCGGCCGGAGCAAGGCGCAATATCCCACGTGGCCAATGAGGCATTGCTCACCATTGCCGGCTGATATCGTTTGGCCAGACAATCCTCCAGGCCGCCCCGGCCAAGCGCGGCGGGGCCCACAACCCGAAAGCAGCAAACGTACCGTGTCCCAGGAAAATGACCTCAACGCCCCGGTGCCCGATGAGGCACCGGTCCGGGTCGCCGTTGTGGTGCGTCCCGGTCTCTTCAGGACATTGCTGGGCAGGGTTCTGAGGCCGATCCCCGGTGCCCAGCCACGGCTCCGGTTCGAAATGCCCCCGGAGACCCTGGCTGTGGAGGCCGCCGGGACCGAAGCCGAAGCGGGCAAGTTCGGTGTTCCCGGGCCGAAGATGTCTGCGCAGCATCCCATTTACGTGGGTTTCATGGGAGCCGTGGGCATCGGGCTGGCCCTGTTCCTGTACTACGTCATGACCAACACGGAACAGTTGCTGCTGTGGATTCTGGCCGCGCTGTTCATAGCGCTGGGGCTGGATCCGGTGGTGCGCTGGCTGGAGGGACGCAAGGTGCCCCGCCCGGCCGGGATCATCATCGCGCTGGCGGTGCTGGTGGGCATCGTCACGGCTTTCTTCGCCACCTTGATACCGACCATCGTGGACCAGACGACGCAGCTGATCGACAAGGCCCCCGGATGGATCACGGATTTCCTGAACTCCGATTTCTTCCGAAGTGTTGACGTGCAGTACCACATCCGGGACCGGATCAACGAGGAAGTTACCAAGTTCTTCCAGGACTCGCAGGCCGTGGGCGGCATCTTCGGCGGCGTGGTGGGCATCGGCTCCACTATTGCCAACGGGCTTTTCGGAGCCTTGATTGTCCTGGTGCTGAGCCTGTATTTCCTGGCCTCGCTGCCGGCCATGAAGCGCTGGGGCTACCGGCTTGCCCCCAGGTCGCGGCGGGCCCGGGTTGAAATCCTGAGCGAGGAGATCACCCGCTCGGTGGGCAACTATGTGATCGGCCAGGTCTGCGTTGCGGTGCTGAACGCCACCTACGCCTTCGTCATTATGTCCGTTCTCGGCGTGCCTTTCAGCGTCCTGCTGGCCTTTGTCGTGGCACTGCTGGCCTTCATCCCGCTGGTCGGCGGAATGATCGCCGGAGTCACGGTCTCGCTGGTGGCCCTGACCGCGGGCTGGCAGGCCGCGCTGGGTTATGCCGTGCTGTACTTCGCCTACCTGCAGTTCGAGGCTTACTTCATTTCGCCGCGGGTCATGCAGAAGGCTGTGGCCGTGCCCGGGGCCGTCGCGGTGATCTCGGTGATCGCCGGCGGCACCCTGCTGGGCGTGCTGGGAGCCCTGATCGCCATCCCGACGGCGGCCGCCATCATGCTGCTGATGAAAGAAATCTTCATCACCCGCCAGGACAAGCACTAAGACCGGCCGGGCTCCGAGCGGCCCAGGCCGGGCCAGGCTCCGAGAATTGACCTTTCGTCGGGCGGCCGCTACTGTGCGGCCACGGCCACCGGTCCGGTCCATTCGGTGGGAAGGACGGTGCCGGGGCTGCCGAGGACGGTGCTGGCGACCTCATTGAGCACCCGCGCAACGAACTTCTCTCCCACCCAAAGGTGCTTGGCTCCTTCGACGCCGACCACCCGCGCCTGCCTGACACGGGCAAAGCGCCTGTTGGCCTCCTCGGGGCGCAGATAGTCATCAAACTCGGGTACCAGAACGGTCATCGGCTTCGCCAGGGCCGCCCACGCATCCAGATCCGCGTCGGAGGCGCTGTGCAGCGGCGGCGACATCAGGATGGATCCCTCGATCTGTCCGGACACCGGTTCCAGCGCACCGTATCTGAGGGCCAGCTCAGTTCCGAAGGACCAGCCGAGCAGCCACCGGTTCGGCAGCCCCCGGCGGACGGCGAAATCAACCGCAGCCGCCACATCCGCCCGCTCGGCCGTCCCGTCGTCGAACTCACCCTCGCTGGTCCCCCGCGGCGACGAGGTACCGCGGGTATTAAACCGCAGCACCGCTATCCCGGCGAGCGCCGGCAGGCGGTAGGACGCCTTCCGGTACACATGCGAGTCCATAAAACCGCCGTGCGTCGGCAGCGGATGAAGGGTGATCAGCGTTGCCTTGACCGCTCCGAGCGCGGGCATCGCCAGCTCCCCCACCAGCCGCAGACCGTCCGCAGTCACGAATTCAATGTTTTCGCGCCGGGCCGGCAGCACCGTTGCCGCGCGGATCTCCTCCGGGCGGCCGTTGGCGGAAAACACAAAGGATGCAGGGTCGAAGCTCATGCCGCTAAGTTTACGGATGCGCGCCGGTGCGGTTGAATCGGCTGCTGTTGATTCGGTGCTGGATTCGGTGCTGCTGAATCGCGGGCCGTCAGCGGTACCTGAAGGTGCGGCTCCGCCAGCAGTTGGTGTGCCAGTGCCGCCGGTCGCGGAGAGCGGCCTCGGCCCCGAACAGCGAATCCTCCTGCCAGACCACCAGGTGGGCAATGCCCGGCTGGACCGGCCGGTGGCAGCCGGGGCAAGTGTAGATTTTGGCCGCATTGCGCGCGGTAATGGGCCGGACCATCCACTCGCCGTCCGGGGCGGACTCCCGCCGGACGAATCCCGAGCGGGCGCTTTCCGGATCGAGCTCGGCCGCGGGGACATTTTTGCTGCCGGGCGCCGCGGCCGAGGCGCGGCGGGGTCGGTTGGAGCGGGGCATGTGTCCATTCTGCCCCAACGCGCCCAGGACCATTTCCAAGCGCCGCAGTCGCGTTGGCGCGGGGGCCGGGAGCGGCTTCGGGCGCCCGCGAAGCGGGCGGGG
>JALYYI010000291.1 GCA_030946705.1 Actinomycetota bacterium | reverse complement strand
GGTCAAGGGGATGGACCCGGAACACTGGATCCTGCGCACTCCGGAACCCTGACCGCGGCGATAAGGGCCACTCGCCACGGTCAGGCGGCCCGCCAGGCCACCGCCAGCGCGGCCGACTTCGTCAGCGTCTCATTGAGCTGCAGCGCCGAGGAATTCCGGCCCTGTACCCGGGCGGGGGAGAGCTCCAGGAGCAGCACGGACTGCGTCGGATACGCCAATCCGATCCCGAATCCCGAGAAGGACCAGCCCAGCCAAACCATCCAGACCGGCACGGCCGGCGGCGCCATCAGGGCGCGTCCGGCCAGCCACGAACCGCTGAACCAGGTGATGCCGCCCACCGTGAGCGAGAGCCCGGCCAGCCGGGCGGGCATGCCGCGCTGCCGGATCATCAGCCGGGGCAGGTACACATCGCCCAGCGTGAACGCGGTCCCTATCAGCGCGCGCGTCAGCACCACCGACGGCAGCCCGCGCCCGGCCAGCCAGGTCCGGTGCGGCAGCAGCTTCGGCACGGACAGCACCAGAATGGCGACGGCGGCGGCCAGTTCCGCGGGCCACCAGCGCGCGCTGGCTGGCGTCGCCGAGCAGCAGGACCGCCGCCGCGGCATCCAGCGCCCATCCCGGGCGGCGCCACGCATTCTCCCTGGCGGTCTCCGCCGCAACTGTCATGGGGGATGCGTCCCAGGAGGGCGGTCCGGCTCCTGCGGCCAGCCGGATGCCCCGCGTTCCCGAGCGCGGCAGGATGGCAGCCCCGGCTGCGATGACCGGAAGGCCATCGCCACCACGGAGGTGGCCATGGTGACGGCAAAGGAAAGCCCGTAGAGGGGCAGCCCATCGAGTTCCTCCGCGGCGCGCGGCGTCACCGTCGTGGCGGCGGAAACCGAATAGGCCACCATGAAAGCCAGGCTGAAGAGCGCAAGGGTGGCCTTGCGGTATTCGGCCCCCAGATGGTGGCCAGCCGGCCTAGCGTGCTCAGCGGGATCCCTTCCGGTTTCGTCCCGGCGCCTGCGGGGCGATGCGGACAGGCAATAACGTCTCAACCGCAAGTGAGGTCAAACCCTTCCAGCCTGGGTCGCACAACCAGTTGAACGCTGCCCTCTTGATCGCTGCTGGAGCCCCTCTAGACCGCCCCAGAGACTGCTGGAAAATGATCATAGGATTGGCATATATCCAGTTGCACAGCGGGAGGTCGGTATGGAGTTTTCTGCCAGGTACGTCGCCCTGGGGGATTCGTTCACGGAGGGCGTCGGTGATGAAGATCCATCCCGGCCCAACGGCGTCAGGGGCTGGGCGGACCGCGTGGCCGAGCGGCTGGCAGAGGTCCCGTCGGGGCAAGCGGGGCTGGGATACGCGAATCTGGCTATCCGGGGACGCAAACTGGGCCAGGTTATGGATGAGCAGATTGGCACCGCTGTCGCCCTGCATCCGACGCTGGCGACCATCTACGCCGGCGGCAATGACATCCTGCGCCCCAAGGTGGACATCGATGCGCTGATGGTCAGGTACGACGACGGCGTGTCCCGGCTCAGCGGCACCGGCGCCACCGTGCTGATGTTCACCGGCTTCGATGCCAGATCCTCGAGTGTCTTCGGCACTATGCGCGGCCGCACCGCGATCTACAACGAGCTGGTCCGGGAAATCGCGGACAGGCACGGCGCACTCCTGGTGGACTTCTGGCGTTTTGACGAATACGAGGACTGGCGGATGTGGGCCAGCGACCGGATTCATATGTCCACTTCGGGGCACATCAACATGGCCAAACGCGTGCTCGAAGTGTTGGAGCACGAAACCGGGGTGGAAGTGCCCGAGCTGGAGCCGCTGCCGTCGCTGAGCCGGCTGAAGGTTGCACGGGCGAACGCGCAGTGGGCCAGGGAGTTTGTGGGCCCGTGGATCGGCCGACGGCTGCGCGGGGTGTCCTCGGGTGACAGTCTCAGCGCGCGATGGCCGCAGCTGCAGCCCCCGCGGCCCTAAATGCCGGCTCGGTCCGGGGTTGAGTCGTGAGATAGTGACGTCAAACGGCGTTCTAAACGTCGTTACCTCCCGCCTCGGCGGGGGGCAGTGGTGAAAAGGTGCTACTGGGGTGCGATCGCGATTGGTCTTAAACCACGCCAGCTCGTAGGATGGTTAGGCGCTAAGTGCGCGGAGCGTGCGCAATTGCTCCGGTGGCCCGGGTGTTTCCCCGGGAAGCCGGTAGTTAGGGGCTCAAGTTGCGTGCTTTCCGGTTCGCCTTTACTCGTTCTGGCCGTCCTTAGTTGCATGGACCAGCGGCAAATCCGCGGTCCATTAATTCTTATTCTTAGAGGAGACGTCATGGCAGCTCACTGCCAAGTGACTGGAGCCGAGCCGGGCTTTGGGCACAGCATTTCGCACTCGCACCGCCGCAACAAGCGACGGTTCGACCCGAACATTCAGAAGAAGCGCTACTGGGTTCCGTCCCTGCGCCGCAATGTCACGCTGCAGGTTTCTGCGCGCGGCATCAAGACCATCGACGTACGCGGAATTGACTCCGTCGTCGCCCAGATCCTAGCGCGTGGGGTGAAGCTCTAATGGCCAAGGACAGGGACGTACGTCCGATCATCAAGCTCAAGAGCACCGCGGGCACGGGGTACACCTACGTGACCCGCAAGAACCGTCGTAACGACCCGGACCGACTGGTCCTGAAGAAGTACGATCCGAAGATCCGCCAGCACGTCGAATTCCGAGAGGAGCGCTAAAGACATGGCCAAGAAGTCAATGATTGCTAAGAACGAACAGCGTAAAGTCATCGTCGAGCGTTACGCCGCAAAGCGTCTCGAACTGAAGAAGACCCTGGTTGACGCCAACGCTACCGACGAGGCCCGCGAGGCCGCACGGCTGGGCCTGCAGAAGCTGCCCCGCAATGCATCGCCGGTCCGCGTCCGTAACCGCGACCAGATCGACGGCCGCCCGCGCGGTACGCTGCAGAAGTTCGGCATCTCCCGCGTCCGCTTCCGCGACATGGCGCACCGCGGCGAGCTGCCCGGCATCAAGAAGTCCAGCTGGTAATACCGGCCTGAACGCCCGGCTGGCGGCCACCAAAGCGGTGGGATCCGGCTGACGCTCTCCAAGGGGGCGG
>JALYYI010000211.1 GCA_030946705.1 Actinomycetota bacterium | reverse complement strand
GCACAGGGGTCACCACCGGCCCACTGCGGGATGGTGTCGGCCGCGATCTTGACCTGGTCATCCTGCTGGGCGTCGCCGAAGGGCTCGCCCCCGGCAGAATGCGGGAGGACCCTCTGCTGCCGGACTCGGTCAAGCGTTCCGCCGGACCAGGCCTGCCGGACATCGACGCGCGGTTCGACGCCGCGAAGACACGGTTCCACCGGGTCCTTTCGACGGGAGCGGAGACCATCGTGATGGCTCCTCGCGGGAACCTTCGCGGCGGCGGCTCCTATGAGCTGTCCCGATGGATCAGCTCGGGCCTCTCCAAGGACTACCTGCCGGAGGAACTGTCCTCGTATGGCCACGGTGTCCGCACGGGCGCCGGCACCGCGTCCCATCTGGCCCCTACGGAACAGGAATGGAGGCTGCGCTCCAGACTGGCTCCGGTGGAAAAGCCTTGGGAGCTTGAGGATAAGTTCCTGGCGGCGGCATTGGATGTCCGGGCAGACCGCAGGCTGGGACGCTTCACGCGCTTCAACGGCAACCTCGGCAGCATGGCCGGGAGCATCGTCGATACGGAGAAGGCGATCTCCCCCACCAGCCTGGAGGACTGGGTGGCCAACCCCTTTGGCTACTTCCTCAAGGGTGTCCTGAAGGTGCGGATCTTCGAGGACCTCGAACTGGAGTTGCAGGTAGGGCCGGCCAGGCGGGGGGAGCTCATGCACGCAGCGCTGGAGGACTATGTCCGGGGCATTACCGAAGAAGGCAAGGCGCCGTCGGAAATGGACCTTGATGCAGCCGCGGAAGCCTCGTTCGCCGCAGACCCCAACCCTGCGTGGCTGGCGCACATCTGGGAACGAGACAAGAGCATCATGCTCAAACAGCTGCGGGAAGCCATCGCGGCCGATGCCGTCTCGGCCGAGGATGGCTGGTTCTACCAGCAGCCGGAGGCAGGCTTTGGTCCCGCTGAATACGGTCCGGAATATCAGTACCCTCCGGTGGAGCTTGCCCTGCCGGACGGATCCGCGGTTCACTTCCTGGGCAAGGTGGACCGGGTGGACCGCCGCACGGACGGCACCGTCCGCGTCATCGACTACAAGACCGGCAAACCGGATAAGTTCAAGGACCTGTGCCAGGAGGATCCCACCGCCGGCGGCACCAAGTTCCAGCTGCCGGTCTACGGCCTCTTCGCCCGACGGCTCCAGCAGGATCCCGCCGCACCGGTTTCCGCCGAGTACTGGTTCATCAGCCGGGACGGAAAACGGATCGGCTACCAAGTGGATGCCGCCGTCGTCGAACGGCTGCAGTCCGACGTCGCCGCGATCTTTGGCGCCCTGCGGCGGGGCATCTTCCCGCATCGGCCGGAAACCTCGCATTTCAAGAATTACTCGACCATGGCAGGCCACCAGAACGTGAGCAGGACCTGGGACCGGCTGTCGCAGGCCGCAGAACTGCAGAAGTTCCCGATGTTGCTGGAGGGCAGCCATGACCATTGAGACCCGCACGCTCCTCGATGAGCCGGCCCGGGTCCGGGTACGCACCGAGCTGGAGACATCCATCTTTGTCGAGGCCGGTGCGGGCAGCGGAAAGACACGGGAAATGGTGGAGCGGATCTGCACCATGGTGGACGCCGGTGTCGAGCTGCGCAGCATCGTGGCCATCACCTTTACCGACAAGGCCGCCGGTGAGCTCCGCGAGCGCGTCCGGCGGGAGCTCTCCCATGAACCAGACGAGGCAGAGAAGGACGCCCAACTGAGGGCCATCGCGCTGAACCAACTGGATGGGGCACCGATCGGCACCATCCATGCCTTCGCCGCCCGGCTGATCAGCGAGCACCCGATTGAGGCCGGCGTTCCGCCGCTGATTGAGGTCGTGGACGAGCTCCGCTCACAGATCGCGTTCAACGCCCGCTGGGACCAGGTGGTCTCTGCTTTGTTCCGGGATGCCAGCGCGGACCGGGCCTTACGCGTGCTGCTCGCGCTGAACACCACCTTGGACAACCTCAAGGAGGTGGGCCGGGGGCTGGACGCGAACTGGGACCGACTCAGTTCCCACCAACCGGATGCGCGCCACGTCCCCGATCTGGATCCCAGTCCGTTGATCCGCCAGTGCTTGGATCTCATAGCGATGGGAGAGCACTGCACCAACCCCGAGAGTCAGCTACTCGCCAAAGGATTGCGCAACCTCAGGCTTTGGCTGCCCAACCTGGAGTCAGCCAAGGCCAGCGGCGATCTTGGTCTGGTACTGGCCGCCTTGCGGTCCGTGCCCCGGACGTTCCTCAAGGGCGGCGCCAAGGGCCACTGGCTCGTCCCCGTCCAGCGGGTCCGCGACGCGGCCCAAGACCTGCTCGACGCCGTCGACGCTTCGGTGGCCGCGCTTGTCCAGCCCTCCATTCAATCCGTCACCGCAATCATGTGCCGCATCTTCCGTAGCGAAGCAACCCTGCGCCAGCGCCGGGGAAAACTTGAGTACCACGATCTGCTGATTGTGGCCCGCGACCTGCTGGTCGGTGAGGACCGGAGCGAGCTGCAGGCAGCGCTGCATCTGCGCTACCAGTGCATCATGCTGGACGAATTCCAGGACACCGACCCCATCCAGGCGGAGATCGCGCTGCGGCTGGCGTCCGATGTCGTCTGCGGGGCCGACGGCTGGGAGTCCCTGCCCATCCCTGCCGGCCGTTTGTTCACCGTCGGTGACCCCAAGCAGTCCATCTACCGCTTCCGCCGGGCGGACATTGCCACCTATCTCCAGGCCAAGGAGCGTGCCCTCACGGGGAGAGGTTCCAGCGTTGCCGAGTTGAGCACCAATTTCCGGTCCACTCCGGCCGTGCTGCGCTGGATCAACGCCACCTTTGCGGAGCTGATAAAGGAGAACGGCCATATCCAGCCGGCCTATACCCCGCTGGCGCCGAATCCCAGCCGTCCCGAACTGACGGGCGACGGCGGCCCTGCCGTTAGCGTCGTCGGCCGGGCCGGCGCTGTGCCTTCCAATGGCGAGCGCGCGACCGCCGCTGAACGCAATGAACAGGAAGCGGCCGACGTCGCCCAAGCCATCCGGCTGGCGCTGGGCCACTTCGGATCACCGTGGCAGAAGCAGTATGGCGAGTCCGCCGCGTTCTGGGTCTCCCCGGTCGAGCTCAGGGACATCTGCATCCTGCTTCCCACCCGAACCGCGCTGCCCTATATCGAAGACGCGCTGGATGCTGCCGGCATTGAATTCCGCGCCGAGGCCTCTTCCTTGGTCTACGCGACCCAGGAAGTCCATGACGTGCTGCTCATCCTTCGGGCTCTAGCCAACACCGTTGACGAAGCGGCCCTAGCCCTCTCCCTCCGGACACCCTGGCTGGCCTGTGGCGATGACGACCTGCTGCGCTGGAAACAGGCGGGCGGCTCCTGGCACCTCCACGCGCCCGCACCGGACTCCATGGACGATTCACCCGTGGGCTTAGCGCTCGGGTACCTGCGGCAATTGTCCAGGGGACTGGCGTACCGAAGCCCGGCCGAGACGATGGACCGGATCATTTCCGACCGCCGGATCCTTGAAGCGGCCACCGATTCGCCGCGCTATCGCGACGTCTGGCGCCGGCTGCGCTTTGTGGTCGACCAGGCCCGCGCATGGTCCGAAGCAACGCATGGCAGCCTGCGCGACTATCTGCTTTGGGCTGAAACGCAGCAGGAGGAAGGCGCCAAGGTCAAGGAGGCGGTCGTCCCGGAGACCGACTCGCAGGCCGTGCGGATTATGACGATCCATGCTTCCAAGGGCTTGGAATTCCCGATGGTGGTGCTGGCGGGGGCCGGTGCCGCTCCCCGTGGAAGTTCCGACCGCGTACTGTGGGACGGCGACGGCCAGCTCCAGGTCCAGTTCCTCAAAGGCATCGAAACCGCCGGGTTTGCCGAAGCGAAGGGTGCCGAGGCGGAGCTGCTGGAGGCCGAAACCCGCCGTCTGCTCTATGTTGCTTGCACGCGGGCGGAAAGCCACCTGGTGGTCTCGCTCTACAACGGTTCCGCCAGGAGCCTGGGCGGGCTCCTGCAGAGCGTTGATGACCCGGAGCTGGTGCCGGAGCTGGAATTTCCCGACGAGCCGGCTCCTGCGAACACCCGGGCTGCTGAACTTGAGGTTTCCCCGGTGCCGCCGCTGAAGGAATGGCGGGCACTTCGCCACGGCTGGGAGCGGTTGTCCGCCTTCGTGTCCGCAACGTCGGTTACCTCCGAGGCAAAGTCCGGCGGCCCATCGCACGCTTCGCCGCATGGACCCGCGGGCCAAATCACCTTTGCGTCCAGCACGGGGACTGGCGGCGCGGCCAGTGTTGAAGGCATCCTGCCGGCCTACTCCGGTCTCACCGGAGAACACGGCGCCAACTTCGGCACGGCCTTTCACCGGCTCATGGAACTAAGCCAGCTCCAATCGGATAGCGACTTCGATGCTCTTGCGGCGACCGTCGCCGGCCAATTCGGTCTGTCCGATCCGGCCAGCCTCGAATCGTTGGCCCGTTCGGCGCTGGCCAGTGAACCCATCCAGCGGGCGGCCGCGCGTGAGCGATGGCACGAGCTGCCAGTTGCGGCGCTACGGGGTTATGTGGTGCTGGAGGGCATTATCGACCTGTTGTACCGGGAGGATGACGGCTCGCTGGTCGTCGTGGACTTCAAGACGGACATCGGTGTCTCTGGCCAGACCCTCGCCGGATACTGGAACCAGCTGGCTGCCTATGCCGAGCTGGTCTATCAGATAACTGGCCAGACAGTCAGCGAGTTGGTACTGATATTCTGCCGTCCCGGGACTGCTGAAGTGCGCCGTCAATCGCTGGCGGTTGCACCGGTCTAGAGCGGTACGACGCAGTTTGAATCGCGCTCTCGGAAAGCATGCCGACGGCGTTTAGGGAGGGTAGTGCGCTGGATCCACCGCCGCGACCGTTGGAAATCAGGGCAATAAGTCACAGGTGGAAGGCACATGCCGGAATTGTCGGTGCCTGCGGTTACATTGCGAATATCAAACCAATGAGGGGAACAGCATGCATCCACAAGTAGCCGCCGCAATGGCGATCGCCACGGTCGCACACAAGGCCAGAGGGACAAGAACGGTGAGGACTACATCAGCCATCCGGCCAGAGTCGCCGGCCGCCTGAACGAGCCCGCCGAGGTTGCCGCCGCCTGGCTGCACGACGTCCTCGAGGACTGCGGCGAGGTGTTCGGGGGTTCTCCGCCGTTCGGTATCACCGCCGAGGATCTGCTCAGGGCGGGCATCGAACCGGAGGTGATTGCCGCCGTCGTTATCCTCACTCGTGCGGCGGATAACAAAGGCGACGCCTACTATGACTCCATCCGCGACCATCCCGTGGCCTTAGCCGTGAAGCTTGCGGACATTGCAGACAATTTGGACCCCACCCGCACGGCAAACCTCGATCCGGGGACCAGAGAGCGGCTGCCGGAGAAATATGGACATGCCCGGACTGTGCTCCGGAACGGGTCACAGGTGCCAGACAACTAGCCCATCGCGTTCTGGCGCCGGCCGCGAGACAGCCGGACTCTGTAACGCTAGGACTGCAAACCGATTCCGGCCATTCAAGTAGCGCCGAGTGGCCCATTCTACGACGACTGGTCCGGCCAGCATTTCGTACTGGACCGGCGGCGGCACCTCCACTGAAGATGTCACGGGCGACTGGAAGAAGTCCATTACTTCCAAGGACCTCAATATCACTAGCCTCACGGTCAGCGGCAGCTACACCGATAAAACGGCTTCGGTGAGCTGCGTCATTCTGATCGAGGGCAGGAGCGCGGGAAAGAGCACCGGCGCCAGTGCCGGCGCGCACGCCATTGTGCTCCGGGAGCACCTGGACAAAGTAGCCAACTCCGGCGTCATAGCGGAGGCACCAACTCGGGGCCCTAACTGCCGTGGGACCCGGCCTTCCCATAGGTAGCCGAAAGCCCCTTCGCCAGCTGAGGCGAAGGGGCTTTTGTCGCCGTCCGCCGTCAGATTCCAAGCCGGGATCGCCGCAGGCCTGGCCCGCCCCGGCGGATTCAACCCTGCGCGGATTGGAAGCCTCTTTGTAACCACATACCTCTTGCCATTAAGCCGGCCACTCTGGTCAGCAATGGATGCCTCTGGTAGGTTCACCACACGCGACCGCCCCGGCGGACGGGAATCCGTAAGTTTCGCCAACAAGGAGGACCAGATATGCCGGACATGGGACGCCCAACAGAGTTGGCTGATTTCAGGGAATGGCCGGTTGAAGGACTTGAATCTCTGGCCTTTCATTTTCCTGTCGCGGACAGCAAATGCGGAATCTACATTTTGTCCTTTGGTGATGGCGCCCGCTATGTCGGCAAGAGCCTGAATGCAGTCCGACGCTTCGCCGACCATCGGCGGCGATGGAACGACATCACGTCGATTGCCTTCAAGGCCTACCCGAGTGAGGACCTCGGTAGACAGGAACGTGCAGTTCTGAGATCCATCGAATCGGAGGGGCACCACGTCAGAAACCTGGACCTTGCCGG
>JALYYI010000284.1 GCA_030946705.1 Actinomycetota bacterium | reverse complement strand
TTGCCCAGGATGTGGCCCACATGGGTTTTGACCGTGGCCTCCGAAACGAACAGGTGCACGGCAATCTCCGGATTGGACAGCCCCTGGGCGATCAGTGTGAACACCTCCCGTTCCCGGGCGGTGAGGGAGTCGACGGCGGCGCGGTGCGCGTCCTTGGCATGGCCTGGGGCGCTGAGCAGCGGCGCCACATGATCCAGCAGCCTCCTGGTGGTGGACGGTGCGATCACGGCATCGCCGCGATAGACGGTGCGGATGGCCTCCAGCAGTTCCTCGGGAGGTGCGTCCTTGAGCAGGAAGCCGCTGGCCCCGGCCTGGATGGCGGGCAGCGCGTATTCGTCCAGGTCGAACGTGGTCAGCACCACGACCTTGAGCTCGGCGAGCCGGGAACCCGGGGCGGCGCTGCGGGTCCGCTCCATCAGCTGCCGGGTGGTTTCGATCCCGTCCATGCTGGGCATCCGCACATCCATCAGCACCACATCGGCGGCGGTTGCTGCCAGGCCGGCCAATGCCTCGTGGCCGTTGCCGGCCTGCAGCACGATTTCCAGGTCCGGCTGGCTGTTGATCAGCATGGTGAAGCCGGAACGGACCAGTTGCTGGTCATCCACCAGCGCCACCCGGATCGGGCCGCCGTCGAACAGGCCGCCGTTGAACTTGCCGCCGCCTGCCGGGGCGGGCGCGCCAAAGGGTGTGGGACTCAAGGTTAGGCCTCCGTGTAGGGGATAAAGGCGGTGATCTGGAAACCGCCGCCGGAGCGGGGACCGGCCTCCAGTGTTCCATCGTAGAGCTTCACCCGCTCGGCCATCCCCCGAATGCCGTTGCCGCCGCCCGCACTGTTGCCGCCGGCGGAAACGGGACGGTCGGCGGCAGCCCCACGGCCGTCGTCGCACACGTCAATCTGCAACCCTCGGCTCTGCCAGGCCAGAACGGTCCGGGCGCGGGCGCGCGGCCCGCCATGTTTGAGGATGTTGGTCAGCCCCTCCTGGAAGACCCGGTAGGCGGCCAGTTCGGCCCCCGAGGGAAGGCCGCGGCGCGGCTTGCCGGTCTGCTCGAAGCTGAGTTCCAGCCCGGCGGCGCGGAAGCCGAGCAGCAGTTCGTCCAGGTCCGCCAGTCCGGGCACGGGACGCGTTGAGGCCTCCTCGCCGCCGCGCAGCACCCCCAACAGCCGCCGCATCTCCTGCAGCGAGGTCCGTCCGGTCTCCGCGATGGTCCGCAGTGTTTCGGTGGCAACGGCCGGATCCGCGGCGGCGGCGTACCGGCCGCCGTCGGCCTGGGTGATGATGACGGAGAGCGAGTGTGCGACGATGTCGTGCATCTCCCGGGCAATATGGGAGCGCTCGTCGGAGGCGGCCAGCGCGCGTTCCTGCTGCTGCTCGATCTCCAGCCGGCGCGCCCGGTCCTCCAGCGCCTGCACGCGCAGCCGCCGGGTGCGGGTCAGGTCCCCGAAGGTCCAGGCGAACATCACCAGCGCCCACAGCAGCACGGTCAGGAACGCGGCGTACGGCAGGTTCGCCACCACCGGCGCGTTGGCCGTCGAGTAGAACCGGGTGATCAGCAGGACGGCGCCGGCCAGCGCGAGTCCGAGGCCGCCCAGGCTGGCCCAGCGCGGGGCGTAGGCGGCGAGGGCGTAGACGGCCAGGATGACGGCAACGTCGGCCGGCAGCGGGGTGATGCCCAGGGCCCACTGGCCAAGGGCGACGACGGCGATGGCGGCTCCCGCGGGCACGGTGCGGGTCCGGCGCCATGCCAGCGGGATCACCAGCAGCGCCTGGGCCACCAGCGGTATGGCCCCCTGGTTGCCGGCCAGGCTGATCAGCGAGACGAAGCCAAGCAGCAGGAGCATCAGGGTGCAGTCGACGGCGAAGGTGTGCTTGCGGAACCAGTCGTAGATGCGATGCATGGGCATGATCTAAAACTCTAGGTTGTCCGGGCGCCGCGGGCACCATGAGATGGCCTGCGGCCGGCGGCGCCGTCCGCAGTGTGAGACACGTTGCCCATCATGTGGATGAGCTGGCTACCCTGAAAGGCATGAGCGCATCGATCAATCTGGCCGTCATTCCCGGCGACGGCATTGGCCCGGAAGTCATCGCGGAGGCCGTGAAGGTCCTCGGCAAAATCTGCACCGCCGACGGCATTGTCCTGCAGCGGACCGAGTACAAGCTCGGAGCCGAGCACTGGCTGCGCACCGGCGAGACGCTGCCGGATGCCACCCTGAACGAGCTGCGCACCCATGACGCGATCCTGTTCGGCGCGGTGGGTGCGGCGCCGGGGGATACCAGAATCCCCTCCGGCCTGATCGAGCGCGAAATGCTGCTCAAGCTCCGCTTCAGCCTTGACCACTACGTCAACCTGCGCCCGTCCCGGCTTTATCCGGGGGTGGACAGCCCGCTGGCCAACCCGGGCAACATCGACTTCGTGGTGGTCCGCGAGGGCACCGAAGGACCCTACGTCGGCAACGGCGGAGCCCTGCGCGTTGGCACGCCGCAGGAAGTGGCCACCGAGGTTTCGGTCAAGACGGCCTACGGTGTGGAGCGCGTGGTCCGGGACGGATTCCGCCGGGCCGCCGGGCGGCCGCGCCGGAATCTCACCTACGTGCACAAGCACAACGTGCTGGTGCACGCCGGGCACCTGTGGAAGCGCACCGTTGAAGCGGTCGCGGCCGACTTCCCGGAGGTTGAGGTTGACTATCTGCATGTGGATGCGGCCATGATCTTCCTGGTCACGGACCCGGCCCGGTTTGACGTCATCGTTACGGACAACCTCTTCGGGGACATCATCACTGACCTCGCCGCTGCCGTCACCGGCGGAATCGGCCTGGCCGCATCCGGCAACATCAACATGGATCGCACCGCACCGTCCATGTTCGAGCCGGTGCACGGCTCCGCGCCGGACATCGCCGGCCAGCAGAAAGCGGATCCGACGGCGGCCATCCTGTCCGCGGCCCTGCTGCTGGACCATCTCGGCCTGGGCGAGGCCTCGGCCCGCGTCGAGGCCGCCGTCGTCGCCGATATCGCGGAACGGAAAAACATGCCCGCGGGCCGGAGCACCAGCGACATCGGCGATGCCATCGCCGCATCCCTCTGACCCACCCCCGGGGGTAGGCTTGAGATCGTAAAACCGCGTGCACGCCGGAGTGCACCACTATGTGGAGGAACCATGACCCAGACAGTCAGCGACCTGGAGTTCACGCAGCAGCTCTCGGCGCACCCCAAATCGGCCGAAGAGCGCGACGCCATCCTCGCCAGCCCCGGATTCGGCGACCACTTCACCGATCACACCGCCGTCGTCGACTACAGCGTCGGAGCCGATGGCAAGGGCAGCTGGAAAAATGCCCGCGTGGAGCCCTACGGTCCCATCGCCATGGATCCGGCCGCAGCGGTGCTGCACTACGGCCAGGAGATTTTCGAGGGGCTGAAGGCGTACCGGCACGCCGACGGTTCGGTCTGGACCTTCCGCCCCGAGGCCAACGCCGCCCGGATGAACCGTTCGGCCGCCCGCCTGGCCCTGCCGCAGCTGCCCGAACGGGTCTTCCTCGATGCCATCCGCGCCCTGGTCCAGGCCGACCGCGAATGGGTCCCCTCCCGCGACGGCGACAGCCTCTACCTGCGACCGTTCATGATCGCCACCGAGGCGTTCCTGGGTGTCCGCCCGGCCCGCGAGGTCTCCTTCCGCGTCATTGCCTCCCCGGCCGGGAACTACTTCGGCGGGGAACTCAAGCCCGTCTCGATCTGGATCTCGCAGCACTACGCCCGCGCCGGCCGCGGCGGAACCGGTGCGGCCAAGTGCGGCGGCAACTACGCGGCTTCCCTGGCCGCGCAGCTGGAGGCGGAGGCCCACGGCTGCAAGCAGGTCCTGTTCCTGGACCCGTTCAATGACAACGCCGTAGAGGAATTGGGCGGCATGAACGTCTTCTTCGTCTTCAAGGACGGCCGGCTGGTCACCCCCGCGCTGACCGGCACCATCCTGGCGGGCGTGACGCGTGCCTCGGTGATCCAGCTGGCCCAGGACCGTGGACTCGACGTCCAGGAGCGCAAGATCACGCTGGATGAATGGCGCGACGGCGTTGCCTCCGGTGAGATTTCGGAGGTCTTCGCCTGCGGCACGGCGGCGGTCATCACACCCATCGGCCTGCTCAAGGACGAGAACGAGAGCATCGGCTCCGAGGACGCCACGGCCGGCGAGGTCGCGATGAGCATCCGCGAACAGCTGCTGGGGATCCAGACCGGCACCGTGGAGGACACGCACGGCTGGCTGAGCCGCCTGGCCTGACGCCTCCCGCTTCCACCAAAAATTACGACCGCAACCTGCGACGGCGGCCGTCCCACCTTCCGGGGTGGGGCGGTCGCCGTCGTCGTCCTGCCAACTTATCCACAGCCGCGGCAGCCCCCATTGCGTCCGAAACCCGCTTGCAGTGCAATCAATGCATGCGTTGTCAGCAGTGCAATCAACCTTGGGAGGAACCATGCCGTCGGTAACCGTGAGGAACCTGGAGCCCGGAACCGTGAGCGAACTGCGGATTCTGGCTGCCAGGAATGGACGCTCCATGCAGGCCGAGTTGAGGAGAATGATCCTGCGCCACCGGGACTCGCCTGCGGCTCATGCTGAGGATCCGTCGAAGCTGCCGATAGCGCTGCTGGAGGCCCCGGAGTGGTACGACGAGCTCTTTGAATTCAGGGCCATCGCCTTCGGGCTGCGGGACGTCGAGGTGCACCAGTGGCGCTCTCCGATGCGCGATGCGGGGGCTGCAAAATGATGCTGCTGGACTCGGACGCCCTGCTGGATTTTCTGACCGGGCAAAATGACGAGCGCCAGTCTGAGTGGTTCAAGCTCCACCCGGAACGACCGCACACGACGGCGTTGGCCGTGGCAGAGGTTCTCCACGCCGTGGAATCGATGCTGGTGACGAACAGACCGGAGGACTACGACGGACTCGGCATCGCAACCGTCAGTCTGTGACCCCCGACGCTTCTCATGCAGCTACAGTGGGATGCATGCGTATTGCCCGGTTTGTAGTTGATTCTGATCCCATGTACGGCGTCGTCGAGGGGGAGCCCGGCAGTGAGGAGGTCAATGTCATCAAGGGGGACCCGTTTTTCAACGGCGTTGAGCGGACTTCCGTCACGCACAAGCTTGAGGACGTCCGGCTGGTGGCACCGATCATCCCGCGCAGCAAGATTGTGGGCATCGGCCGCAACTTCGTGGAGCATGCCCACGAACTCGGAAACGAGGTCCCCAAGCAGCCCTCCATGTTCCTGAAGCCGAACACCTCCGTCGTCGGACCGAACGAGCCGGTTGTGCTGCCCGACTTCTCCGAGGAGGTGTCCTTCGAGGCCGAGCTGTGCGTGGTGATCGGCCGGATCTGTAAGGATGTCCCCGAGGACCGCGTCGATGAGGTCATCTTCGGCTACACCTGCGGTAACGACCTCACGGCGCGTGACGTGCAGAAGACGGACCTGCAGTGGGCCCGCGCCAAGGGCTTCGACACCTCCGCTCCGCTCGGACCCTGGATCGAAACCGACCTGGACACCGAGTCCCTTTCCATCAGGGGCTGGCTCAACGGCGAACTGCGCCAGGACGGGAGCACCAACCAGATGGTCTTCGGCGTGCGCGAGCTCGTTTCCGCCGTCTCCAAGGCCTTCACGCTGCTGCCCGGCGACGTCATCATGACCGGCACCCCGGCAGGAGCAGGGCTGGTCAAGGCGGGCGACCGCTACGAGATCGAGATCGAAGGCATCGGCCGGCTCTCCAACCCGATCGTCCGCCGCTGATCCGCCCCGAACGGCGCCCTTCGGATCGGCGGTAAAGTTGAAACCACTATGACTACATCTGCCGCGATCCCCACTGTCACCGCCGAAACCCCCGTCCGCGTCAGGTTCTGCCCGTCGCCCACCGGCACCCCGCACGTCGGGCTGATCCGCACCGCGCTGTTCAACTGGGCCTACGCACGGCACACCGGCGGAAAACTGATCTTCCGGATCGAGGACACCGACGCCGCCCGGGACAGCGAGGAGAGCTACCACCTGCTGCTGGAGGCGCTGCGGTGGCTCGGCATCGACTGGGACGAGGGCGTCGAGGTGGGCGGTCCGCACCCGCCGTACCGCCAGTCGCAGCGCGGCAACATCTACCAGGCCGCCATTGAGAAACTGATGGGCGGCGGGTTCGTCTACGAGTCCTACTCCTCCCCGGAGGAGGTGGAGGCGCGCCACCGGGCCGCCGGCCGGGACGTCAAGCTGGGCTATGACAACTACGACCGCGACCTCACGGTTGCACAGATCGCCGCGTTCAAGGCCGAAGGCCGCCAGCCGGCGCTGCGCCTGCGGATGCCGGAGGAGGACCTGACCTTCACGGACCTGGTCCGCGGCGAGATCACCTTCAGGGCCGGCACCGTGCCGGACTACGTCGTCGTCCGCCCCAACGGCGCGCCGCTGTACACCCTGGTCAACCCGGTCGACGACGCGCTGATGGGCATCACCCATGTGCTGCGGGGCGAGGACCTGCTCAGCTCCACGCCGCGCCAGATCGCGCTCTACCGCGCCATGATCGCCGTCGGAATTGCCGAGTACATGCCGCTGTTCGGCCACCTGCCGTACGTGATGGGCCAGGGCAACAAAAAGCTCTCCAAGCGGGACCCGGAGAGCAACCTCTTCCTGCACCGGGACCGCGGCTTCATCCCCGAGGGGCTGCTGAACTATCTGTCCCTGCTGGGCTGGTCCATGTCCGCGGACGAGGACATCTTCACCGTGGAGCAGCTGGTGGCGAGCTTCGATATCCACGACGTGCTGGGCAACCCGGCTCGGTTCGACCAGAAAAAGGCCGAGGCCATCAACGGCACCCACGTCCGCATGCTGGCACCGGATGATTTCCGTGACCGCCTGGTGCCGTACCTGCGCACCGCGGGCCTGGTGGGGGAGAACCTGACCGAGCGCCAGGAGATGGTGCTTACCGAGTCGGCGCCGCTGGTCCAGGAACGCATCACGCTGCTCGGCGAGGCGCCGGAGATGCTGGGCTTCCTGTTCAAGGCCGACGACGGCGTCGACGTCGCCGAGGATGCCCGCAAGGGCCTGCCGGAGAACCTCGGCGAGGTTCTCGATGCCGCCCTCGCCGCGCTGGAGCCCGTCCGGGACTGGACCGCGGAGAACATCCAGAATGCGCTCAAGCAGGCGCTGGTGGAGGAAATGGGGCTCAAGCCGAGGCTGGCCTTCGGCCCGGTGCGCACCGCCGTTTCGGGCCGGCGCATCTCGCCGCCGTTGTTCGAGTCCATGGTGATCCTGGGCCGCGGCTCCTCACTGGCACGGATCCGCGCCTTCCGCGGCTAGGAATGGCTCAGTGCCGCCGGCGCAACGGCCGGACGACGGCGGTGGTGGCCGCAAGTGATTCCTAACGACGATCGGACGATGTGACAAAGGCAACATTGCTTTGTTGCCACACGGTAACTGACCTTACCTAAACCGCGGTTTGCCAGGGCTGGTCACGGCTGGTCACGGCTCGTCACCTGGACAATCAAGGCGGATGCGGCCTCCTGGGAGGGGCGTCGTCCGGATCGGGAGCCCGGACTCCGAACCGCGTTTTGTTCTCACCGGCAGGATCAGGTAGAGTTATTTGTCGGCGCTTGAGCCGCTGAAACAGTCTGGGAAACCGGGGCTGGACAGCAAAAAGTGTCATTGGGATATGGTGTAATTGGCAACACTACGGTTTCTGGTACCGTCATTCTAGGTTCGAGTCCTGGTATCCCAGCGTTTCGGAAACGCACTCGGCTCCGCATGTGAAATGCGGACAAACCAGCCGGATCATGCGGATTTGAACGGCGTCTCCAATTGGCGCGCTAAGCAGGATTCATGCAATAATTCATGAGCTTGTCCAGCAATTATTGGAAAAGCAAGTAATTGAAAAGAATGTATTAGGGCCCCATCGTATAGCGGCCTAGTACGCTGCCCTCTCACGGCGGTAACGCGGGTTCGAATCCCGCTGGGGTCACCATGAACCCCCGGAGCTGCAGCCGCAGTTCCGGGGTTTTCCTTTGCCCCCGGTCGCCCTCGAGCTGCCGGCCCGACTATCGGGTTATAGGACGGAAACTACCCCGCAGTAAGTGCACTACCGCACGCTTTTGCGTGCACTTACTGCGGGATAGTTGGAGGGGGGAGCGCCGGGTCAGGCGCCGGGGAGGGCTGCGTCGCGGACCTTGATCAGCGTGCGCAGGTTGCGCGTCGTCGTGGTGGTTTTGTATCGGGTCTTAGCGGACAGTTTGCTGAACGGACTCTCCAGTGTTCCGCCCACCGGCGCCAGCCAGGCCGTGGCCTCCGGTCCCAGCCGGGTCTGCTCCACGCCGTCCAGTTGGTCCGCCAGATCACAGAGCTCAGCCAGGATGGCACGGTCCGAGCCCAGCGTGACGTAGCTGTGCTGCTGGGTCGAGTCGGCCGGATACGGGCAGGCGGCCACCAGTTCGGCCAGCCGCTCGGCCGTGAGGACCACCACCCAGGCGTCGTAGCCGAAGCGCTCGCGCAGGCACTTCTCCACCACCGCCTTGACCTCGTCGGGTGTCGAGTCCGCGCGGCAGACGATGTTGCCGGACGCCAGCAGCGTGGCGATGCTCTGGAACGGCAGCCCCCTGAGAGCCTTCTTGAGGTCCGCCATCTTGATGTTGATGCCGCCGACGTTGACGCCGCGCAGGAAGATTGCGTAGTTGGTCATGATGCCGCTCCAATCTGACCTTGGTTGATCTGTTCGCCCGCGTAGGTCGGGCTACCACCAAGAGCCGCATAAGCCCGGCTACATGCGCCCAGCGTACCGGCGTCAGTCCGCGGATTTGCGCAGCGCCTCGCTCAGGGTCCGGGCCGCACCGCAGACCACCTCGGCGTGCATCCGGCCGGGCTGGCGGGTGAGGCGCTCGATCGGGCCGGAGATGGAGACGGCGGCAATGACGCGGCCGGACGGTCCGCGGACCGGGGCGGAAACGGAGGCAACACCCATTTCGCGCTCGCCCAAGCTCTGGCCCCAGCCGCGGCGGCGGACTCCCGCCAGCACCGTCGGGGTGAAGCGGGCATTCTGCAACCCCTCCAGCAGCCGGTCGTGGTCCTCCCAGGCGAGGAGCACCTGCGCCGCGGATCCGGCCTTCATGCTCAGCTGGGTCCCCACCGGAATGGTGTCCCGCAGTCCGATCGGCCGTTCGGCGGAGGCAACGCAGACGCGCCATTCGCCCTGCCGGCGGAAGATCTGGGCGCTCTCGCCGGTGGCGTCGCGCAGCTGCACCAGCACCGGTCCGGAGGCGGCGATCAGCCGGTCCTCGCCCGCGGCCGAGGCCAGCTCCACCAGCCGTCCGCCCAGCACAAACCGGCCCTGGATGTCGCGGCTGACCAGCCGGTGGTGCACCAGGGCCAGAGCCAGGCGGTGGACCGTGGGCCGGGCCAGACCGGTGGCGGCCACCAGCTGGGCCAGAGTGGTGGGTCCGGCCTCCAGGGCGTCCAGAACCTGTGCCGCTTTATCGATGACCCCAACACCGCTAGAATTGTCCATACAATGATATTGCCGTCTCATTATGTGAGATGCAAATCGATCAGCTGGCGTACGACGACGCCCGGCTGGTTGAGTTGGAGGCATAAGAGCCATAGGGCCGATTCCGCCGCGCAGCCCACGGGCCCGCGCGGCAGAGGGCGCCACTGAGGAAGGGAGCTGGCCGTGACTGAAGCGACAACTGCTGCACGTGCCAACGCAAGGACGACCACACCGCAGACGATGGCGGAGAAGGTCTGGAACGACCACATCGTCCGTAAGGGTGAAGGCACGGGCGGCGCGGCCCAGCCGGACTTGCTCTACATTGATCTCCACCTCATCCACGAGGTCACCTCGCCGCAGGCCTTCGAGGGCCTGCGTCTGGCCGGCCGGCCGCTGCGCCGCCCGGACCTGACCATCGCCACCGAGGACCACAACACCCCGACGCTGGACATCGACAAGCCCATCGCGGACCTGACCAGCCGTACGCAGATTGAAACCCTGCGCAAGAACTGCAAGGAGTTCGGCGTCCGGCTGCACTCGCTGGGCGACGCCGAGCAGGGCATTGTGCACGTGGTCGGCCCGCAGCTGGGTCTGACGCAGCCCGGCATGACGGTGGTCTGCGGCGATTCGCACACCTCCACGCACGGCGCCGTCGGGGCCCTCGCGTTCGGCATCGGCACCTCCGAGGTGGAGCATGTGATGGCCACCCAGACACTGCCGCTGAAGCCGTTCAAGACGATGGCCATCAACGTTGAGGGCGCGCTGCGTCCCGGGGTCAGCTCCAAGGACATCATCCTGGCCGTGATCGCTAAGATCGGCACCGGCGGCGGCCAGGGCTACGTGCTCGAATACCGCGGCTCCGCCATCCGGGCGCTGTCGATGGAAGCGCGGATGACCATCTGCAACATGTCCATCGAGGCGGGTGCCCGCGCCGGCATGATCGCCCCGGACCAGATCACCTACGAATTCCTCAAGGGCCGCCCGCACGCTCCGCAGGGCGCGGACTGGGATGCCGCCGTCGAGTATTGGGAAACGCTAAGGACCGACGACGGCGCCACCTTCGATGCGGAGATGGATCTGGACGCCAACACGTTGGAGCCGTTCGTCACCTGGGGGACGAACCCCGGACAGGGCGTTTCGCTCAGCGGCCGGGTTCCGGACCCGGAGGACTTCGGCGACGAGAACGCCAAGGCCGGTGCTCAGCGGGCCCTGCAGTACATGGGTCTGACCGCCGGGACACCGATGAAGGACATCCGTGTGGACACGGTGTTCCTGGGTTCCTGCACCAACTCCCGGATCGAGGATCTGCGCGCCGCGGCGGACATCGTCCGCGGCCGCGAGAAGGACCCGGACATCCGCATGCTGGTGGTGCCCGGCTCCGCCCGGGTCCGGCTGGAGGCGGAGGCGGAGGGCCTTGACCAGGTGTTCAAGGACTTCGGGGCGGAATGGCGGTTCGCCGGCTGCTCCATGTGCCTGGGCATGAACCCGGACCAGCTGGCGCCGGGTGAGCGCTGCGCGTCCACGTCCAACCGCAACTTTGAAGGACGCCAGGGCAAGGGCGGACGGACCCATCTGGTTTCGCCCGTCGTCGCTGCCGCCACGGCGGTGCGCGGGACGCTCAGCTCGCCCTCGGATCTGGACCCGCTGGATCTCGACAAGCTCGATCAGCGCAGCCTCGATCACAGTGCCGAGACCGCGGCCGCCCGGACCAAAGTCAGCTAGGAGAGAACCATGGAAGCCTTCACCACGCACACCGGCATCGGCGTTCCCCTGCGCCAAAGCGATGTGGACACGGACCAGATCATCCCCGCTGTCTACCTCAAGCGCATCACCCGCACCGGTTTTGAGGACGCTCTGTTCTCCAGCTGGCGCAAGAACCCGGATTTCATCCTCAACCAGGAGCCCTTCAATCGCGGCTCGGTGCTCGTGGCGGGCTCCGACTTCGGTACCGGGTCCTCCCGTGAGCACGCCGTCTGGGCGCTGAAGGACTACGGCTTCAAGGCCGTTCTCTCCTCCCGGTTCGCGGACATCTTCCGCGGAAACTCCGGCAAGCAGGGCCTGCTCGCGGCCGAAGTTTCCCAGGATGACATTGAGCTGATCTGGAAAGTGCTGGAGAACGCCCCGGGCACCGAGGTGACGGTGGACCTGGCGTCCAAGATGGTGCACTGCGGTACCGTAGTGGCGCCGTTCGAGATTGACGACTACACTCGCTGGCGCCTGCTGGAAGGTCTGGA
>JALYYI010000283.1 GCA_030946705.1 Actinomycetota bacterium | reverse complement strand
TTCCCGCCCCCGCCCCGAACCGCCCAGAAAAGATCCGCATTCTCATCCGCCGCCGCCGCCCGGACCCCGCTCCCGTCCGCAAGGCGCCGGGACGGCCACCAGGGAACTCTTCGGTGCCGTGACAGCGACGGCCGGCTCGAGGGTCTCTACAGCGTTCATGACGCCAATATGGACCCAGATTGGCATCCCCGGAATAGGGAGGGCGGAAGCCGGCCTGGCGGTTTATGACGACCAACAGGAAAAAGTGCTGATGCCGATTGGCTTCGGGTCGTTTATGGTGGCGTCAGGCCCTGGAGGATGGGGCTTTCGGGGCTGCGAAGGTTGAGAGGAACGAGGCTCGTTTGAGGATCTCGTTGCTTTGTGCCATGGCAACAAACACCGCCGATCGAACTTCCGGACCGCCGGGCGGCGGGGGCCGGTCATGTGTGGACCGCCCGCTGACTATATGCCAGCGACGACGGCCGCGGGGGCATCGCGAACGACACGGCTGACCGGCCGGAGACGAATGCTCAGTCTTTGAGGTTGCTGGCGGTGACTTCGAATTCTTCCACTTCAAGGATCTGGATGTTTTGCTCCTTGCTGGTATCCGCGCGGATGCTGTTTGCGGCCTGTTGGCTCGCAGTCAGTGTTTCCTCGGTGTCCCACAGGGTAATGGACAGGGCCTTGTCTGATTCCTTTCCGTTCAGAAAATAGATCCCACGGCATCCTGGGATTTCAAGCACCCGTTTGAGGGTTTCCTCCGTGGGCGCTTCCGACTTGGTTTCGGGGCCGGTTTTATAGGTACTGACTCGGGCGAACATCGATCTTCCTCCAATAGTCCCTGGTCGGAGCCCGCTTACCATTTCTGTCCTTGGCCCAATGGGCTGACCGTGTATGGCGGGAATGCGTGTTGCCGCGAGACGAACCCCGCTCGATGGTTCGGGTTCCTTCCATCAGTAAAGACCCAGCAACGTGCAAGTGCAAGATCAATCTGAATGGATGCGTTGCCGGGAATATCGCCCCAACCCGCCGCGACGCGGAATACGCACGGGCAGCCCGGATTGGACGTTGAAGCCGCCGAGCGTAGCGCGTCGTTGATTCCTTTGGTTGGTTTGTCAGAACTTTACGATGGGTCATCTGGCTCGGTCTCGTCCTCATCGGAGGCACCCGACGACTCGCCGCGGACACACCTCCAACCAGGGTTTGCCTGTACTCATCGTCAGTGCCATCGCGCCGGCGTTAGGGTTACCCTCGTGTTCGTGCTCGGAACCGGCGCGGGGTGACGAGGACTTGTACGGGCGGCAACTCTGGGCCCTCATTCGACAGCGACCGGACTGGCAGCAGGGGTGAGGCACCCGTTTTCCATGCCTCTCACGATCGGAGCCGGCCAGGAGCGTGTGACCCCCATCCCGATTCTTTGCCCGCAGCCGTGCCCATGATAGAATACGGCCCTGAATCAGGGAGGCGGAGATGGCGGAGCATCCAAATGCGAGTCGGTGCCGCGAGATCTTCGCGATCATCGAGCACGGCACGATGGATCAGGTTCGCGCGATCCTTGCGAACGACGTCGTCTGGGAGGTGCCCGGGCGTGGAAGGTTTGCCGGACCGAAGAATGGGATCGACGAGGTCTTCGCCTTCTTCGAGAAGGTCGGCTGGGAAACGAGCTCGGCAGCGTTCCACATCGAGCTCCTCGATGTCGTCGCGGACGACCGCCACATGATCGCCTTCGTTCACTACCACCACACGAAGGGTGACAAAGTCTTCGACCAGGACGGCCTCGAGATCATGACCCTCGACGATGACGGCCGGATCAAGAAGTTCTCGGCCTTCATCCGCGACAGCCACACTTTCGACGAGTTCTTCGGTTGATTTTGCGGCAGGGACATCCAGTCCTACTTCCCCTCGCGCGGCGGCGTCCCCCAAGTCAGCATCGAGTTCAAGGTCGTTGACGTCGCCGCGGCAGTTGCCGAACTCAAGACCAAGGGCTATCACTGCGCGGCAAGGACGCCATGACCACGCTGGCGCACGACGGCGCCGCGGCTTACCGGGATACCTTTGAATTGGTCTGGCGCCACAGGGCCGGTCGCTCAACCCTCGTCGTCGGCATCAGCTGATATGTAAGTCCGGTTGTCAAGAGGCATAGATGAGCGGCTCCTGGCTTTTTGGTTCCGGGGGCCGCTCACCGTTTGCCGGTCGGGCAGGTTTTGCAGGGCCTTTTCAAAGTCCGGTGAGTTGGCGGGCGATCTGGGGATCAAGCATTGCGGTTCTGAGGGCCTTGGCGATGTTGGTTGCGCCGGCCAGTCGGTGGATGCTGATGGCGAGGTTACGGAAGGTGGCCATGACGTGCGCTCCGTGCCCTGAACGGATCTGTGATGCGTCTTCCCGGTAGGTGACGTCGCGGACCCAGTGCAGACGGTTCTCGATTGACACCAGTGGCCGCGGATGTAGCCGGCGAGTTCTTCGGGCGTTGCCTGATCGGCGGGCAGTGACGTGATCGCGAAGACGTGTTCGCGGGTCTTTTCTCCGGTCTTGTGATCGCGCCGGTCCCGGGTCAGGCGAATCGTTTGTTCCGCGTGCGGGAAGTCAATCCAGTCCTGCGCCGGTTGCGTCTTGATCTGCCAGGTAGTCGTGCGTCCATGCCCTTTTTCACGGCAGGTGTACTGGGCCCTGCGGGTGGACCAGGTCTGCGAGCTGATCCGTTCCGCAGGGCGCGCTGGTTCTTCTTCACGGTCAGGACGTAGTGCGCCCCGCGCCCATTGAGGTATTCGGCGTGTTCGCGCTGGGTGTGCAGGGCGTCGGCGGTGATGGTGACCCCGGACAGATCCCCGAGCCGGCCCATCAGTGTGGCGAAGTGCGGGATCTCGTTTGTTTTCTCCCCGATGGATTCCTGCCCGATCACGGTTCCGGTGGCGTGGTCCAGGGCGGCCATGAGGAAGACGCGCGTGCCGCCGCCGTTCTTGGCTCCGCGGGCTTCTTTGCCGTCCACGGCGACCACCGGCCGCGTCCCCCGTCCCCCGGTCTGGTCCCGGACCCAGGCGCAGACCGCGTCGTCCAGGGCGACCGGATCGATCTGTGCGGCCAGACGGTGGATGGTGGCCAGCGACGGAACCCTTCCCGAGGCGAACAGGCTGCCGGTCCTGGCAGCGTGGCGGGCCCCTTCGGCGATCATGGTCAGTGACTGCGCAGCGGAGAACACAGCGCAGACGAGGATCAGGAGCAGCCCTGCGAATGGATAGCGGACCCCGCGGCGGCCCCGCGGAACGGGTACTTTCTCCAGAGCGGCACGCAGCGAAACCGAGTCGATAGCCGCATAGCCACATTCTGTGATCCCAGCCGATGGCGTGGTTGAGTGGCGTTCCAGTACTTGCGTGAGAGAAGATATCAACGGAGAACTCCTGTCGTCCGGGTGTGTGATAACACCGGATTAACAGGAGTTCTCTCTCATTAAAAGCGGACACGCCGTGCAGCACTCAACTCACATCGCGTCGCCGGACTTTGCAAAGGCCCTGACCGGCTGGGGATAGCGGGCGCAACTGCGGTAAACTTGAGGCTTTGGCTCCGCAGTGGCGCCGCCGGTGCAGACGCTCGGCTGGCAAGGAGCCAATCAATGAAAGAAGAACAGTGTCCCAAGACGTCCTCTCCCCCGCGCGGGCCAACGAAATTACGGGCCAGGCCGCCCGCCGTCGTACGTTCGCGGTCATCTCCCACCCGGACGCCGGAAAGTCGACCCTGACGGAAGCGCTCGCCCTGCATGCCAGGGTGATCGGCACCGCCGGTGCGACCAACGGCAAGTCCAACCGCAGGGAGACTATCTCGGACTGGATGCAGATGGAGAAGGACCGCGGCATTTCGATCAGCTCCGCGGCGCTGCAGTTCTCCTACCGGGACACCGTGATCAACCTGCTGGACACTCCGGGCCACGCGGACTTTTCCGAGGACACCTACCGGGTGCTGGCCGCCGTCGACTGCGCCGTGATGCTCATCGACGCGGCCAAGGGCCTGGAAACGCAGACGATGAAACTGTTCGAGGTATGCCGCCAGCGCGGCCTGCCGATCATCACCGTGATCAACAAATGGGACCGTCCGGGGCTGGATGCGCTGGCCCTGATGGACGAAATCACCAACCGGACCGGGCTGCTGCCGATGCCGCTGACCTGGGCCGTCGGAATCGCCGGCGACTTCCGCGGGGTGTGGGACCTGCAACGGGACCGGTTTGTCCAATACACCCGCAACAACGCCGGCGCCAACCTTGCGCTGACCGAGTATTTCACGCCGGAACAAGCCGCGGCCGCGCAGGGTGATGTCTGGACGGAAGCGGTGGATGAGGCCGGTCTGGTCGTCGAGTCCAGCCTGGGCTTTGACACGGAAAGCTTCTACGCGGGGACGGCGACGCCGGTCCTGTTCTCCTCCGCCGCGCTGAACTTCGGCGTGAAGGAGCTCCTCGATGCGCTGGTGGACTTTGCCCCGCCGGCGGCTCCCCGGCCCGACATCAACGGCGGTTCCCGGCCGGTGGAGGCGCCGTTCTCCGGCTTTGTCTTCAAGGTCCAGGCCGGCATGAACCAGGCCCACCGCGACCATGTTGCCTTCGTCCGCGTCTGCTCGGGCGTTTTTGAGCGCGGCATGGTGGTGACGCAAACCCGGACCGGAAAGTCCTTTGCCACCAAATATGCCCAGCAGGTGTTCGGCCGGGAGCGTGAGGTGATCGACCAGGCGTTCCCGGGGGACGTCGTCGGGCTGGTCAATGCCTCCGCGCTGCGCGTTGGCGACAGCCTGTACCTGGAGCGGCGGGTGGAGTTCCCGGCCATTCCGCTGTTCGCCCCCGAGCATTTCCAGGTGGCCCGGTCCAAGGACCCCAGCCGCTACAAGCAGTTCCGGCGCGGGATCGACCAGCTGGAGCACGAGGGCGTCATCCAGGTGCTGCGCTCCGATCTGCGCGGGGACCAGGCGCCGGTGCTGGCCGCCGTCGGACCGATGCAGTTCGAGGTCGTGGAGGACCGCATGACACACGAATTCAACGCGCCGATGCGGCTGGAGCGCCTTCCCTACACACTGGCCCGGCTGACGACGGCGGACGCCATGACCACGCTCGGCCTGGTCCACGGCGCCGAGGTGCTGGTCCGCTCCGACGGCGAATACCTGGCGCTGTTCAACGATGTGTGGGCGCTTCGCCGTGTGCAGAAAAACAACCCGGATCTCAGCCTGGCGCCGATCGGAACGCAGAGCCGCAGCGGGGCGCAGGTCAGTTAGTTCTCCTTGATGACCCGCTGCAGGTCCTGCGCCGCGATGTCGCGCAGCTCCTCCAGCTGGTGCAGCCGCTCGGGCGAAATATTGCCCTGGGCGTAGTCCTGTTTGGCGTGGGTCAGCTGCCGGTTGGCTTCCTCCAGGTTGTCCTGGGCCAATTTCACCGCGTTCACGTACTGGATTCGACTCATATTGGCATCATGGCACCCTTTCCGACGGGCCGCCAGTGGACTCGCCGGGAAGTCCTGGAAACACGGGTACGCCGGGCCGGTAGCCGGATTCGAGGGTCTGCTGTGCCGGGCAGCCGGAAAGCACCCGCTTCATCGCGTCCTTTTCCGCCGGGGTGACCCAGAGCTGGTAGGCGGCCTTCACCGAAATCTGGCGGGCGACGTACTGGCAGCGGAAGGCCTTGTTCGGCGGCAGCCAGGAGGCGGCGTCGGCGTCACCTTTCTCCACGTTGGCGGGTCCGTCGACGGCGATCAGGTTCAGCGGATCATTGCCAAGGCTCTGGCGCTTCTGGGCGGACAGCTGCTGGGCGCCCTTCTGCCAGGCGTCCCCGAGGGCGACGACGTGGTCGATCTGGATGGCCTTGCTGGTCTCGGCGCCGCGGCTGAATTCCAGCGCCCGGCCGGTGTACGGCTCCGCCAGCTTCCCGGCAGCCACCTGGCACAGGGAACCCCTGACCAGCTGGAGATCGGTGAGGTCCCGGCGCAGCACGTCGTTGCGGGTGTCGCAGCCGTTCCCGTCCACGTCGAGCCACGCCTCGCCGAAGGCCAGCCTGTCGTAGTTGTTCCGCGGCGCCCGGCCCTTCACCTCCAATATTTCCAGCACGGCCAGCGCGGCTGCCGGCCGGACGCGCTGCACCGGACCCGCTGCTCCCGGCGTTCCGGGTTCAACGACGACGGCCTGCCCGCTTTCGCCGCCGGGCGCGGTGGGAAAGAACCGGCCCCGGACGTACAGCGTTGCGAGCAGCCCGGCCAGCAAAGCGGCGACGACGACGGCGACCGCAAGGGCCGGGACGCGGCGCCGCCGGCGGTGAAGAGCCAAGCGCATGATGCCTTCCCCGCTCCCGTCGCCACCGGCGTCGTCGTGCCTCCACCGGAAGTCTAGGGCAGCCGGACCGGCCGCGGTCCGCTATCCACAGGCTGGGTTGCCGCCGGGCCGAGCCTGCGGGAGCCTAGTCAGATGGAGTGGATCACCGGGAGGTATCTGAACTTCGCCAGCATCATCGATGCCCCGACGTTGGAGCAGAACAAGAAGACGTCCGGCATGCCGTTCATCCGTCCGCACCTGGCCTCGATGCCGGACGCGCACCTGGGCAAGGGGGCTGCCGTGGGCTCGGTTATCCCTACCCTGGGCGCCATCATTCCCGCGGCCGTCGGCGTGGACATCGGCTGCGGGATGATCGCGGTCCGCACCCAGTTCACCTCGCTGGACATTGGCCGCCTTGACCGGGGCGCGCTCCGGCGCAGCATTGAACGGTCCATTCCGCTCTCCGCCGGCCGCAACAATTCCCATCTCCGGGCCACCGCCGCCCCGAGGGTGGAATCCCTGCGGAAACTCGCCTCGCAGGAAGGGTTTGATCCGGCCGTCTACCTCAAGAACTGGACGCTGCAGCTGGGCAGTCTTGGCTCGGGCAACCACTTCATCGAGGTCTCCCTGGACGAAACCGATGCCGTCTGGCTTTTCCTGCACTCCGGCTCCCGCGGCGTGGGCAACAAGATAGCGCAGCATCACATCCAGGTGGCGCAGGATTACTGCCGGCAGAACCGCATCGGCCTGCCGGACCGGGATCTGGCGTACCTTGTGGAGGGAACCAGACCCTTCGAGCGGTACGTGAGGGAGCTGCTGTGGGCGCAGAAATACGCCCTGCTGAACCGCGAGGAGATGATGGACCGGGTGGTCAGTGATTTCAGCGCCTGGGCCGGTGCATCCGTGGTGGAACAGGAACGCGTCAACTGCCACCACAACTACACGAGCCGGGAGCACCACTACGGGAAGGATGTGTGGCTGTCCCGCAAGGGCGCCATCGACGCGTCGCCGGGACGGGCAGGGCTCATTCCCGGCTCAATGGGAACGGCATCCTACGTGGTCACCGGCAAGGGCTACCCGGCGTCGTTGAACTCCGCACCGCACGGCGCCGGCCGTGCCTTCTCGCGCACCCGTGCCCGGAAAACCTTCACCCGGGAGCAGCTGCGCGCCGCGATGGCAGGCATCGAGTACCGCGACACGGATGCCTTCCTTGACGAGATCCCGGCCGCCTACAAGAGCATCGACGTCGTGATGGACGATGCCAGGGACCTGGTGAAGGTGCGGCATGTGCTCCGCCAGATCGTCAACGTGAAGGGCGACTGACCCTCGCTGGTCGTACGCGGGTGTGGATGGGTTGGCCGGTACGCCGGGTTCTGTTCTCCCGCGCCGTTGCCGGTGCGGGAGCGGCAGCCATCCATCTACGAACGCCGTTACCGGCGCCCTCCAGCGGCCTACCCGGACACTCGGGCGAGCAGCCCTCAAACATGCCCTGTCTGGCCTTGCTCCGAGCGGGGTTTACCTAGCTTCCCTGGTCACCCAGGGAACTGGTGGTCTCTTACACCACCGTTTCACCCTTACCTGCGCTTCCACCCTGTGTTTCCACGGGAGGGAAGGCGGGCGGTCTGTTTTCTGTGGCACTTTCCTGCGGGTTACCCCGAGTGGGTGTTACCCACCACTCTGCTCTGCGGAGCCCGGACGTTCCTCGAGCCGCTTACGCGGCGCGCGGCTGCCTGGCCAACCCATCCAGAGGTCCAGTCTACCTGCCGCCCGGCAGGTTTCAGGCCGTGGGAGCGAGCGCGGACTCCTCGCTCCAGCCCGCTGCAACCGCCGTCTCCGACAGACTGGCCGGGAAGGCCCGGGGATGCACGCCGGCCATTTCCTCCATCACGCGGATGACCTGGCAGCTGTAGCCAAATTCGTTGTCGTACCAGACGTAGAGCACCAGGTGGGTGCCCTCGGCGATGGTGGCCAGGCCGTCGACTATGCCGGCGCGGCGTGAGCCGACGAAGTCCGTGGAGACCACCTCGGGCGAATCCACGTAGTCGATCTGCTTGTGCAGTTCCGAATGCAGGGACATGTTCCGCAGGTAGGCGTTGACCTCATCCTTGCTGGTCCCCTTCTCCAGTGTCAGGTTCAGGATGGCCATCGATACGTCCGGGGTAGGCACCCGGATCGAGTTTCCGGTGAGTTTGCCGGCCAGCTCCGGCAGCGCCTTCGCGACGGCCCTGGCAGCGCCGGTCTCGGTGAGCACCATGTTCAGCGCCGCTGAACGGCCGCGGCGGTCGCCCTTATGGAAGTTGTCGGTCAGGTTCTGGTCGTTGGTGAAGGAGTGCACGGTCTCCACGTGCCCGTGCAGCACGCCGAACTTGTCATTGATGGCCTTGAGGACCGGGGTGATCGCGTTGGTGGTGCAGGAGGCGGCGGTGACGATCTTGTCCGAGGCGGAGATGGAGGCGTGGTTGATGCCGTGCACGATGTTCTTCAGCTCGCCCTTGCCCGGCGCGGTGAGCAGCACGCGGGCAACGCCGCGGCTCTGCAGGTGCTGGGACAGGCCGTCGGCGTCGCGCCAGCGTCCCGTGTTGTCCACCACCAGCGCATCGCGGATGCCGTACGCGGTGTAGTCGATGGCCGCCGGGTTGTCCGAGTAGATGACCTGGATCAGCGTGCCGTTGGCCAGGATCGTGTTGGCCTCCGGGTCCACCGTGATGGTGCCGTCGAACGGACCGTGCACGGAGTCGCGGCGCAGCAGGCTGGCCCGCTTCACCAGGTCCTGATCGGAGCCGCGGCGCACCACAATCGCGCGCAGGCGCAGTCCGTGGCCGCCGCCGGAATGTTCAATCATGATCCGGGCCAGTAGCCGGCCGATCCGGCCGAATCCATAGAGGACGACGTCCGTGCTGGTGCGCTCGTCGAAGCCGTGGCGGTCGACGACGTCGGCCAGTTCGGTGCGCAGGAAGGCCTCCAGCGGCCGGTCCGGCTTGGCCTCGGTGGCCGGCTGCGCCTTGTAGCGAAGGTTCAGCCGGGCCAGGTCGATCGAGGCGGCCCCCAGATTGAGCTCCGCGAGCGTCTGCAGCAGCGGCAGGGTTTCCTCCAGCGGCAGCTCGACGTCGTCGATCTGGCGGGCGAAGCGGTGGGCCTTGAGCAGGCTGACGACGGACTGGTTGATCAGGCTCCGGCCGTGCACGGAGGTGACCACGTTGTTTTCACGGTAGAGGCGCCCGATCAGCGGGATCATTGCCTCCGCCATCGCCTCCCGCTTGCTCCACGCGTCCAGAGCTTCATCAGAGTTCAGCCTCACAGGTCTTCCCTTTCCAATCCCGACCGGAAACGCCCTTGGTCCCGGCAGTACCGC
>JALYYI010000248.1 GCA_030946705.1 Actinomycetota bacterium | reverse complement strand
GTAGCCATGGAGGGCGGCTGGGCGTTTTTCGGCCGGCTGGGCGTCCTGCTGCTCGTCCCGGCCGGCATCAACCGAACCGGCAGCGGTGGTGACCTTGAAATCCCCAAAGTCACCACCGCTGCGGGATCGAGTTTGGAAACGACCGTGTTGGGCGGCGTCAGTCCGCCAAGTGGTCCACCAGCGATGCCGCGATGCCCGTGTAGCCGCCCGGGGTGAGGGCCAGCAGCCGCGCCTCGGCCTCGGCGGAGAGGCCAAGCCCGGAGACGAACTCCTTCATCCGGGCCGCATCCACGCGCTGCCCCCGGGTGAGGTCCTTGAGCCGCTCGTAGGGGTTTTCCATGCCGGGAACGCCGGCGATGGCCTCCGCGCGCATCACCATCTGGACCGCCTCGCCCAGGACCTCCCAGTTGTGGTCCAGGTCGTCGGCCAGCACGGCCTCAGCCGTGTCCAGCCGGCCCAGTCCTCCCAGGACGTTGTTAATGGCCAGCAGCGAGTGGCCGAAAGCGACGCCGATATTGCGCTGGGAGGAGGAGTCCGTGAGATCGCGCTGCCAGCGGCTGGTGACCAGTGTGGCCGCGAGCGTGTCCAGCAGCGCGCAGGAGATCTCCAGATTGGCCTCGGCGTTTTCGAAGCGGATCGGGTTGACCTTGTGCGGCATCGTGGAGGATCCGGTGGCCCCGGGGACCGGGACCTGCGCGAAGTAGCCGATCGAGATGTAGCTCCAGACATCCGTGCAGAGATTGTGCAGGATCCTGTTGAAGCGCGCCATGTCCGCGTACAGCTCGGCCTGCCAGTCGTGGCTTTCGATCTGCGTGGTCAGCGCGTTCCAGCTCAGCCCCAGGCCCTCCACGAAGCCGCGCGAGACGTGCTGCCAGTCCGCGCCCGGGACGGAGGCATAGTGCGCGGCGTAGGTGCCGGTGGCGCCGTTGATCTTGCCCAGGTACTCGGTGTTCCCGATTCTGCGCAGCTGGCGGCCCAGCCGGTGGGCGACGACGGCGAGCTCCTTGCCCAGCGTGGTGGGCGTGGCGGGCTGGCCGTGCGTGCGCGAGAGCATCGGGATACTGCGGTTGGCCTCGGCCATCTCCGCAATCGTGGCGACCAGGGACTTGGCGGCCGGCAGCCAGACGTTTTCCACCGCACCCTTGATGCCCAGGGCGTAGGCGAGGTTGTTGATGTCTTCGCTGGTGCAGCCGAAGTGGACCAGTGCGGTCAGGTTCTCGGTCCCGATGGCGGACAGCCGGCGCCCTATGTAGTATTCGACGGCCTTCACATCATGGACGGTCACCCTTTCGATCTCCGCCAGTTCGGCCACCGAGGCGGCATCGAAGCCGGTGACTATGGCGCGCAGCCTGGTCTGCTGCTCCTCGCTCAATGGGGCAGTGCCCGGCAGGACGGAGTTGCTGGTCAGATGGATCAGCCACTCCACCTCGACGGCGACGCGGTCCCGGTTCAGGGCGGCCTCGGAGAGATAGTCCAGCAGCGGCGCGATGGCGCCCTGGTAGCGGCCGTCCAGGGGCCCCAGGGCGATGCGCTCCGGTGCAGCAGCCAGGGACAGGCGTCCCGATGGGATGCGGGGCGCGGCAGATTCGGCTGTGGCGGCAGTTTCAGACATACGGCAATTCTTTCATGAACTGCTGGCGCCTCGTTTGGCCCACTTCTCCTGCACACGCCGGCCACCGGCCGCCGGGCCGCACATAGCCCGATCCGGACCTGGTGGGGGACCTCCGGCGGCGCCTAACTTCGATTGCGGGACAGAATATTGCGGGACAGAAAGGAGTGGGACATGACGACGGCGACCGGCCACCTGCCGCCGCGCGCTGACGATGTTGCGCAGCTGGCCGCCCGGCTGGCCCAGGCGGCGGATGCGATGGACGGCCTGCGGGCACAGGTCCATGCAGCCGGCCAGACGCAGTGGGACTCCCGGGCGGCCACGGCTTTCAAGGATGGTCTGCTGTTACGGGAGCGGCGGATGCGGAACACGGCTGCCGATCTTCGCGTCGCGTCGGCTGGCCTGCAGCGCTACGCAGCGCAACTGTATTGGGATGAAAGCAGCCCAACGGGATCTTGGGGACCGTCATGGACCCCCAGATAAGCGGCCCGCAGATAAACGACCCGGACTTTGCCGGAACCTCGTCCGTGCCGTCGGGTTCGTTTCAGGCCCCGCCACCGACGTACACGGTAAGCGGCGGTGTCGGATCCATCAGCTACGTGCTGGCGGAAATCGCTGCGGCCGGCCTCTGGCTGCAGCGCATCGCGGACCAGCTTGCCGGGACGGCTGCCGGAGTGGCAGATGCGGTCTCCTTCCTTGATGAAGCGACGTTCGGCCTCTATTCCTACCCGTTCCAGACACTGGAGCAGGTCCGGGCAGCGTCGCAGGGCTGCCGGGATTGCCAGACGTTCGTCCAGGAGATCGCTGCGGAAGCGACATCGGCCGCTGTCCGCTACGAGCAGGCCGAGGCCGACAATGCGCGGTTCCTGGCGGTGCAGGGGTCAACCAGCGCGTACTACGGAGGTATGCAGTTGCGCCTCGGCATGCCGCTGGCCGCTCCGGTCTTCGCCCTCTGGCAGGGCGGCGCCGCCGTCGAGGACGCCCGGCGCCGTGGACTGCGGGACGTCATCGAAGATTCGGTCAGCACCGCTCCCGAATACCTCGCCGGTCTGCTGGGCCTTCCACAGGGGCTGGCTACACTGCTCACCCGGCAGCCGGCCGATGGCGGCCTCGCCCGGAGGCCCCTCGGAATTAATGCCGCCGTGGGCGCTCGCCGGTTCTTCGACCGGGCCGGGATGTTCCTCCCGGGCGATCTGCAGCTGGCCAGGCTGCAGCCCGCCGAATGGAATCCTGCGCAGACCAGGGGAGTAACGGTGCTGGAGGACGGTTCCGCGTTGGGCACCATGGCACCGACACTGCACGATCTGTACGCGGGGTCGAAGGGCGCCTATTCGGTGGCGCCTTCGGCCATCGTTGTGAAGAGGATCGACCGGGGCGTGGCGGCCCCGGTATGGATTGTCGATCTGCCCGGAACGGAGGTGTGGCAACCGCTCGACAGCAGCAACCCCTGGGATTTGGAGGGGGATCTGGAAGGGATGACCTCAGCCCAGCGCGGGTCCTTCGCACAGAAGCAGATCCTGATCGAGGAGTGGGTCAAGGCCGCGCTCAGGGATGCAGGGGCGCTGCCGTTCGAGGGGGTGATGATCAACGCGCACAGCGGGGGCGGCATTCAGGCAGCGGCAATGGCAGCCAATCCCGCGTTTCTTGCCGAGGTCAATGTCCGGATCATCAATATCGCCGGTGCGCCGGCGGCCAACCAGGCTGTCACGCCGGGCATCAAGGTCCTTGATCTGCAAAACACCGATGATCTTGGGCCGGCGGCGGACCTGCGCAAGCCTCCGGATACGGCCGACTGGGTCACCGTGACAACCTCCCCGCGGCCCGGACCCGCCGCCAATCCGGGCAGACTCGTCCTCCGGGCGCATGAACTCAATGGATATGTGGCCGACGCGGCCCTGCTGGACCACAGCCTGGATTCCTCGGTCCTGGCGCACAGGCAGGCCGTGCTGGGATTTTTTGGGGCGGCGGTAATGGCAGGCAGCGTCGGCTACCGCAAATACGTGTACCAGGGGACGGACCGGAACCGGTCCCCGGCGGGAGCCCGGACGCCGGGAGTTGCCGGCCACCCACCGGGGCAGGACCCGCCGGCGGCCGTTACCGGGCCGCCCGGCCCAGGCCGGTGATGGCGCTGGCAATCATGGAGACGATGCTGATCACGATGGCCGCCAGCACCGCCGTCCAGAAAAAATGGTCGATGCTCAGGTGGATGGAGGTGAAGGAACTCAGCCCGGAGGTCAGCCAGAGCATGGCCGCATTGATGATGATGGTGAATAGGCCAAGGGTCAGAAAGGTCACCGGCAGGGACAGCAGCTTGACGATCGGCTTGACCAGGGCGTTGACCACGCCAAAGATCAGCCCGATGAACAGAACGGCCAGCACGGTGTCCGCGGTCGCGTTGCCCTGCGTCAGCCGGGCGGTCAGGCCGCCGGCGGCGACTCCGCTGATGGCCAGTCCCGGCAGCAGCCAGCTGGCAATCCATAGTGCCACTCCATTGATCAGAACCCGGACGATGAATTTACCCATTCGCACATAGTTCCACACCGCCGCCTCATTCCCCACCGCCGTTGCTTTGTACCGGGCCTTCGGACTCCGGTTCAGGACGATGGGCCCGGGCGTTAGGCTTTGTTTATGACTATTGAGAACCCCATCACTGCTGCTGCGGTTCAGCCCCGCCCCGTCGTCGGCAGGCTGCCGCGATACGCCGCCGGCAAGCCGCCGATGGTCGTGGAGGGACTCCAGAGCTTCAAGCTGTCCTCCAATGAGAACCCGTTGCCGCCGATTCCGGCCGTCCTGGAGGCTATCCATGCCGAGACGGACGTCAACCGCTATCCGGATCCGCTGAGCACGCGGCTGCGTGCGGCGCTGGCGACGTTCCTGGACGTTCCGGTGGAGGACATCGTCACCGGGGCCGGCAGTCTGGGGGCGCTGAACCAGCTGCTGGCCGCTTTTGCCGGCCAGAACGACGACGGCAAACCGGATGAGGTCATCTACGCCTGGAGGTCGTTCGAGGCCTATCCGATATGTGTGGGGCTGGCCGGGGCTGAAAGCGTGCGGATTCCGCTGCTGGCCGACGGTCGGCACGATCTGGAAGCCATGGCGGCAGCCGTCACGGTGCGGACCAAAGTCATCCTGCTGTGCACCCCGAACAACCCGACGGGACCGATCCTCACCACAGCGGAGACGGAACGACTCATCAAGGCCGTGCCGGACGACGTTGTCATCGTCGTTGATGAGGCGTATCAGGAGTTTGTCCGCTCGCAGGATGCGGTGGATGGCATTGCAATGTACAAGCGGTACCCCAACGTGGTGGTGCTCAGGACATTCTCCAAGGCGCACGGGCTGGCCGGACTGCGCGTTGGCTACTCCGTTTCACGGCCCGAGCTGACCCAGTACCTGCGCGTGGCCGCCACACCGTTCTCGGTATCCTCGGTGGCCGAGCACGCAGCGGTGACGTCGCTGGCGCATAATGACCAGGTTGTGGAAAGAGTACAAAGCCTGGTGGACGAGCGGGACCGTGTCACCACCGCACTCAAGGCTCTGGGCTGGAACATTCCGGACGCGCAGGGCAACTTCGTCTGGCTGGATCTGGGGGAGGACAGCCCCGCATTTGCGGCGCTGGCAGAGCAGCGGGCCCTCTCGGTTCGGGCCTTCGGCGGTGAGGGCGTCCGGGTCAGCATCGGCGAGAAGGAGGCCAACACGCGTTTCCTGGAACTCTGTGCGGGTTATACAAAAGCGCCGCGCGGTTCCTAGCAGTTAACAATCGGGGCCGGCGCCGGCGCTGCCACTAGAGTTAGACCTTGAATCTACAGATATGCCCTGCCGGGAATGCATTCCGTTGCGGGCATATATATGCCACCGACGTGCCGATCTTGCAGATACGGCAGGCGAGGAGACGGTATGGGCGCTGCACAGTTACCCACCACGGAGTTTGACGGATCCGAAGTCGACGACGCCCGGGAGGCGGTTGCGGAACTGGCCGCCGGGGCACCGGACGGTGAGATGGTCCAACTCCTGGACCAGGACGGCACGCTGCACCGCGATGCCACCTTCAGCCCGTACATTGACCGGCTGGATCCGGATACACTGCGCGGCTTCTACAAGGATATGGCGGCGGTCCGCCGCTTCGACCAGGAGGCCACGGCGCTGCAGCGCCAGGGGGAGTTGGCGCTATGGGTGCAGCTGACCGGCCAGGAGGCCGCACAGATCGGCTCGGGCCGGGCCACCCAGCCGCAGGACTACATCTTCCCGACCTACCGCGAGCACGGCGTCGCGCTGACCCGCGGCGTCGATCTGGCACAGCTGCTCCGGCTGTTCCGCGGCATCTCCAACGGCGGCTGGAACCCCAAGGACACCAATTTCCACCTCTACACCCTGGTCCTGGCCGTGCAGACGCTGCACGCCGTGGGCTATGCGATGGGCATCCAGCGGGATCTCGCCGCGGACCCGGACGCCGTGCCGGCCGCCGCCGTCGCGTACTTCGGCGACGGGGCGAGCTCGGAGGGCGATGTCCACGAGGCAATGGTCTTCGCCGCTTCCTACAGGGCCCCGGTGGTTTTCTTCTGCCAGAACAACCACTGGGCCATCTCAGTGCCGTTCGAGGTCCAGTCGAGGATACCGCTGGTCAACCGGGCCAGCGGTTACGGCTTTCCGGGGATCCGGGTGGACGGCAACGACGTCCTCGCGGTCCACGCCGTTTCGCAATGGGCGCTGGAGCACGCCCGCTCGGGCCTGGGCCCGGTACTGATCGAGGCGTTCACGTACCGTCTGGGTGCGCATACGACGGCGGATGACCCCACCAAATACCGGCTGGCGGCCGAGGAGGAAAAGTGGCGGGCAAAGGATCCGCTGGAGCGGCTGGAAAAGTACCTGCGCGCCCAGGAACTGGCCGACGATGCGTTCTTCGCCCAGGTGACGGCCGACGGCGACGAGCTCGCCGCTTATGTCCGCCGGGTCACCCTGGCCATGACCGTTCCGGATATCCGCAGCTCCTTCGCCAACGTCTATGCCCAGGCCCACCCGCTTGTCACCGAGGAGCTGGAGTGGTTTGAGCGCTACGAGGCCTCCTTCGCCGACGCCGCCGCAGCCCAGGAAGGGGGCGCCGCATGAGCACGCTGACCATTGCCAAGGCCATCAACGAAGGCCTGCGCGCCACCCTCCGTGACAACCCCAAGAGCCTGCTGATGGGCGAAGACATCGGTTCACTGGGCGGCGTCTACCGGGTGACGGAAGGATTGAAACGGGAATTCGGTGCGGACCGGGTGGTGGACACCCCGCTGGCCGAGGCCGGCATAATCGGCACCGCCATCGGCTTGGCACTGCGCGGCTACAGCCCGATCTGCGAAATCCAGTTCGACGGCTTCGTCTTTCCGGGATTCAACCAGATCACCACCCAGCTGGCCAAGATCCACGGCCGCAGCAGCGGCCAACTCAGCGCGCCGGTGGTCATCCGCATCCCCTACGGCGGTGGCATTGGCTCCATTGAGCACCACTCGGAATCCCCCGAAGCCCTGTTTGCCCATACTGCCGGGTTGCGCATCATTTCACCGTCGAACGCCCACGATGCCTATTGGATGATCCAGCAGGCGGTGGCCTGCCCCGACCCGGTGATCTTCTTTGAACCCAAACGCCGCTACTGGCTCAAGGGCGAAGTTGACACCAAGGGGACCAGGCTGGATCCGTTCCAGGCCCAGGTGGTCCGCGCCGGCTCGGACGCCACCGTCGTCGCCTACGGTCCGCTGGTGCCGGTGGCCCTGGCTGCCGCCACAGCGGCGGAAGAGGACGGGCACAGCGTGGAGGTCATCGACCTGCGCTCAATCTCGCCCATCGACTTCGACACGGTGACGGCATCGGTGGAGAAAACCGGCCGGCTGATCGTCGTCCATGAAGCCCCGACGTTTGGCGGGATCGGCGGCGAAATTGCGGCCCGGATCAGCGAACGCTGCTTCTACGCCCTTGAGGCGCCCGCGCTGCGGGTCGGCGGCTTCCACATGCCTTACCCGGTCGCGCGGGTTGAGGAACACTACCTGCCGGACATTGACCGCATTCTCGAGGCGCTTGACCGCGCCCTGGCGTACTAAGGCAGGCCCGGCGTGTCGGAACTGAACACTTTCCATCTGCCCGACGTCGGCGAAGGCCTGACCGAAGCGGAAATCGTCGCCTGGAAGGTCAGGCTCGGTGATGTTGTTGCCATAAACGACGTACTGGTGGAGATCGAAACCGCCAAGTCCATCGTGGAGCTTCCCTCGCCCTATGCGGGGCTGGTCGCCCAGCTGCTGGTGGCAGAGGGGCAGACAGTTGAGGTCGGCACGCCCATCATCCGGATCGGCTCCGAGCGTCCGGCGCCGGAACTGGACCTGATGTACGGCGCCCCGGACCCCGACACCGAGGCCGGCGCGGAGGCTTCCGCCGGCCAGCCGGCGGGCGCTCCGCTGGTGGGCTCGGGCCCCAAGGCGGACGCGGTGAAGCGCCGCCCGCGCAGGGCCCAGGTTTCCGGCCCGGCAACAGGCACGACGGCGGCGGCGCGGGCTGCCGCCGGATACGCACCCCCGGCGTCCGCTCCCGTCGCACACGCTCCGATTCCCCCCGCACCGGAGGCGCCGCCGTCGTCGTCGGCGGAGGCCGCCAAGGGGAACCGCGTGCTCGCCAAGCCACCGGTGCGCAAGGCCGCGAAGGACCTGGGCATCAACCTGGCCGATGTCTCGCCCACCGGGCGGCTGGGCGAGGTGACCAAGAAGGACCTGCTCAGCTACCAGGAGCAGCGCGCCGCGGAACAGGCCGGGGCCGGGTCCTTCTGGCAGCACCCCGGCCCGGGCCAGCCGCTCGGGGACGAGGGCCGGATCGAACGGATCAAGGTCAAGGGCGTGCGCAAGGCGACCGCGAAAGCCATGGTGGAAAGCGCCTTCAGTGCTCCGCACGTGAGCATTTTCGTGGACGTCGACGCCAGCCGGACCATGGAGTTCGTCAAGCGACTGAAGGTCTCCCGTGACTTTGAGGGCATCAAGGTCTCGCCCCTGCTGATCCTGTCCAAGGCCGTGATCTGGGCGGCGGCGCGCAACCCGTCGGTCAACGCGACCTGGACCGGCGACGAGATCATCGTCAAACATTTCATGAACCTGGGCATCGCCGCGGCGACGCCGCGCGGGCTGATGGTGCCGAACATCAAGGACGCCCAGGACCTTTCCCTGAAGGAACTCGCCATCGCCATCAACGAGCTGGCAGCCAGGGCGCGTGCCGGACGGACGCAGCCGGCGGAGATGCAGGGCGGCTCGCTGACCATCACCAACATCGGCGCGCTGGGCATCGATACCGGCACGCCGATCATCAACCCGGGCGAGGTGGCGATTGTCGCCTTCGGGACCATCAAGCAGAAACCGTGGGTGCTGGACGGCGAGGTGATCCCGCGCTGGATCACCACGCTGGGCGGCTCGTTCGACCACCGGGTCGTGGACGGCGACCTGTCGGCCCGCTTCATGGCCGACGTGGCCGCCATCCTGGAGGAACCGGCGCTGCTGCTGGACTGAAGGTCAGCCGCTGCGGATCAGCCGCGGGCCTCGACGGCGGCGCGCAGTACCGGAGCCAGCCGCCGGACACCTTCGCGGATGTTTTCCGGGGTGGCTGAACTGAAGGCCAGCCGCAGTTTGTTGCTGGGGCCCTGCACGGAGGTGAAGGCCGCTCCCGGGACAAACACGACCCCGGCGTCGATGCCCTTGTACAGCAGCGGATAGGTATCAACGTGTTCAGGCAGGGTCAGCCAGACGAAGAAGCCGCCCGCGGGCCGGGTCCAGCTGATGCCGGCGGGCATCTGTTCGGCCAGGGCCTCCAGTAGCGTGCTGCAGCGTTCCTCGTAGAGTGCGCGGTAGGTGCGGATCTGGCCCATCCAGTCGAAATCGCGTAAATATGTCGAGACAAGCATCTGATTGAACGAGGGCGGGCAGAGCGTTACCGCTTCGCTGGCAAGGTAGAAACGCTGCTTCAGTTGCGCCGGGACCAGCGCCCAACCGATCCGCAAACCGGGCGCGAAGATCTTGGAGAAGGAGCCCAGGTAGAGCACATCGTGGGGATTGTCTGCCCGCAGCGGGGCATCAAGGCGGCCGTCGAACTTGAGCAGGCCGTACGGGTTGTCCTCCAGGACCAGAATATTCGCCTCACGGCATATGTCCACGATCTGCTGCCGGCGCTGATGGGAGAGGGTCACGCCGGAGGGGTTGTTGAAGTTGGGGATGGTGTACAGGAGCTTGATCGTTTTGCCGTCCGCCCGGATCTCCGCGATGCGCCGGCGCAGCTCATCCGGGACCAGGCCGTCATTGTCCACCGCAACGGGCTGGACATCCACCTCGTACGCTTCGAAGGTGTTCAGCGCGCCGACGTAGGTGGGGTCCTCGATCAGCACGACATCGCCGGGATTGCAGAAGACCTTGGCCGCAATGTCCTGCGCCGACTGCGATCCCGCGGTGATCACCACGTTCTCCGGATCGGCATCGGTGATGCCCTCGGCGGCCATGACTTCGCAGATCTGCCGGCGCAGTTCCAGGGTTCCCTGGCCACCGCCGTACTGCAGGGCCTCCATGCCGTGCTCCGCAATAATCTCCGCCGCCGCCTGGCCCAGCTGCTCCAGCGGCAGGGACTGCAGGTACGGGTTGCCGCCGGCCAGCGAAACCAGACCGGGTTGCATGGAAATCTCAAAGACATCCCGGACCGCGGACTGCTTGATGTTAGCGGCCCGGGCGGAGAGCAGCGCCTCGTGCGGATGGACACCGCCGGTACGGAGCGCATCGGCGCGGGTGATGGCCTCCACGGCTTCGGCCGACAGGGCATCGGCAGCCTGCGTCTGCACCGACTGGGCCTGCGCGGCCGTCGTTTCTGGTTCCATGGACAGGGAGGCGGCATCAATGGCGCGCGTTGTTTCGTAGGTCACAGGTTCAAGGATAACGCCTGTGTTGCTAAATAGGCATCAAATGTTTTCATTCACGCCGGTTGCTGCACCCGCGTTGCGCTATTTCAGGCTCAGGGCCTTCTCCAGCGGAACCCCGTTGATGTTGATGTTCACGGTCGCCGCTCCGGAGGCGGCCGACGCGGTCTGGCGCAGCTGGGCGATGATCCGTGGAGAGTCGCATTCCCCGCCCTGGACGAAGTTGCCGCTCAGGTTCACGGTCGCCACGCCGCCGGCGATGCTGGCGTCCACAAGCGCCAGGCTGGACTGCCACAGCGTGTTGCTCAGCCCGGACTGCCCCACCTCTGCCGAGCGGTTCGCCAGCAGCGCGTTCATGGCGGCCTGCAGCTTATTGGTGTAGGTCAGCGGAGCGGAGGTTGTTGCAACAATGCTGTCCCCGCAGCCGATCATCGGGCCGGCGGCGCCGTTGTCGGCGAAAGCAACGTAGTAGAGGGTGACGGGCGCGGTGACCGCGGCGGCGGGCGACGGTGGGGTGGCCGGCCCTGAGCTGGCGGAACCGGAGCCGCCGTCGGCCGACGGCGCCGTGCTCGTGCCGGTGGCAGTTGCGCTGGGTCCTGACGGCGACGGCGCGGTCGGTCCGCTGCATCCTGCCAGCAGCAGTGCCAGCAGGATTCCCGCGGGGACCCACAACCGCTGATGAACGTTCATCTGACCCTCCAACTGGGCTCCCACATGCCGTGCGCCAGCCCCGGTGGGGTCAGCGGACGGATCCTCCCATGGAGCCTGGCCCAAGGCTACGCCTGCGCCCAGATGCCGGACAATGGCCGGGTCAAAAAGGCGCCGAATCGAAATATCGGCCTGATTAGGGCCAGCGAACGGCGCGGCCCCGGATCGGGTGAGCACTTGGTGTCCGATACGGGCCTGTATCCCGCACCAAATGCTCACCCGATGGAGTTGTTTGCCTAGGCTGCAGCGTCCTCGGCTGTGGCCGCAATCAGCGACTGCAGCACGCCGGCAACCTGACCGGCCACCTCGGCGTCATCCTTGGGGTGCACCTCGGCAAACCGGACCACGGAATTGGCAACCGACAGCTTGGCCTCGTCAACCACGTTGGCGCCGGCAATGCTGAGCGACTTGCGGGCATCGTCGTGCGCCCACACGCCACCGTACTGGCCGAAGGCGGTGCCGATGACGGCGGCGGGCTTGCCCGCAACGGCGCCCTGGCCGTAGGGGCGGGAAAGCCAATCGATGGCGTTTTTCAGCACCGCGGGCATCGTGCCGTTGTGCTCGGGGGAAACCAGCAGGACGGAGTCAGCTTCGCCCGCTGCCGCGCGCAGCTTGGCCGCAGCGGCGGGGACCGAGCCGGCCACGTCGATGTCCTCGTTGTAGAACGGAATCTCGCCGAGGCCCTCGAAGATGGTGACGTCGACGCCGGTCGGGGCCACGGCGGCGGCCGTCTCGGCCAGTTGCTGGTTGGTGGATCCGGCGCGCAGGCTGCCTACCAGGGCCAGTACGGTGGTGTTGGACATGTGGAACTCCTTCAGAGCGGTCTTCGGTTCGGTCTGTCCGAGGCTCTCTCCCCGGACAGTTCACCCGTATAAACGGACTGCGGTCCGTTTCGTATTCCTGAACTAGGATTATTGGGTGAGTGATCTGCGTCTCCCCGTTCCGGGAGTCCCGCCCGCCCAGGGGCATCGGCCCCCGCTCGCCCTGTCCGGCGGGGGCCGTCCGCAACCGGAAACGCCCGGCCCCGAGTGGCATGAGCGTGGGGACGCCGCGCGCAACCGAGGGCTTCTTCTGGCCACCGCCGCCCGGCTCATTGCCGAGAACGGCGCGGACGCGCTGACCATGGACGGCCTGGCCGAGAAGGCCGGCATGGGCAAGGGGACGATTTTCCGCCGCTTCGGCAGCCGGTCCGGGCTGATGTTTGCGTTGTTGGACCAGAGCGAGAAGGACTTCCAGCGGGCCATTTTGGCGGGTCCGGCTCCCTTGGGTCCCGACGCGGAACCCCGGGAGAGGCTGCTGGCGTTCGGAAGGGCCGCCGTCGACCGCTTTGAAATGGTCGGGGAGCTGCAGGAGGCAGCAGACGTCTCGTCCCGCCAACGGTTCGAGGTTCCGGCCAGGCGGTTCGTCCGCCAGCACATCGGCATGTTGCTGCGCCAGTCGGGGCTGGGCCCGGAGGCGGATGTGGAGTTGCTGGCCTTTGCGCTGCTGGGCGCCCTTGAACCGGCAACCCTGATGTACCAGCGGCGGTCGGCCGGGATCCCGGCGGAACGGATCCGGCAGAACTGGGACTTCCTGGTGCGCCGCCTCCTCCCTTAAAACGCCATCGAGTGGGCACTTGGTGCGCGATACAGGGCTGTAT
>JALYYI010000247.1 GCA_030946705.1 Actinomycetota bacterium | reverse complement strand
GCTGAAGGCCAGGCCGTTGTCATCGGTGGGGACGATGTTGGCCTTGTCAGCGGTGCCGATACCCTGGTCGTCGTCGCTGCTTCCGTCCAGGCTGTCCCGGGCGTCGGAGATCTTTTGCGCGGTGGTGTAGATCGACGGGGTCTCAACCCCGAGCGCATAGAGCGTTGCCCGGATGGTGCCGGCATGGTAGGCCTCCACGGCAAGCAGCCCGGCGGCAGCCTCCAGGTAGGTTTTGTTGCTGATCAGCGGAGCGGCGCCCTTGTACGCGGTGACGCCGACGTCTTCGAAGATGAAAGCTCCGAATAGGAAATTGACTTCGTTGGCGTAGACGTCGAACTTCTCATGTGCCCCGATCAGGCCCGCTGCCCGTGCTGCCGCAGTGAAGCTGTCATCCAGGCTGATCTTCGGACGCGACACGGCGGCACTGCCCAGCGCGCTGCGCAGGAACGCCACATGATCCTTCTCGTCGGATGCGATTTCCTGGGCGAACTTCTTGATCACGGCCGTCTTGAAGGAAACCTCCCGGCCGCCCTGGACGGAACCCCGGTCGCCCTTCCCCGTGGTCATACTGTCCGACAGCCCCTCACCGGTGGTTGCCCGTAGGTAGAACTCGGCCTCGAGGTATTCCAGGTTGAGCGCGAAATTCAGGATCGCGGCATCGCTGACGCCGCTGCTGTCGTCGGTGCCCTTGCTGGCATTTGCCGCGGCGCCTGAGGCCAGTATTGCGGCTCCGGCTCCGAAGCCTGCCACGCCGGCGGCCCTAAAAAAACGACGCCGGTCCACAGCGTTTTCTGCGCTGCGACTGATGGCGTCTGCAATGAATCGTTGTTCGAACATTGGTGTTCTCCTGCCATTCTTCGTAAAAAATGGCGGGGGCAGAACCTTTCCCCCTTGTCCGCATCCTACCCTGCGACTGCCCTCGTCGCCGCAGCCCTTTTGGCCGCAACAAAATCAGGGTACGCCCGGGTCCGTGATCACGGAAGGCCGCGACCTCACAGAATGTATTCCTGCCGCCACACCCTCGGGCCAGATATCGACGATAGGGCCGAGGCCTGGCTACGCGAAGTTGCTGAGAATCGTCGTAGCAACCTCAACCCCGCCGCCGAGTCGCTCGCAGTCGCGCTGAGCATGTCAAAGACCCGTCCCCAGCTGCTGCTGGACCTTGCAGAGCTCCACTACATCGAGCAGCCCGATCCTTCTCGACCATGGGACGGAATGGGCGCCCTCGATGACGGCATCCGAGACTTCCAGCCGGCCTTGGCTACGGGTTCGGGGGCCGCAGGCAGCCTGGTACTACGGCCCCTTCTTTCGACTCCTGAACTCCGCCCCCGTTGACGCGATCTCGTTCATCAATCGGATGCTCGACCACGCCGCCAGATTCCGCGTCAAGTCACTTTTCGGACACGGCAGCGAAGTTGGCACGGCCGACGAACCCGACGGGATCGACCTTGACCTCCCCGGATTGGGAACTCGTTGATACGTCGGCGACAGTCATGTGTGGGCTTGGTACAGAGGGACCAGCGTCGACCCATACGCTTGCATGAGCGCCCTGCTCGCCCTGGAGCGGTTCATCGATCACCTCCACGAGAAGCTCGCCGTCCCAGCACAGACGATCGTTGAGCTCTTGATGCGGGACTGCCACAACCTGGCCATACCCGGGCTGTTGGTCGGCTTCTTGACGGCATCCGGACTCCGCTGGCGACCTCCTTGATCCATTCCTCGCCTTGCCAGACGTATGGCACCACGAGACCGCACGAGTAGCTGGCGATTACGGCTTCCGGGTACGCGACTCGGACGCAGACGGGCTCACCGGAGCAGACAAAAGGCGATACACCCCGCACGAGACGGTCGGTGCCATGGTGATCAACGCTCGGATCCGCGGGGATGGAATGCGCCTGGCCAAACTTGAGCAGATTGGGACACAACTCATCGAGAATTCCCGCGACCGACTCGAAGGCCCCGCCGGTGAGAACGAATACCTCGCCATGATCGAGGGCTAGGCGGCAGAGTTCCGAATCGAGAGTTATCGAGCGAGCGAGAGCGAGGATGGGACCTTCATCCAATTTGAGCGCCCCGCACAGGTCGAAGAGACTCTCGCGCCGCCCTGCAGGCGAGCGTCATGGCGGATTTTGTAGCGATGACAGCGTGGCAGGAGGGGTTTGCCGCTGACGTCGCCGACGAGCCCGGATCACTGCAAGAGGGCAAAAAAGAGGGTGTTGACAATGTCAACACCGTTGCCCCCGGATCGGGCCGTTCCGGTGTCGAACTGCTTCGGATTCGGGATGTTTCCGGTACTGCCCAGTGTTTGCAAGGGCTGGAGGCCGGTTCGAGTCCCTCCTCGGGCACGGCGAATCCCCTGGAAACAGGGGATTCCTGCTCTTAATCGGTGTTGACGGTGTCAACACGTGCCCTGTTTCCTGGTGGGGTCGTTACGCCGTGTTGCTGGCCCTTTCTATGGCCCTCGTTTTCTGGTTGGGGACCTCCTCCTGTTTTGGTGTGTGGCTCGCTGGTGCCGCCTCCTTTGGCCGCATACCTGTTCATCGAGGGTTTGGGTGCCAGCGACATGACTTGGTTGCGGAATTCCGGTTTTTGCCGCCGCCCTTGGATATCTTTTTGTGGGGCCTCGGCTTTGTTCCCCGGTGTCCTTTGGGGTTGGTTGTGCCGCTAAAACTGGCAGCCGCACACAACATGTGTGGCCGGGAATCTGGCCGGCCAGCCTCAAGGCATCCCCACGGGTAACGAGTACGCCGATACCGCCCACACCGCTCCAAGCCGTGGGCTGGATCTGGGTGTCCGCCGGGACATCATTGGTCTCTACGGCGGGCTCGGGGGACTCCGGGAGGCCGCGGACTTCCCGACCGGACAATGGGACATCGCCTGCGGCGGCCTGCTGATCTACCTCGGTGAGGATCTGCGCTTCAACCAGTTTTGGGCCGGCACCCTGACAGCTGGGCCAGTCCACTCACGGACGCCGGGCTCGCGGCTCGGACATACCGGTCACGTCTTTGGCATGAACCATGCCCCGATCATCGTGATGCGACTGGTCCCGGACGCACTCCGGGAATTCATTGCAGACTGCGCCGACAGCTGAGCCAGCGCCGACACGCGTCAGGCTTCGATTGCGTCCGGAGCTCTACGGGCTCGTGCAGCGACGAATCGTTTCCGCATGATTGCGTCCAGGGTGCGGATCCTGGTCTGCCCGCGACCCGGGTCAGTTGGGACGGGATGCGGCGACGGAGGCGGCGGTTTGTTCCAGGACTTTGCGGAAGGCGAGGATGGCAGGCCGTCGGATGCTCGCCCGGCGGACGGAGGTGAACACGGTTCGGCGCGGCCGGCCGGATGGTTCGAGCAGCTGGCACGTGGTGCCGCGACCGATCCAGACGAGGTCGGGCATGAACGCGACGGCGTTGCCGGATTCGATCAGCCGGATCTGGGCCTGAAGGTCGGCGGTTTCGTAGCGGACGTCGGGTTCGAATCCGGCCTGCCGGCAGGCCTGTTCGGCCCAGTGCCGTGAGGCGGCTCCGCGGGGTTCCATCACCCAGGGCACATCGCGGGCGGTGTCCACGGAGGTTGCGCCGAACCGGTTCAGCTCCGGCGGTGGGACCGCGAGCCGGATGGCGTCGGCCGTCAGCTTCTCCCGGTCCAGCCCGGGATGGTGCGGGGCGGCGTGGCCGGGATATTGTTCGGCCACGACCAGGTCGAAGTCGCGGGCCCAGGTTTCATGGAGCGCGGTTTCCGGTTCGCGCTGCACCATTTCGATCCGGACATCCGGGTACTCATCGGCCATGGCGGTCAGGGCACCGGGCATCAGGGCCAGGGCGGCGGACTGGAAGACGGCCAGCCGCACCGTGCCGGTGACAATAGTGAGCGAGGCTGCCAGGTCTGATTCGGCGCGTTCCAGGGTTTCGAGCAGTTCGGCGGTGTGCGCGACCAGGATCTCGGCCTGCGGGGTGAGCTGGACGCGGCGTCCGGTTTTGCGCAGCAGCTCAACGCCGGCTTCCTTCTCCAGCAGCGCCAGTTGCTGTGACACCGAGGACGGGCTGAAGTTCAGCGCGGTCGCCACCTCGGCCAGGGTGCCGCGGATCTTCAGCTCGCGGAGCAGCCGCAGCCTGCGCACGTCCAGCATACCGCTCCATTCCATGGGTAGAACTAACGAATACTGCTTAGAAAAGATCGCTTTTCCTAATGTGATTCTAATCCCATACTGAGGAAAGCAGACATAACCACCAGGCAGAAAGACCGGTTCGCATCTCATGACCAACACACTCGCGGATTGCAGCGTGACCTCCGGCAACACCACGTCCGGTAGGCCCAAGGAGGAGCTGGCCGGAGAGGCCGTCCGTCTGGTGCGCCATTGGCTCACCGAAGGAGCCAAAGTCCCGGTCGATGCTTCCGCCAAACAGCTGGCCGGTGTACTGAAGGACCCGAACGGGCTTGACTTCACCGTCGGCTTCGTTGACGGTGTGATCCGTCCCGAGGACCTGAACGTTGCCGCGCGCAACCTGGCCCGGCTGGCGCCGAAGGTCCCGGTCTTTCTGCCGTGGTACATGCGCAGCGCGGTGCGCCTGGGCGGGGCGGTAGCCCCGGTACTGCCGCGGGTGGTCATCCCGATCGCGCGCCGGGTGCTGCGCGGGATGGTGGGCCACCTGATCGTTGACGCCACCGACGCCAAGCTGGGCCCGGCCATCGCTAAAGTCCGCAAGGACGGGGTGCACCTGAATGTGAATCTGCTCGGCGAAGCGGTGCTGGGCCGGCACGAGGCCTCCCGCCGGCTGGAGGGGACGCACAAGCTGCTGGCCCGCGACGACGTGGACTACGTCTCCATCAAGGTCTCCTCCACGGTAGCCCCGCACTCCGCCTGGGCCTTCGACGAGGCCGTGGAACACGTCGTCGAAAGCCTCACACCGCTCTACCGGCGCGCCGCGGCCGCCGCGAGCCCTAAGTTCATCAACCTGGATATGGAGGAGTACAAGGACCTGGAGATGACCATGGCGGTCTTCACCATGATCCTGGACCAGCCCGAGTTCCAGAACCTGGAGGCCGGCATCGTCCTGCAGGCCTACCTGCCGGACGCCCTCTCCGCGATGATGCGGCTCCAGGACTGGGCGCAGACCCGCCGCACCAACGGAGGCGCCCGAATCAAGGTCCGGCTGGTCAAGGGCGCGAACCTGCCGATGGAGCAGGCCGAGGCGTCCGTGCACGACTGGCCGCTGGCCACCTGGGGCTCCAAGCAGGACTCGGACACCAATTACAAGCGCGTCCTCAACTACGCTCTGACTCCGGAGCGCATCGACGCGGTCAGGGTCGGTGTCGCCGGGCACAACCTCTTCGACGTGGCCTACGCCTGGCTGCTGGCCAAGGACCGGGGCGTCCAGACCGGCATCGAATTCGAGATGCTCCTGGGCATGGCCACAGGCCAGGCCGAGGCCGTCCGCCGCGACGTGGGCTCCCTGCTGCTCTACACCCCCGTGGTGCACCCACAGGAATTCGACGTGGCCATCGCCTACCTGATCCGCCGCCTCGAGGAGGGCGCCAGCCAGGACAACTTCATGTCCGCGGTCTTTGAGCTCAGCGGCAGCGAGTCCCTCTTCGAACGCGAAAAGCTCCGCTTCCTGGCCTCGCTGGAAAACCTGGACGACACGGTCCCGGGACCGAACCGGACGCAGGACCGCAACCAGCCCGAAGCGCCGTCCCCGCTGCATGGTTTCGGCAACACCCCAGACACGGACCCGTCGCTGCCGGCCAACCAGGCCTGGGGCCGGGCCATTCTGGAGCGCGTGGCCACCTCCGAGCTCGGCGTCGCGGCCGTGGACGCCGCCACGCTGAGAACCGAGGGCGAGCTGAACACCGTCGTGCGTACCGCCGTCGAGCACGGCCAGGCCTGGGGCCGGAAGACCGGCGCCGAACGGGCGGAAATCCTGCACCGCGCCGGCGACGCGCTGGCCGCCCGCCGTGCCGAACTGCTGGAGGTGATGGCCAGTGAGGCCGGCAAGACCCTCGACCAGAGCGACCCGGAGGTCAGTGAGGCCATTGACTTCGCCCACTTCTACGCCGAGCAGGCCCGCACGCTCGACGACGTCGACGGCGCCACCTTCGTCCCGTCCAGGCTGACCGTGGTCACCCCGCCGTGGAACTTCCCGCTGGCCATCC